>NZ_SMKU01000032.1 GCF_004349215.1 Actinomadura rubrisoli | reverse complement strand
ACGACCGACCAGGGGAAGAGGGGGACGGGGTCGGTGATGGGGATGCGGACCATGCCCTCTTCCGTGGGGAGGACCATGTCCCGCTCGCCGACGGCGACGGCCTTGTTGTCGCGTTCCATCATCTCCCTGTAGCCGAGGAGGCCGAAGGCCGGTTCGGAGAAGCGGAGCGGGATGCCGAACTCGGTCGCGAGGCGGGTCAGGTAGCCGCGCCATTCGGTGGAGCCGCCCGGGTCGGGCATCACGATGCCGGCGGCGGCGAGGTCGCGGACAGGGAGGGCCGTCCGGGACGCCAGCGGGTGCCCTTCCAGGACGAACGCGTACAGCGGGGCCAGGGAGAACCGGCGGCGGGCCAGTTCGTCCGGCCAAGGGCGGCCGAGGTCGTGCGCGCGGCCGAACGCGGCGTCGATCTCGCCGCGCAGGAGGGCGGGGAGCGCGACGGCGAGGCCCTGCCGCATGGTGGCCTCGACCCGGATCGCGGGTTCGGCGGCGATGACGCGTCGGATCGTCTCCATCGGGCTGAACCGCTCGTGGTAGACGTCGATGCGCAGCGGGACGGGGACGCCGCGGACCGCGTTCACGGCCGTCTCGAAGGCCGTGATCGCCTCGCGGGCGAGCGGCAGGAGGCGCCGTCCGGCCGGGGTGAGCTCGACCGAGCGGGTGGTGCGGTCGAAGAGCGGGACGGCGAGGGCGGCTTCGAGGCGGCGGATGCGCTTGGAGAGGGCCTGCTGGGTGAGGAAGAGCCGGGCGGCCGCCCGTCCGAAGTGAAGGTCCTCGGCGGCGGCGACGAAGGCGCGCATGCCCTGGAGGTCCGCGTCCATGGTCCCAGATTAACAACCGGGGGTTGTGAATGTGCCGGGAAGTGTTGTTGGACGCGGGGCCTGACCTGCGGTTCTCCTTGAGGCATGGCCCATCTTCTCCACCCGACCGCCAAGACCGACGAGATGACCGCCCAGCTCGGGAGCGAGCACGTCTACCAGCGGCTGCTGCGCCGGCGCATCATCGTCCTCGGCCAGCAGGTCGACGACGCCATCGCGAACCGGATCTGCGGGGAGATGCTGCTGCTCTCCGCCGAGGACGGCGAACGCGACATCCACCTCTACATCAACTCGCCCGGCGGCTCGGTGACGGCCGGGATGGCGATCTACGACATCATGCAGTTCATCCCGAACGACGTGGCGACGCTGTCGCTGGGGTTCACCGCGTCGATGGGGCAGTTCCTGCTGTGCGCGGGCACCCCCGGCAAGCGGTACGCCCTGCCGCACGCGCGGATCCTGATGCACCAGCCGTCCGGCGGGATCGGCGGCACCGCGTCCGACATCAAGATCCAGGCCGAGAGCATGGTGTTCACCAAGCGGATCTTCCAGGAACGCGTCGCGTTCCACACCGGGCAGCCGGTCGAGCGGATCTCCGCCGACTCCGACCGCGACCGGTGGTTCACGGCCGAGGAGGCGCGGGAGTACGGCTTCGTCGACCATGTCGTGAGCCACGCCGGGCAGGTCGCCGCCCAACCGGCCTAACCGTCTGACCCGCTTAGCGGGCCGTCTGGCCGGGTAGCGGGCGGGCATGCGCGTCTTGACGTTGAACCTGTGGGGGCGGAGGGGCGACTGGGCCGGACGGCGGAAGATGATCGCCGACGGTGTCCGGGAGCTGCGGCCCGATCTCGTCGCGTTCCAGGAGTCGGTCAGGACGGCGTCCTACGACCAGGCCGCCGACCTGCTCGGGCCGGACTACGTCGTGGCGCATCAGGCGAAGCGGGAACCGGACGGGCAGGGCATCTCGATCGGGAGCCGGTGGCCGATCACGGCGGCGACGGAGGTCGACCTGAAGGTCACGCCGCGGACCGTCGCGTTCGCCTGCACGAGCCTCGTCGCCGAGGTCCGGGCACCCGATCCGATCGGGCCGCTGCTGTTCGTCAACCACTTCCCCAACTGGCAACTCGCGTACGAGCACGAGCGGGAGTTGCAGGCCGTGGCGGCGGCGCGGGCCATCGAGGGGCGCCTGCACGACGGCCCGATGCACGTGGTCGTGGCCGGTGACTTCGATGCCGCGCCGGACGCGGCCAGCATGCGCTTCTGGACGGGACGGCAGTCGCTGCACGGCATGAGCGTCTGCTACCGGGACGCCTGGGAGCGCATCCACCCCGATGAGCCCGGCCACACGTACACGCCGGAGAACCCGCTGATGGAGGACGGTGACTGGCCGTTCCGCCGGATCGACCACATCCTGGTGCGCTGCGGCCTGCACGGCGGCCCCACGCTGGCGATCCGCGACTGCACCCGCGTGTTCGTCGAGCCCGCAGCGAGTGATCACTACGGGCTCGTCGCCGATCTGGCGATGAACTGACGGGTCGCTTCGATCAGGCGAAGTCGGCGGTGTGGTCGGCGGCCCACTGGGCGAAGGAGCGCGCCGGGCGTCCCGTGATCTCCTCGACGGTGGAGTTCACCACGGCGGGCTTGCCGACGGTCGCCGCCATGAGGTCGAACAGGGCGTTGACGAAGTCGGCGTCCATGAACCGGCCCATCTGCTCGCGGACGGGCTGGTCGTCCAGCTCCTCGAAGGTCAGCGGGCGGCCGAGCGCCTGCCCGAGGACGGCCGCCTGGTCGGCCTGCGTCAGGGACTCCGGGCCGGTGAGGTCGTAGATCCGTCCGGCGTGGCCGTCGCTCGTGAGGACGCGCGCCGCGACCTCCGCGACGTCCCGCTCGTGGACGGGCGCGCTCGTCGCGGCGGCGTACGGGGCGCGGATGACGTCGCCGCCCGTGAGCTGCATGCCGAACGAGAGGGCGTTGATGGCCGGGAAGAACAGGCGCAGGAACGTCCAGTCCGCTCCGGTCGCGGCGATCGCCTTCTCGACGCCGTGGTGGTATTGGGCGATCACGTCGGGCTGCCGGTCGGCGCCGTCGACCACGGCGCCGGAGGAGAGGAAGACGATCCTCCGCACCCCGGCCTCGCGGGCGGCGTCCAGGAACGCCGCCGGGTCCAGGCCATAGGGCAGGACGAGGAAAACGGAGGTCACGCCGTCGAGCGCGGGGGCCAGCGTCTCGGGGGCGGCCAGGTCCCCGCGCACCACCTGGGCACCTGGAGGGAGGTTCGCGGCGTTCGGGTCGCGGGTGAGCGCGCGGACCGGCTCGCCGGCCTCCAGCAGCGTCTCGACGGTCTGGCGGCCGAAGTGGGCGGTGGCGCCGATGGTCAGGATCATGGTGGTTCCTCTCTCTGTCCGTGCCTGCACTCTATCAGAACGGAATGCTTTGTTCCAAACGGAGATGATGCACGTAGAGAGAGAAAGGTGCAGGTGACAGCCTACTTGAGGGGGGCCTTCGGGTTCGGGGTCTTCCCGGGCGCCAGGCCGGGGTGGGTGGAGCCGTTCGAGCCGGGGTTCTTGCCGTTGGGGCCCCGGTGGTCGTGGTCGCGGCGGGGGTGCGACCGCCGCGGCTTCTTCGGCTTCTTCCCCTTCTTCTCCTTCTTCGGCTTCTTGGACTCCTCGGAACCGGCTCCCGGCTTGCCCGCCTGCTTGCCGTGCCCCTCCTGCCGTCCGGCCTTCGGGGACTTGGAGGGCGAGGGCGTCGGCGAGGGCGTCGGCGTCGGCGACGGCGCGCCCGGCGCGGTGGGCGAGCCGGGTCCGGACGGGGTGCCAGGGCCGGACGGGGTGCCGTAGTGATCGCGCGTGATCTTGGGGACGCGATGCGGAGGCTCCGGCTTCGTGTCGCGTCCGGGGAGGTGCCCGGTCCCCGCCGCGATGGCGACCCCGCCGAACGCGGCCAGGACGCCGGTCGCCACCACGAGCTTGACCGTCACGGCCCGGGGAACGACGGCCAGCCGGCGGCGCGTCCTGGACGCCGCCGGTGCGCCGGCCGAGCGGGTCTCGGCGGTGCGGGCGGCGGTGAACGCGGCGGCGGCGGCGTCCTCGCCCGCGAGCTCTTCGGGACGCCCGGGCGCCGAGGCGGCCGCGAGCAGTCCGCGGAGCCCGGCGTGGTCGTCCACACCGGGATCGGCGCCGTCGAGCAGGCGCTCGGCGTCGCGCGGGTCGAGCCGATCGGTCCCGTGGTCGCTCATCTCACCCCTTCAGCGCCGGGCTCGCCGGTTCTGTCACCACAGGTGCCAGGGAGTGACCCGGCGGCGGTCCCTCCCGGCGAGGCGGCGGCCGTTCCCGGTGACGCGGCGGGCGCGGCCGTCGGCGCGAGGCGGTCGGCGAGGCGCTTGAGGCCGCGGTAGGACGCGGTGCGCACCGCGCCCGCGCGCTTGCCGAGCACCTTGCCCGCCGACTTGGCGTCCAGGCCCATGACCACGCGCAGCAGCACCGCCTCGGCCTGGTCGCGCGGCAGCTCGGCGATGAGGCGCAGCGCGTCCCCGGTGGCGAGGCCCTCCAGGGCGATCATCTCGGTGTCGCCCTCGGCGGCGATCGTGGTGAGCTCCTCGACGGGGAGGTCGGCGGCGGGCCGCCGGGACCTGCGGCGCAGATGGTCCAGCGCGCGGTGCCGGGTGATCGTCGCGGTCCAGCCGCGGAAGCCGTCGAGGTCGCCGCGGAAGGTGGGCAGGTCCCGGGAGATCTGGAGCCACGCCTCGGACGTGACGTCCTCGGCGTCCGCGCCGACGAGCGCGCCGGCGAAGCGGATCAGCCGAGGCTGGGTGTCGCGGTAGAGCAGGCGGAAGGACGTCTCGTCGCCCTTCTGCGCCTCCCGCAGGGCACGGCGGAGCTCTTCTTCCCTCCCCGCGTCGCCCGCCCTGTCCTCCGCTCTCGTCACCCGCGACATTGTGCAGGGATTCTCACCGATGTGTGACACGAAAGCCGGGCAGGGCGCTGAAGCATCGAACGCCCACGACGCCATTGCGAGCGGGCCGTTCCCCCCACTGCGCGAAGTGACGGAAAAGATGATCAGCGACGCACCCGCACAAGCTCCCCCTCCGGACGAACCGCCAGGCAAGGGCGGTCGTCCGGACACCGGTGCCCCCGCCGGAACCAGGGCCCCGGGCCGCCGGGACGAGCTGCTCGTCACCGGTATCCCGGCGGCCACCAGTGGCCACGCGCCGACGGAGATGCTCGAAACCGCCCCGTTCGCCGACACATTCGCCGAGACGAACACCGGCGCGGCCGCGCCGGTGTTCGTCGACCCGAGCGGGCGGCGGCGACGGTTCGGGCGGCGGCTGGGGCTCGCGGCCGGCGCGTCGCTCGTCCTGTTCCTCGGCGCGCTGGGCGTCGGCGTGGCGACGGGCGCGGACGTGCCGCTGACGACCTGGGACCAGCCGCCCGGCCACCGCCGCGCGAGCGAGAGCCCCCCGAACGGGCGCGAGCCGCGCCGGGCCGGGCCCGATGAGGGGACGCGGCGCGGCGAGGGCAGGCCGGGGACCAGCGGCGGCCGCGACGGCAGCCGTGGCGGCGGTCCGGTGGTGAGTCCGTCCGGCGCGGGCGACGGATCATGGACGACGCCGTCCGCGCCGCCCACCCCCTCGGCGCCGGGGACAACGCCGGCCGTCACGCCCACGCCCACGCCGCGTCCGGGCAGCTCCCACACCGGCCCGCCCGCGTGGGGCCGCAAGAAGAAGCCGCGCTGACCGTGCGACGCGAACCGCGGGGCCACTGGGTGCTGCTCCTGCTCGGCGGCCTGGCGCTCGCCGTCCTCCTGCTGCTGGACGGCTTCGCCCACGGCGCCGTCGGCGAGGCGCCGCGCGTGGAGCCCGCGCATCCCGCGCCCGCCCCGTCCGAGGTCACCTCGGGCGGACCGGTCCTCAACATGGCGGGCGGCACGCTGCACAGCCTCCGCATGCCGGCCAAGACGATCGCGCTGACCTTCGACGACGGCCCCGATCCCGAGTGGACGCCGCGGCTGCTCGACCTGCTGCGGCGGCGCGGCGCCCGCGCCACCTTCTTCACCATCGGCGCGCACATCGCCGAGAACCCCGGGCTGACGCGCCGGATCCTCCGCGAGGGCAACGAGATCGGCTCGCACACCTACACGCACATCGACATGGCCACCGCGCCGGCCTGGCGGAACCGCCTGGAACTGGACCTCACGCAGCGCGCCCTCGCGGGCGCGGCGGGCGTGCACACCCGGCTGATGCGGATGCCGTACTCGTCCGGCCCGGACGGCCTGACCGACGCGGAGTGGCGCGCGGCCCGCCTGGCGGGCGGGGACGGGTACGTCGTCGTCCTGACCGACCGCGACACCGAGGACTGGGCCATGCCCGGCACCGCGAAGATCGTCCAGAGCGCGCTGGCGGCGGAGCGGCGCGGCGAGGGCGCCGTCGTCATGCTGCACGACTCGGGCGGCGACAGGACGCAGACCCTCGCGGCCGTCGAGCAGATCATCGAGCGGCTCCAGCCGCAGGGGTACCGCTTCACCACGCTGACGGAGGCGCTGCGGATGCCCGCCGCCGAGGTCCCGGTCCCGGCGCGGGAGAAGGCCGTCGGCTGGACGCTGGTCACCGCGCAGCGCGCCGCGTCCACCCTCACCGGGGCCCTGGGCGCGCTGTTCGGGCTGGCCGGCGTCCTGTACGCGGCGCGCCTGGTGGTGCTGCTGCCGTTCGCGCACGTGCATATGCGCCGCGTCCGCGGGCGGCGGCGCGGCCGGCGGATCCGCGGACGGCCCGGCGGCGCCGATCGGTCCGGTGAGGCGCCGGGACGGCAGGGGGACGGGCCTGTCTGCGGGAGCCCGATCCTGCCCGGTATCCCCGGGTACGACGAGCTGCCCCCGGACCCGTTCCCGCCCCTCTCGGTGATCGTCCCGGCGTACAACGAGGAGGCGGGGATCGCGGCGACGGTCATGTCGCTGCTCGACACCGACTATCCGGGCGCCGTCGAGGTGATCGTGGTGGACGACGGGTCCACCGACCGCACCGCCGAGATCGTCCAGGCGCTCGGGCTGCCCCGCGTCCGGCTCGTCCGGAAGGGGAACGGCGGCAAGCCGAGCGCGCTCAACGCGGGCGTCGCCCTGGCCGGCACGGAGGTCCTGGTGCTGGTCGACGGGGACACCGTGTTCCAGCGCGACACCCTCCGCCACCTCGTCGCGCCGCTGGCCGACCCGCGGGTCGGTGCGGTGAGCGGCAACACCAAGGTCGCCAACCGCGGCGGGATCCTGGGCCGCTGGCAGCACATCGAGTACGTGATCGGCTTCAACCTCGACCGCCGGATGTTCGACGTCCTGCAGTGCATGCCCACCGTCCCGGGCGCCATCGGCGCGTTCCGGCGGGCGGCGCTCGCGCGGGTGGGCGGCGTCCCGGGCGACACCCTCGCCGAGGACACCGACCTCACCATGGCGATCTGCCGCACCGGCCTGCGCGTCGTCTACGAGGAGAAGGCCCTCGCCTGGACGGAGGCGCCGTCGTCGCTGCGGCAGCTGTGGAGGCAGCGCTACCGCTGGTGCTACGGCACCATGCAGGCGATGTGGAAGCACCGCCGCTCGGTCTTCGAGCGCGGCGGCTCGGGCCGGTTCGGCCGCCGCTGCCTGACCTACCTGGCGGTGTTCCAAGTGCTGCTCCCGCTGTTCGCGCCCGCCGTCGACCTGTTCGCCCTGTACGGGCTGGTGTTCCTGGACCCGATGACCCCGATCCTGATGTGGACGGTCTTCGCCGCCGCCCAGACCGCCGCCGGTGCCTACGCGCTCTGGCTGGACGGCGAGCCGATCCGTCCGCTGTGGACCCTGCCGCTCCAGCAGGTCGTCTACCGGCAGCTGATGTACCTGGTGGTCGTGCAGTCCGTGGTGACCGCACTGCTGGGCGCGGGCCTGCGCTGGCACACGATCCGCCGGACGGGCACGTTCGCGGACGCTCCGGGCGTCCAGCCGACGACGCCGCGCTGACCGTCCGGCCAAGGCCGTCCGGGGCCGGGGAACAATCCCGGCGGGCCGCCGGTTACATATGTCAGCCGGTGTGCCTGGTGTCCCCGGGCCTCACCTATCGCCTTCACGGAATACCGTTCGGCTGGAGCCGTGTTGTGCCTTTCGCCGAGAGGCGACCCCACACACCGGCGCAGGACCAGGACCCCGCCAGGTCACGACCTGGCGGGGTCTGGTCTTTCCCAGATGGAAGACTTGCGGGCATGAGCCTCGTTTCGCACCTGGAGGAACTCGGCCGTCCGCTGGTCGAGGAGCAGCTCGGGCATCCGACCGTCGCGGGCATCGCCCGCGGGGACCTCGGCGAGGCGGTGTTCCGCTCCTGGCTGGAACAGGACTACCTCTTCCTGCTCGACTACGTCCGGGTCTTCTCCCGGCTCGCCTGGCAGGCTCCCGACACCCACCTCGGCGACCTCGTCGACCTGGCCCACGCGACGTTCCACGACGAGCTGGAACTGCACCGGTCGCTGTCGTCGGAGTTCGGCGCCGACCTGGAGGGCGCGAAGAAGGGCCCCGCCTGCGCCGCCTACACGTCCTTCCTCCTGGAGAGCGCCGCCTCGTACGCCGAAGGGCTCGCCGCGCTCTACCCCTGCATGTGGGGCTACTCCGCGCTCGGCGTCCGGCTCGCCGAGAACCCTCCGGCGGAGCCGCGCTATCGCCGCTGGATCGACACCTACGCCGACCCCGGCTTCGCCGCCCTGACCCGCCGCTGCGCCCAGATGATCGACGAGTCGGGCGCCGACCCGTCCCGCGCCGAGCATCTGTTCCTCCAGGGCATGCGCCACGAGATCGCCTTCTGGGACGTCCCGCTCTAGGGCGCTTCATATGGGTCTTGTTCGTCGTGAGCGCCGCGCAGCAGAACGTAGATCCATAAGAAGCGCCCTGGCTGGAATAGGAGCGGGTCAGCGCGCGTGGGCCAGGGCGGGGTAGTCGGTGTAGCCCTCGTCCCCGCCGCCGTAGACCAGCTCGGGACGGTACGGGGCGAGGGGCGCGCCGGTCGCGAACCGCGCGGGGAGGTCGGGGTTGGAGATGAACAGCCGCCCGAACGAGAAGAGGTCGGCCAGGCCCGCCGCGAGCACCTCCTCGCCCGTGCGCCGCCCGTTGGCCTCCGGCCCGTTGAAGTTGCCGATGAGCGTCCCCGACCAGCGGGGCCGCAGGTCGGCCAGCGCGCCGTACGCCCCGCGCTCGATGATGTGCAGGTACGCGAGGCCGAGCGGGTCGATGGCGTCGACGAGCGCCCGGTAGGTGCCCTGCGCGTCCTGCTCGGCGATCTCGTTCTCGGGGTTGCCGGGGGAGATCCGCAGGCCCACCCGTCCGGGCCCCACCTCGGCGGCGACCGCCTCCACCACGTCCACCGCGAAGCGGAGCCGCCCGTTCCGCGAGCCGCCGAACCGGTCGGTGCGGCGGTTGGTGTTCTCGGCGAGGAACTGCTGGATGAGGTAGCCGTTCGCCCCGTGCACCTCCACCCCGTCGAACCCGGCCCGGATCGCGTTGCGCGCCTCGGCGGCGAAGTCGGCGATTGCCGCCTCGGTTTCGGCCGTCGTCAGGGCGCGCGGGGTGACGTGGTCGACGTCGCCCAGGTTCGTGTAGATCTGCTCCGACTCGATCCGGACGGGGGAGGGCGCGACGGGCGTCGCGCCGTCCGGGAGGATGAGCGGGTGCGTCATCCGGCCCACGTGCCAGAGCTGGGCGAAGATCCTGCCGCCCGCCGCGTGGACGGCGCCGGTGACGTCCCGCCACCCCTCGACCTGCGCGTCCGTCACCAGTCCCGGGATCCCCGGGCCGCCCTTGCCGGTCGCGTTCGACCAGATGCCCTCGCTGACCAGCAGCCCGGCGGACGCGCGCTGCGCGTAGTACGCCGCGGTCAGCGGGTGCGGGACGCCGGTCTCGTCGTCCGCCCTCCCCCGCGTCATCGGCGCCATGACGATCCGGTTGGGAAGCTCCAGGTGCGGGCCTTCGTAGGGGAGCAGGAGCGGACTGTCCATCATCGCCTCCACGGAATGTGCATGTACCTGCATGAGTTGTATGCGCATGCAGATATTGGCACTGCATGTAGGCTGCTGTCAACGGAGAGCCGAGGTGGCGTGATGAGTGCTGGCGCGACGAGCGCGATACCGGTGGATGCCAAGACCTGGGACGGCGTGGTGACCCTGCACGGCCGGGTCGAGCATCTGCTGGCCAGGGCGCTGCAGCGGCGGCACGGCATCGGGCTGTCGGAGTTCCGCGCCCTGTGCCGCCTCTCGAACGCAGGCGACGGCGAGCTGCGGATGCAGGAGCTCGCCGACCTCATCGGCCTCAACCAGAGCTCGGTCAGCCGGCTCGTCGCCCGCCTGGAGGACGCCGGCCTCACCAGGCGCGACATGTGTCCCAAGGACCGCCGGGGCGTCTACACCGTGATCACCGAGGAGGGGCGCGCATTGCAGGAGAAGGCCGCCCCCACCTACCAGGCGACCCTCACCGAGGCCCTCGACGCGGCATCATCGGACCCGGGCCTCGGCCCCCTGGTCGCCCTCCTTCGCAGCTGACCCCTTGCTTGTGTCAGGAGCGGGGGGTGGCTCGGGCCGGGGTGGCGGCGGGCGCGGCGGCGCGCATCTCGGCGACGGCGGCGGCCACGGCCGGGGCCGCCCAGCCCACCGGGATGTGCTTCTCCAGGCCGGGGACCTTGGGGAACAGCTCCCGGGCGAGGTCGCAGGCGTGCGCGATGGCGAGCAGGGTCGCCGTCCGCTCGTCGGAGACGGCGCCGCCGAGCGCCGCGTCGAGACGGGCCAGGATCTCCCGCCGGGGCGCCGGGTTCAGCTCGGGATGGCTGCTGGAGGTCAGCACGCCGAGGACCCACTGCTCCTCCTCGGCCAGGACGCCCCGTCCGATCAGGCCGTTGCGCAGCCGGAGCCGGAGGGTCTCGCCGCTCAGCGCGGTGATCACGCGGGCCGCGCGGGCGCCGGGAGCCCGGACGATCTGGGCGAACGCGCCGTCCAGCTCAGGGTCGCCTGCCGGGGGGCGGGTGACGGCGGCGGGACGGACGCCGCCCGCGGTGAGCTCCACGCGGCCGGACAGCACCAGGTCGGCGAGGATCGCGCCCGCCAGCCCGAGATCGAGCTCCGCGTCGCCGATGACCGGGCGTCCGCCGGTCGGGTGGATGGCCAGCAGGAGAAGCTCGTCGGCGATCCTCATCGTGGTCGTGCTCCCTTCGCACTCACCGTCTGAGACGGCGCGGTTCCGTCCCGGGTTGGCAGGACGACCCGAAAACATCCGCGCGCGTCGGACGGGACGTCTCCATGGTGGAGGCTCCGGGGACGACCGTCCACGGTGGACCTACTTCAGGAGGCGGGACATCCGCCGATCGGCGAGGGGCTTGCCGCCGGTCTGGCACGTCGGACAGTACTGCAGGGACGAGTCGGCGAACGACACCTCCCGGATGGTGTCGCCGCACACCGGGCACTTCTGGCCGGTGCGGCCGTGCACGCGGAGGCCGGTCTTCTTCTCCCCCTTGAGGTCCTGGGCCTCCAGGCCGCGCGAGCGCTCCACGGCGTCCCGCAGCGTGGTGACGATCGCCTCGTGCAGCGTCGCGACGTCGTCCTCGGTCAGGGACGAGGCCATCTTGAACGGGGACATCCGGGCGACGTGCAGCACCTCGTCGGAGTAGGCGTTGCCGATCCCGGCGATGATCTTCTGGTCGCGGAGCAGGCCCTTGATCTGCGCGCGCTTGCCGCCGACGATCCCGGCCAGGACGGCGGTGGTGAACGACCCGTCCAGCGGGTCGGGCCCGAGCGAGGCCACGCCCGGCACCTCCGCCGGGTCGCGGACGACGTACACCGCGAGGCCCTTCTTGGTGCCGGCCTCGGTGAGGTCGAACCCGGACCCGTCGTCCAGGTGGACGCGCAGCGCGAGCGGGTTCTTGCCCCCGGGGCGGACGGGCCTGGACGGGATCTCGTCGCGCCAGCGCAGCCACCCGGCGCGCGCCAGGTGGATGACGAGGTGCAGCCCGTCGACGTCCAGATCGAGGAACTTGCCGTGCCGGGCGGCACCGGTGACGGTGAGCCCGCCCAGCGCCGTCACCGGCGGGTCGTACGTCTTCAGCGCGGAGATGGCGAGAACATCGGTCCGGGCGATGGCGTGGCCGACCACGCGCTCCCGCAGGAAGTCCGTCAGCGCCTCCACCTCAGGTAGCTCAGGCATGTCAACAAGTATCGGCGATGACGGCGACGAAGCCGTCCACAGGGCTGTGGATACCTGTGGACAACTCTGTGTGTAACCCGGAATCCACCTGGCCCCACGGGCTTTTCGAGGTCCATACCTCCGTAAATGTCGACAAGGTGGCGGGCAGATGACAGGAGGCGCGGCCCCCAGGGTGTGGATAACTCCCTGCCGCGGGCGAGGTCCGGCCGGGCCGGAACTGTGACCGGGATCTCGAAACAACCCCTAGGGGGTAGGGGTTGTTAAGGGTGAAGCGTTATGGCACGATGAGGTCCACGAGATACCCCCCCAGGGTACAAACCAGGCAACCGAGGAGGACACGACATGAGCACCGCCACCGCCTACACCGTCGCCGGGATGACCTGCGGGCACTGCGTCAGCGCGGTCACCGAGGAGGTCGAGCGGGTCGCGGGCGTCACGAGCGTGGACGTGGACCTGAAGACCGGCACGGTGACCGTCACCAGCGACGGCCCCGTCGACGCCGCCCTCATCCAGGGCGCCGTCGAGGAGGCCGGTTACGAACTGAAGCAGTGAACGGCAGCAGCCACGACGCGAGACGAGGCGAAGGACGATGAACACCGCGACCAAGCTGGGGGTCTACGCCCTGGGACTGGCGGTCGTCTTCGGGGGCGCCGCGGGAGCCGGCAAGATCGTCGGCCCTGTGGGCGCCACCGCGGACACGGGCGGGCACGAGGGCCACGGCGCCCACGCCGCCCCGGCCAAGGCGGGCGGCCCGATACCCGGCGGCCTCCAGGTGTCCCAGGACGGCTACACCCTGAGCCCGCAGCGGACGACGTTCACCCCCGGTGAGCTGACCGACTTCCGGTTCACCGTGAACGGCCCGGACGGCAAGCCCGTCACCCGCTTCACGCCCCTGCACGGCAAGCGGCTCCACCTGATCATCGCCCGCCGCGACCTGTCGGGATTCCAGCACCTGCACCCCCAGGAGGTCGGCGGGGGCGTCTGGGCGGTGGCCCTGGTGCTGCCGAAGGCCGGGACGTACCGGTTCTTCACCGACGTCCACCCGGAGGGCGCGAAGCAGCAGCTCACGCTGGGGACGGACATCGCCGCCCCCGGCGACTTCACGCCCGCGCCGCTGCCGAAGGCCGAGCCGTTCGCGAGGGTGGACGGCTACGAGGTCGAGCTCGTCGGAAGCCTGGTGCCCGGGCGCACCAGCAAGCTCACGCTGTGGGTGAGCCGGAACGGTGAGTCGGTCACGAACATCCAGCCGTACCTGGAGGCGTACGGGCACCTGGTCGCGCTCCGGGAGGGTGACATGGCCTACCTCCACGTCCACCCGGACGGCGAGCCCGGCGACGGCAAGACGAGGCCGGGTCCCGGCATCACGTTCTACGCCGAGGTGCCGAGCGCGGGCGCTTACCGTCTCTACCTGGACTTCCAGCACGAGGGCAAGGTCCGCACGGCCGAGTTCACCGTGAACGCCGGAACGGCGGGCACACCGGCGAAGGAGCCCGAAGAGGGCCACACCCACACGCACTGACATCCCGGACGAGCGAGGAGAAGGAGGAGCGATGACGACCGGCGCCGTACCAGACGCGGAACCCGGACGGATCGAGCTGGCGATCGGCGGGATGACGTGCGCGTCGTGCGCCGCCCGGATCGAGAAGCGCCTCAACAAGATCGAGGGCGTGACCGCGACGGTCAACTACGCCACCGAGAAGGCCAGGGTCGAGTTCCCCGAGGGGGTATCCCCGGACGAGCTGATCGCCTCGGTCGAGAAGGCCGGCTACACCGCCGAGCTGCCCGTCCCGCCCAAGGACGAGGGCGGGGCCGAGGACGAGCCGCCGGACGGCCTGCTGGCTCTGCGCCAGCGGCTGGTCGCCTCCGTGGTGCTCTCGGTCCCGGTCATCGCGATGGCGATGATCCCCGCCCTGCAGTTCGAGAGCTGGCAGTGGCTGTCGCTGACGCTGGCCGCGCCCGTCGTGGTGTACGCGGGCTGGCCGTTCCACCGGGCCGCGCTCACCAACCTGCGGCACGGCGCCGCGACGATGGACACGCTGGTCTCGGTCGGCACCCTCGCCGCGTTCGGCTGGTCGCTGTGGGCGCTGTTCTTCGGGACGGCCGGCGAACCGGGCATGAAGCACGGCTTCGAGTTCTCCATGACCCGCTCGGACGGGTCGATGAACATCTACCTGGAGGCCGCGTCCGGCGTCATCGCGTTCATCCTCGCCGGACGCTACTTCGAGGCGCGGTCCAAGCGCCGCGCCGGAGCCGCGCTGAAGGCCCTGCTGGAGCTCGGCGCCAAGGAGGTCTCGGTCGTCCGGGACGGTCCCGCCGGTGAGAGCAGGGAGGAGCGGATCCCGGTCGACCGGCTCGCGGTGGGGGACGTGTTCGTCGTCCGTCCCGGCGAGAAGATCGCCACGGACGGGACGGTCGAGGAGGGCTCGTCCGCCGTGGACGCGTCCCTGCTGACCGGCGAGTCCGTCCCGGTGGAGGTCGGGCCCGGCGACGCCGTGGCCGGCGCGACCGTGAACGCGGGCGGGCGGCTGCTGGTGCGGGCCACCCGAGTCGGCTCGGACACCCAGCTCGCCCAGATGGCCCGGCTGGTCGAGGACGCGCAGACCGGCAAGGCGCAGGTCCAGCGGCTCGCCGACCGGATCTCGGGGATCTTCGTCCCGGTCGTCATCGCGCTGGCCGTCGCCACCCTCGGCTTCTGGGCCGGGACCGGCACCGGGATCGCCGGCGCGTTCACCGCGGGCGTCGCCGTGCTGATCATCGCCTGCCCGTGCGCGCTGGGCCTCGCCACCCCGACGGCCCTGATGGTCGGGACGGGGCGCGGCGCGCAGCTCGGCATCCTGATCAAGGGCCCGGAGGTGCTGGAGTCCACCCGCGCCGTCGACACCGTCGTCCTGGACAAGACCGGCACCGTCACCACCGGACGGATGGCCCTGGTCGGCGTCCACACCGCCGACGGGGTGGACACGGGCGAGGTTCTCCGCCTGGCGGGCGCCCTGGAAGACGCGTCCGAACACCCCATCGCGCAGGCCATCGCCAAGGGCGCCGCCGAGCGGGCCGGGTCGCTCGGCACCGTCGAGGACTTCGCCAACGTCGAGGGCCTGGGCGTCCAGGGCATGGTGGACGGCCACGGCGTCCTGGTCGGCCGCCCGCAACTGCTGGCCGAGTGGTCGCAGCACCTCACCCCCGAGCTCGACGAGGCGATGCGGACCGCGCAGGCCAAGGGCCACACCGCCGTCGCGGTGGGATGGGACGGCGCCGCCCGCGCGGTGATCACCGTCGCGGACCAGGTCAAGCCCACCTCGGCCGAGGCGATCCGGCAGCTGAGGGCGCTCGGCCTGCGGCCCGTGCTGCTGACCGGCGACAACGAGACCGTCGCCCGGACGGTCGCGGACGCCGTCGGGATCGATGAGGTCATCGCCGAGGTCCTCCCGCAGGACAAGGTGGACGTCGTCAAGCGCCTCCAGGGCGAGGGGCGCACGGTCGCGATGGTCGGCGACGGCGTCAACGACGCGGCGGCGCTCGCCCAGGCCGATCTCGGCCTGGCGATGGGCACCGGCACGGACGTGGCGATCGAGGCGTCCGACCTGACCCTGGTCCGCGGCGACCTGCGGGCCGCGGCCGACGCGATCCGGCTGTCGCGGCGGACGCTCGCCACGATCAAGGGCAACCTGTTCTGGGCGTTCGCCTACAACGTGGCCGCACTGCCGCTGGCCGCGACGGGCCTGCTCAGCCCGATGATCGCCGGTGGCGCGATGGCGTTCTCCTCGGTCTTCGTGGTCAGCAACAGCCTGCGGCTGCGGCGGTTCAAGCCGCTGACCGGCGGTACCGTCCCCGCCGGGACGGCCGCCCCCGCGGAGAAGCGCGCGGAGGTGACGGCAGCGCGCTGAACGGACGGCAGAGGGCCCCGGCCAGGTCTGGCCGGGGCCCTCTCGCGTACGAGCCGGAACGGGGATGGCTCGTTCAACGGACCTTGGGAACGTTGCCGAACAGCGGGCCGACGGCGCTCCACCGGTAGAGCTGGCAGCCGTCCTTCCGGGTGAACTTGGTGTCGATGGGCTTGCCCTGCCAGGTGCCCTTGACCGTCGCGATCTCCGGGCCGCCGTAGATCTGCGTGCACATCTGGTCCTTGGGCACCGGCTTGAAGGGTTCCTTGGCCTTCGCCAGTGCCGTGCACGCGTCGGCGGCCTTGGGGTGGTCGCCGCCGGGCGGGGCGCAGTTGAGCGTCCAGGTCTTGGCGGGAGCCTCGGCCGAGGCTCTCACCTGGACGGTCAGGGTGTCCGCCGGAGTAGCGGAGGGCTTGACCGAGGTCGTGCCCGAGGGCTGGTCGGCGGACTTGCTCGTGGACTGTTCGTCGCCGCAGGCCGCCAGTGAGAGGATCATGGCGAGGCCGGGCGTCGTGAAAAGGAGCGTCCGATACCGCATGAGTGATTCGACGCGGCGGGCCCTCGCGCGGTTCCATGGGGGTGTGATGATTTTCGGGGACGATGTGCCGGCGGTGATCGCCGCCGACGTTCCGCAGGACGCGTACCTGCTGGACGTGCGGGAACAGGACGAGTGGGACGCGGGTCACGCGCCGGAAGCCGTCCACATCCCCATGGGCCAGCTGAGCGACCGCGCCGGAGAGGTCCCGCGCGACCAGGAGATCTTCGTCATCTGCCGGTCGGGGGCGCGGTCCGCGCAGGTGACGGTGGCGCTCAACCAGGCGGGCTGGCTGGCGAGGAACGTCGACGGCGGGATGAAGGGCTGGGCCGAGGCGGGCCGTCCGATGGAGAACGGCGGCGAGGGTCCGCCGTACGTCGCCTGAATTTCGGGCGCTGTACGATCATTTCGACCGATATCCGCGGGAGCTCGGGCCGACCGGGCTGAGAGGGCGACCTCCAAGGCGTCGCCGACCGCATGAACCTGTCCGGGTAATGCCGGCGTAGGGAGCGTGTCGCATGACGTCCGCCGTCGAAGAGCGCCCTCGGGACGAGGCGCCGTACACCCTCGACGAACCGGCGCCGAAGGTCCTCGGGTTCTGGGACCAGAGCGCCTTCTGGGCCAACCTCGGGGTCAGCCTCTTCGCCTTCTCCGGCGCGTACACCGTGCTGGCGCCGGACGCGGACGGCAAGCCCACGCTGTCGATCGTCGCCGGCATCGTCGCGATGACCGCCGGGACGATCCTGGGCGGGCTGATGCTCGGCCTGGCGGCGGCGCCCGGCGCCCGGACGGGCAAGCCCGCGATGGTGCTGCTGCGCGGGTTGTTCGGCGCGAAGCTGTCCTATCTGCCGACCGTGCTCAACATCGCGCAGCTCGTCGGCTGGGGCACGTTCGAGCTGATCGTCATCGCGGACGCGGCGCGCGCGCTCTGGGACGGCGTCCCGCGCTGGACGTACGTCGTCGCCGCCGGGGTCATCACCACGGTGCTGACCATCTGGCCCCTGGGCTCGGTGCGGCTGCTGCGCCGGTACGTGACGGTCGCGGTGATGGTCGCGCTGGTCTACTTCTACGTCCAGCTCGTGCGCGAGCCGCTGCCCGACCTCACGCAGGGGTCCTGGGGCGGCTTCTGGATCGGTGCGGACGCGGCGCTGGCCGTGTCCATCTCCTGGGTCCCGGTCGCCGCCGACTACACCAGGCACGCCCGAAGCGCGCGCGGGGCCTTCGGTGCGGCCTCGATCGGCTACTCGGTCACGCAGATCATCGCCTACATCCTCGGGCTGCTGGCCCTGGCGCTGGTCGCGGGCGACTCCACGAAGGTCTTCGACCCGTTCCTGAACGTCTCGCTCGGCGTGCTGTTCTTCGCGGTGTTCGTGCTCCGCGAGGCCGACCAGTCGTTCGCCAACGTCTACTCGACGGCGGTCTCGATCCAGAACCTCGTCCCGCGCGCCGACCGCCGCGTCCTGACGATCGCGCTGGGCACCGGCATCACCGTCCTCGCCCTGGCGCTGGACATCGGCGACTACGCGGGCTTCCTGTCGCTGATCGGCTCGGTGTTCGTGCCCATGCTCGGCGTCCTCGCGGCGGACTTCTTCTTCGGACGGGGCCGCGACCTCGCCAGGTCCCGCGGCGTCTCCGGCGGCGGACCCGGCTGGGACACCTCGCGGACGGCGCCGTCCCGCTGGGGCATGGTCGTCGCCTGGGCGGCCGGCTTCGTCGCCTACCAGCTGATCAACCCCGGCACGGTCAGCCGGTGGGCGGGCTACTGGGAGGACGTGCGGGACGCGCTGCACTTCACCCCGCAGAGCTGGATGAGCGCCTCCCTGTCGTCGTTCCTGGTGGCCGCGGCCGCCGCCCTACTCATCGGTAGGATCCGGCGGGCCGCGCGCTGACCGGCGCGCCGCGGCGCGCCCGGGAGGTCCGCGCCTGACGGCGGTTTCGATGTCCTTGGGCCCTTGAAGTGGCGTTCTTCCGCTGGTCGCCCGCCTCTGGTGGGAACTTTTCAGCGCTGGTTGCCACGCGCCGCGCCCGGGTCCGGTGGCACGATGACAGGCGTGTACCACCACGTCCACGATCCGATCGCGCGCGCCGTCATCGAGAGCGCCGCTGATGCGATCGTGGCCTTCGACCAGAAGCACCGCGTCACGGTGTGGAATCCGGCGGCCGAGCGGATGTTCGGCTGGACGGCCGAGGAGATGGTCGGACGGGTGCCGCCGATCGTCCCGGACGAGCTGAAGGCCGAGCAGAACGCGGTGCAGGAGCGGCTGCTCACGCGCCGCGTGGGCCCCGAGGCGGCCAAGGATGGGGCCGCGGGCGACGGCGGGCAGATCTCGATCGCGACCCGCCGCTTCCACCGGGACGGCCGCCTCATCGACGTGCGCATCGACACCAGCCTGCTGAAAGACCCGGCCGGAACGCCGCTCGGCTGGGTCGGCGTGTACCACCCGGCCGAGGACGACGAGATCGTCCAGCACTACATGACCGAGCGGGCGCGGCTCGTCCGGCGGCTGAACGACATCGTCGCCGACCTCAACGCCGAGCTCGATCTGGCCGTCGTCCTCGACCGGATCACGACCGCGCTGATCGAGCTGACCGGCGCCGACGCGGGCGGCTTCGTGCGGATCGAGGGCGAGCGGCTGCGCCTGGTGAGCATGTCCGGGCTGCCCGAGCACATGCGCGGCACGTCCGCCGACCTGCGGTCGAGCCTGGTCGGCGAGCTGCTGCGCTCCGGCAAGACGGTGAAGCTCGCGACGGGCGAGCAGCGTCTCGGCGACCTGATCTGGTCGGAGCTGGACGGTCTGCACACCATCGCGCTCGGCCTGTCCTACCTGCAGAACCGTCCGTACGGGGCGCTGTACGCGCTGTTCTCCGGACGCAACGCCGGGCACACCGAGCTGGAGCTGCTGGAACTGCTCGCCGGGCACGCGGGCGTCGCGGTCGGCAACGCCGTCGCCTACGCCGAGGTCGTCCGGCAGCGCGCGCACGAGCGGGCCGTCATCGACTCCAGCGCCGACGGCATCGCCGTGCTCGACCACGACCTGGTCGTCCGGCAGTGGAACCCGGCCGCGCACACCCTCACCGGCATCCCGCCGGACGACGCGATCGGCCGCCCGCTGCCGTTCACCATGCCCGCGCTCGGCGAGATGCTCACCTTCCCGCTGGAGTCGGGCATCTGGCTGAACGTGCTGGCCGCCGAGATCGAGGAGACCGGCGAGCTGGTGGTCGACTTCCGCGACGTCTCGGAGGCCAAGGCCCTGGAGGAGGCCAAGGACCTGTTCCTCGCCACGACCAGCCACGAGCTGCGCACTCCGATCACGGTCGTCCAGGGGTTCGCGTCCACGCTGGTCAACCGGTGGGACGAGCTGGCCGGCACCGACCGCCGAGCCGCCGTGGCCACCATCGCCGAGCGCGCCCAGTCACTCGGCCGCCTCGTCGAGCACCTGCTGCTCGGATCCCGCGCGGGCGCCGACGAGCTGGCCGTGACGATCGAGTCGTTCGACCTGCGGCGCGTCCTAGAGGGCGTGGTCGCGGGCTTCCGGTCCCTTTCGCCGCTGCACCGCGTCGAACTGGCCGTCGCACCGGACCTGCCGTCCGCGCGGGGGGACGCGATGGCGACCGACATCGTCCTCGGGCAACTGCTGGAGAACGCCTTCAAGTACTCGCCCGACGGCGGGACGGTCCGCGTCGGCGCCCACACCGAAGGCGGCGACATCGTCGTGACGGTCGCGGACGAGGGCATCGGCATCGCGCCCGGCGACCATGAGCGGATCTTCGAGCGCTTCGTCCAGGGACAGGCCGGGGACCGCCGCCGCTTCGGCGGCATCGGCCTGGGCCTCTACATCGTCAAACGCCTGACCGAGGCGCAGGGCGGGACGATCTCCGCACATCCGGTGAACTTCAATCGTGACGCATCTCACGTTGGCGCCCCGGGGGTCGAGAACGGGTCCCGCCCCCCGGATGGCGAGGGCTCCGGGGAGGGCACTTGCATGCGCCTCTCGCTACGTCGAGCAGGGTGAACGCGGCGTTCCGGCGGACCGGTCATTAGTCACACAAAGTAAGGGATAGTGGCCGGATCCGGACAGGTGACAGTGTGGTGGCCCGATCTTGCCGGGAACTTGACAGGTGGAAAGGTGGCCGTCTGCGGGAAAGTACGGTGTCGACAGGGTGTGACGGACGAAACGTGCGCGCGAGGAGTAATCCGCCGTTGGCTGGATAGATCCATCGTTGGTCGCCGTTGGTGACGACATTCCGTTCCACCGCGTTCCGACACCGCAACCGGGGGTGATCACCGTGACCGGACGGCCGGTGACTCGTTGTGCAGGTGGCACACTGGGGCGTTCAGGTTTCCGGATCGGACCTTCAGGGCATTTCGGTCGTACCGGAAGAGGGACGGCGGGTCCCGTCCGAGCCAGCGAAACCACGGGGAGGTGAGAGCGTCGAGCGTCGTACTGCTCCCACACGCACCGTCCAGCGTCGCGGTCGCCCGCAAGCGCCTCAGCTCTGAGTTGGTCGCCTCAGGGGTCTACGAATCCATCGTGGACGACGCCAGCGTGATCGTCAGCGAACTCATCAGCAACGCCCTCCGCCACGCGCGCCCCCTGCCGTCCGGCCAGGTCCGCGTCTGCTGGCTCCGCCGCGGCGACCTCCTGGAACTCGAGGTCAGCGACGGCGGCGCCATGACCGAACCCCGCCGAGGCCCCGGCACACTCTCCTCCCTAGGCGGCCGCGGCCTAGGCATCGTCGAGTCGCTCTCCGAAGGCTGGGGAGTCCGCCACGAAGACGGCTCCACCACCGTATGGGCCGTCCTAAGAGCTCCCCGCGCCCCAAACTCCAACGACGCAGTCGCCCCCGTCGGCGCCCAAGCACTGCGCTAGTTGCGGTGCTCTTAGGTCTTGAGATGGCCTACGGCTCCAGCGAAACAACAGCCGAAGACACGGCGGACCTCAGCGGAGCCAGCGGACCTCAACAGAAGGCTTGAGCCGGAAGTGTCAACGGCCGAAACGTTGCGATCGCGTGCGAAGCCAGGTTCGAGCTTGCGAGAACCTGATCGCGCAGCGAGCCGCCAGGCGAGACGGAGCGATGCCAGCGATCGCCGCAGTGCCCGCCGAAGGAGGGCGTCCAACGCCCGACGCCAAGGGCACTGAATTAGACACGCAGGATTGGGCAGGACATGCAGCGGGGGCCACCTCGGCCGGTGCCTAGTTCGCTGCCGGTGATGCGGATGACCTCTATGCCTGCGGCTTCTAGTTGCGCGTTGGTCTCTATGTTGCGTTCGTAGGCGACGGCCAGACGCGGGCCTACGGCGAGGGTGTTGTTGCCGTCGTCCCATTGCTCGCGCTCGGCGGTGACGGGGTCCAGGCCGGTGTCGATCACCTTGAGGCGGTCCAGGCCCATGGCGTCCGCGGCGGCTTCCAGGAAGGGGCGGGGCTCGGTGACCTGGAGGTCGCCATTGACCAGGGTGACCGTGTAGGCGGTCAGGGAGTGGGCCACGGGCGGGTACATGACGACGGTGTCGACGTCGACCATGGTGCAGACGGTGTCCAGGTGCATGGTGGCCCGCTCCTGCGCGATCGGGACCGCGAGGACGGTGTGGGCCAGGCCCGGCGGGATGACCTGGCGTGCCAGCCGCTCGACGCCCGCGGGGGTCGTCCGCTCGCCCGTGCCGACGGCGATCACGCCGGGGCACAGCAGGAGGACGTCGCCGCCCTCCAGGTGTTCCAGCGCGGGCGAGTACACCGGCTCCACCCCGGCGAACCGGGGGTGGTGCGCGTAGATCAGGCCGGTCAGGGCGGCCTCGCGGCGGCGGGCCTCCATGGCGAGGCTCGTCACCGCCACCCGGTCGCCGATCCAGGTGCTGTTGTCGCGGGTGAACAGCAGGCCGGGCAGGGGGTCGATGATGAAGTCGAGCCGGTCCATCAGCCGGTAGACCAGGCCGTGCCCGGACTTCAGCTCCTCGTGCGCCAGCCCTGCGATCAGCGTGTGGGACAGGACCTCGGGGTCGAGGTCGCGCAGGTACCCCTCGACGACGCGGCGGAGCTGGTCGCCGAGCCGCAAGTCGGCGGTGGCGTCGATGATCGCCTGATCGCGCGCGGCCTCGTACTCCAGCGCGTCCTGGAGCAGTTCGGTGACGTACAGGACCTCGACGCCGCGTGACCGCAGCGCCTCGGCGAACGCGTCGTGCTCCTCCTGGGCCCGGCCGACCCAGGGGATGGCGTCGAACAGCAGCTTGTCGCTGTTGCGCGGGGTGAGCCGCTTCAGCTCCGCGCCCGGACGGTGCAGCAGGACGGTCCGCAGCCGCCCGACCTCGCTGGTCACCCTGTGCTCGTGCGCCGTCGAATCCGTCACCTTCCCGAGTCTAGGCGGCCCTTGATCGGCCCGTGCCGGGGGTGTGGCACGATTCGGGAGTGATCGGCCGTCCCGCGGCGCTCCCCCTGCATCTCACCGCCGCCACCCTCCTCCGGGTGTCCGCCGAGGGCATGGCGACGGCGCTCGTCCTGAGCGTCCAGGCCCGGACGGGGCACGCCGCCACCGCCGGGTACCTGCAGACCGCGATGACGCTCCCGTACGTGCTGAGCGGGCCGGTGCTCGGGAACGCGATCGACCGGGTGGCCCGGCCCCGCCGGATGGTGGTCGCGCTGGCCGCCGGCTACGCCGCCGCGACCGCCCTGCTGCTCCTGACGGCGGGCCGCTCGCCCATGGCGCTCGCGCTGTGCCTCGCCGCCGTGATCGGGTGCACCGAGCCGATGGTCGTGGCGCTCACCAGCCTGCTGCCGCGGTTCGTCCCCGCCGAACGGCTCTCCCGCGCGTACGGGCTGGAGGCGTCCAGCTACAACCTCGCGGCGATCGCGGGCCCCGGCATGGCCGCCGCGCTGGCCGCGTCGATGGGCGGGCAATACGCGGGGATCGCGATCGTGGCCAGTGCCGTCGTGGGGCTCCTGGTGCTTCCCCTGCTCCCGTTCCCCGGCCCACAGAAGGACGAGACGCCGCCCGGACGGTGGACCGGGGTCGTGACGGGCGGGCTCGTCGTCCTGGTCGAGGGGCGGGTGCTGCGGGCGCTGACGGTGGCGACGACCCTGGCGTGGCTGGGGTTCGGCGGGGTGGCGGTGACGGCCGTCCTGTTCGCGCAGCACATCGGCGCCGAGCCGAGCGCGGGCGGGCGGCTGCTGGTGGCGATGGCGGTCGGGTCGCTGCTCGGGTCGCTGGTGTGCAGCCGGTGGCTCACGCCCCGGCACGCCGAGCCGGTGATGCTCGGCGGGCTCGTCGCGTTCGGGGCGTCGCTGGCCGCCCTCGCCGTGACGCCGTCCGTGCCGTGGGCGATGGCCGCGTTCGCCGCCGCGGGCGTGTGCGAAGGGCCGGTGTTCGCGGCGACGCTGATGCTCCGGCAGCGCGAGTCACCGCCGGGGCGGCTCGGCCAGGTCAACACCACGGCGGGCAGCCTCAAGATCGGGGCCTCGGCGGTCGGGGCGGCGTTGACCGCCGCGTTCGCCGACGCGGTGGGGCCCGTCGGGCTCGTCCTGGCGATCGCCGCGTTCCAGTTCGCCGGCGCCGCGCTGGGCCTGCTCCTCCTGCGGGTGGCGCCGAAGGGAAAATCGATCGACTTCCGCCGCCGCTCCTCGTAGCCTGCGGAACATGTTCCTCGCAGCCGGCACCCGGACGCTCGCAGGCCACTGCCTGCTGAGCGCGGTGCCGGCTGCCTCCTCGGCAGCGGCAGCCGTCGACGACGGCGCGCGAAGCTGACCCCTCTCCGTCCCACCTCCGGAGAACCAGCGGAGGGGGGTGGTCCAGAACCGCGGGCCCGCCCCGGCCGTCCCAACGGCCGGTGATGCCCGCGCGGGTTCTCACGTGTCCGTTCCGGATTCCAGTGAGGACGAAAGACCATGGCCAAGCAGCTGTACGAGCGCGACAAGCCCCACCTGAACATCGGCACGATGGGGCACGTCGACCATGGCAAGACCACCCTGACGGCCGCGATCACCAAGGTGCTCGCCGACCGCGGGCTGGCGTCCGCCGTGCCGTTCGAGGGCATCGACCGCGCCCCCGAGGAGCGCGACCGCAGCATCACCATCAACGTCGCGCACGTCGAGTACGCGACGGCGAACCGCCACTACGCCCACGTCGACATGCCAGGGCACGCCGACTTCGTAAAGAACATGATCACTGGTGCGGCGCAGGTGGACGGGGCCGTGCTGGTCGTCTCGGCGCAGGACGGCGCGATGCCGCAGACCCGCGAGCACATCGTCCTCGCGCATCAGGTGGGCGTCCGCCACATCGTGGTGGCGCTCAACAAGGCCGACATGGTCGAGGACACCGAGCTGCTCGACCTCGTGGAGCTGGAGGTGCGGGAGCTGCTGTCGGAGTACGGGTTCCCCGGCGAGGAGATCCCGGTCGTGCGGGTGTCCGGCCTGCGGGCGCTGGAGGGCGACCCGTACTGGACGGCCCGGATCGGCGACCTGCTCGACGCGATCGACGCGTACGTGCCCGTCCCCGAGCGGGTTCTCGACCGGCCGTTCCTCTTGCCGGTGGAGAACGTGCTCACGATCACCGGGCGCGGCACCGTCGTGACCGGCGTCGTGGCGCAGGGCTCGATCCGCCTCGGCGACGCCGTCGAGGTCGTCGGGCTCGGCGACTCGTTCGGCACGGTCGCGACGGGGCTGGAGACGTTCGGCCGGTCGATGGACCACGCGGAGGCGGGCGACAACACCGCCATGCTGCTGCGGGGCGTCCGCCGCGACCAGGTACGGCGCGGCCAGGTGATCAGTACGCCGGGCGCGATCCGGCCGCACACGCGGTTCCGGGCGCGGGTCCGCGTGCTGACCGGCGCGGAGGGCGGCCGGAGCAGGCCGTTCTTCCACGGCTACCGGCCGCAGTTCCACTTCCGCACCACGGACGTGGCCGGCGGTGTGGACCTCGGTGGCGAGGGCGGCATGGCGCTGCCCGGCGACGCGGTCGAGATGGCCGTCGAGCTCGGCAAGCCGGTCGCGATGACCGAGGGGCTCGGCTTCGCCATCCGCGAGGGCGGCCGGACGGTCGGCGCCGGCACCGTGATCGAGGTGCTCGGTTAGCGGTGCCCCGGCGCGGGGTCCGGCGGGTGCGCGCACCCGCCGGACCCCGTTCCCAGGCCCGCGCGCCGCGATCGTCGCCTGAAATCGTCATTCGCCGAGTGACTCGGTCGCGAACCGCTGGCGGACGCGATCTTGATGTGGTGGGATTCCGGCATCGACCCCGCTGATCCACCCCCTCCTGGAGAACGTGTGCGATCTCCCCGCGCCCTGCTTCCCCTGCTCTCGGTATGCGGTGCCGCGGCGGTGGTCACCGCCGCCGGTGCCGGCGCCGCCATCGACGGCCTGTCCGGCGGCGGCCCGGCCCACGCAGACGGCGAGCGCGGGACCCCCGCGGTGACGATCCAGGCCGTGACGTGGAACGTGTGCGGCGAGGCGGCCCCCGGCTGCCCGCTCGGCGCGCGGCCCGCGGAGCTGGCGAGGCGGATCGTCCAGCAGGCGGCCTCCACCGAGGTCGGAGGACGGAGGGTCAGGCCGAACGCGGTGTTCCTCCAGGAGGTCTGCGCCGGGCAGGTCCAGACCCTCAAGAAGGCCGGACGGCTGGCCAAGTGGAGCTGGGCGTTCGCGCCGTTCACCCGCGGACCGGCGTGCGCGGACGGCCAGGGGCGGCCCGGCGTCGCCGTCGGCACCGATGCGGCGCTCACGGGCGTCCGGCAGGTGCGCCTTCCCTCGCCCGTGCGCCTCGGCCGGGTGGCGTTGTGCGGGGACGTCGCGGCCTGGGGAACCCGGATCTGCACCACCCAGCTGAGCTCGCCCGCCTGGGACGAGGACCCGCGCGGCGAGTGGCGCCGCAAGCAGGCCCGCGCGCTGGCCTCCCTGGCGGGCACCGGCGGCCGCGTCGTCGTCGGCGGGGACCTCGCCGCCGGGCCCGAGAGCCCCGCGTTCGACGTCCTCTACCGCGACTACTCCGAGTGCGACCAGGGCCCCGGCCCGGCCCGCACCGGCGCTAAGACCGTCCAGGACTGGCGGGGCGCCGCCGTGGAGAAGAACGACTACCTGTTCCTGTCCAAGTCGGCCGGCGTCTCGTGCGGCGTGCCCGCCGCCCCCGTCCGCGCGTCGGACCACCGCCCGCTCTCAGCAGTGATCAACTTCCGCTAGGGCCCCAGGGCATGTCCGGTGGATCTTCAGTCGGCGACCAAGATCCGCCGGACACGCCCTAATGGACGGCGCGGTCCTCGCCCTCCCAGTACGGGGCGCGCAGCTCGCGCTTGAGGATCTTGCCGGTGGGGTTGCGGGGGATGGTGTCGCGGCGCTCCACCGACGTGGGGCACTTGAAGTGCGCGAGGCGGGCTCGGCAGTAGGCGATGAGGTCGGCGGGGGGCACGTCCTCGGTCAGCACGACGATCGCCTTCGGCGTCTCGCCCCACTGCTGGTCCGGGACGCCGATGACCGCGCAGTCGCCGACCGCCGGGTGCCCCATCAGGACGTTCTCGACCTCCGCCGGGTAGACGTTCTCGCCGCCCGAGATGATCATGTCCTTGACGCGGTCGTGGATGTAGAGGTAGCCGTCCTCGTCGAGGTAGCCGGCGTCGCCCGTCCGGAACCAGCCGCCCGGCAGCAGCGCGGACGCCGTCGCCTCCGGCATCCCCCAGTAGCCCTTCATGTTCTGCGGCGTCCGGCAGAGGATCTCGCCGACCTGCCCCGGCGGCATCTCCTCCTGCGTCGCCGGGTCGGCGATCTTCAAGGCGCAGGTCGGGTTGGGCAGGCCCGCGCTGCGCAGCCGGTGGGAGTTCGGGCCGTCCGGGTCGTGGTCCTCTACGGGCAGCATGGTGATCGCGCCGGTGGTCTCCGTCAGCCCGTAGACCTGCATGAACCCGGTCGTGGGCAGCATCCGCATGGCCCCGCGCAGGACGTCCTCGCTGATCGGCGACGCCCCGTACAGCAGCAGCCGCAGGCTCGACATGTCGCATTCGGCCACCTCCGGGATCAGCTGCATGAACTGCATCAGCACCGGGACGAGGAAGATGTGCGTGACGCGGTGCCGCTCGATCCCCCGCGCGATCGCGGTCGGGTCGGGCTCGCGCGCGATGACGCCCGTGAGCCCGTCGAAGACCACGCAGACGGTGAGCGCGTTGCCCGCCACGTGGTACATCGGCATCGCGATCATCATGACCGTGGAGTCGTCGATGTTCCACAGGTCGCTGGACAGCGGCAGCACCGCGTTGAAGTTGTCGTGCGTCAGCATCACGCCCTTGGGGAGGCCCGTGGTGCCCGACGAGTAGAGCTGGACGAAGACGTCCGCGGTGTCGATCTCCCGCTCCAGGTGCGGCGCGGCGTCTCCGGCCGCGCCGATCCACTCCGCGTAGTCGTGGTGGGGGTGGCCGGAGCCGCCGATGACCACCAGGTGAGTCGTGTGCTTCAGCTCGTCGCCGATCGCGTCCAGGACCGGGACGAAATCCGCCCCGACGATGAACACCTTCGCCTGCGCGTCGTTGACGATGTAGGCGACCTCGTTCGGCGCCAGCCGGTAGTTGACCGGGACCTGGACGGCCCCGATCCGCGCCGCCCCGAAGAGCTGCTCGACGTACTCCAGCGAGTTCTTGTCGAGGACCGCGATCCGGTCGCCGCGCCCCACGCCGGAGGCCGCCAGCGCCGCCGCGGCCTGGTCCGCTCGCCGGTCGAAGTCCCGGTAGGTGATCTCGGTGTCGCCCGCGATGAACGCGATCCGATCGGGGTGCAGCTCCGCGCGTTCGCGCAGCACCTCAGTCAGGCCCGGCACGGTAGGTCCTTTCGCCGATGACCGCCTTGTTGTCTCGGCATCATGCGGTCACCGGCGAAGCGCGGGCAAGAGGGGCGGGCCGCCCTATCGACCGGCTTTCGACATCTTCGAGACGAGGGTGACGGCCAGCACGACCAGCACCGCCACGAAACCGATGAAGAAGAAGACCTTCAGCATGGAGAGGATGGCGCCGATCACGCTCATCACGAGCCAGATGGCGAGCACAACACCGATAATGGTGAGGATTGTCTTTCCCATGACCCCACCGTATTCGCTGGCCCCTGGACCGTCATCACCCTCCGGGACGACCCTGGATCTCATACCACCCGCCGTGCGGCCGAGGCCCACCCTGAGGCCCCTGGGGTCCCGGCCCTGAGGCCCGTCAGGGACCGGCCGCCGGCACGTCCGCCCCGTGATCACTTCCTTACGGAGTGGTGACGCGTGGGGTGGAAGACGTCCGCGGGGCCGTAGCGTGAAGGGGTGATCTCTCTGCTCGCGTCCGCGTACGGCCTGGTGAGGGCCCGGTGGTGACCCACGCCGGCCGTGTCCTCGTAGTGGACGACGACCCGACGGTGGCCGAGGTCGTCGCCCGCTACCTGGCCCGCGACGGGTACGACGTCGAATGCGTGGCCGACGGGCGCACGGCGCTGCGCAAGGCCCAGGACCGCCCGCCCGACCTGGTCGTCCTCGACCTCATGCTCCCCGGGATGGACGGCCTGGAGGTGTGCCGGCGGCTCCGCGAGACCTCGACCGTCCCGATCGTGATGCTGACGGCGCTCGGCGCGGAGACCGATCGTCTCGTCGGGCTGGAGACGGGCGCCGACGACTACGTGACCAAGCCGTTCAGCCCGCGCGAGCTGGCCCTTCGCGTCCGGTCGGTGCTGCGGCGGGCGCGGGGCGCGCTCGTCCCCACCGGGGCGGGCGGCCCGCTGAGCGACGGGGACCTGGTGGTCGACGTGAGCGCGCACGAGGCGACGCTGCGCGGCGGGCGGCTCGCGCTCACCGCCCGCGAGTTCGACCTGCTGGCGTTCCTGCTGCGCAACCCGAGGCAGGCGTTCACTCGCGACGAGCTGCTCGAACGCGTCTGGGACTGGTCGTTCGGCGACTCGTCCACGGTCACCGTCCACGTGCGGCGGCTCCGGGAGAAGATCGAGGACGACCCCACGGCGCCGCGCCGCATCGTCACGGTCTGGGGCGTCGGGTACCGCTACGAACCGCGCGCGTCACAGGGAGGGGGCGGATGATGATCCCGTTCGAGGACCTTCTGTGGGTCGTGTTCTACGCGGCGCTGGCGGCGCTCGTCGTCGCGGCCGTGGCGCTCGGGCTCCTGTACGGGCTGCGGGGGCGGTCGGTGGCCACCCAGCTGATCGTCGTCGGCGCGGCGACGGTGCTGGCGACCATCTCGGGCATCCTGGTGATCTCGTTCATGATGCTGCTGAACGACCACGACCGCGCCGTCGTCCTCGCGGTGGTCACCTCCGCCGGGCTGGTCGCGATGGCGGTGTCGGTGCTGCTGGGGCGGCGCCTGGTGGCCGCGAACCGGATGCTCGTCGAGGCAGTGCGCGCGGACCGCTTCCGTCCGCCCGCCGCCCGCCTGCCCGCCGAGCTGGCCGAGCTGTCACGCGAGCTGGAGGCCGCCTACGACCGGCTGGCCGCCGCGCACGAGCGCGAGCAGGCGCTGGAGGCGAGCCGCCGCGAGCTGGTCGCGTGGGTGAGCCACGACCTGCGCACCCCCCTCGCCGGCCTCCGCGCGATGGCCGAGGCGCTGGAGGACGAGGTGGTCGCCGACGAGGGCACCGTCCACCGCTACCACGGGCGGATCCGCGTGGAGGTGGAGCGGCTCACCGAGATGGTGGACGACCTGTTCGAGCTGTCCCGGATCCACGCGGGCGCCCTCCGGCTGTCCCGGCGGCGCGTGGGCCTGGCGGACCTGGTCGCCGAGGCGGTCGCGGGCGCGGAGGCGCTCGCCCGCGCCAAGGGCGTCCGGATCCGCGGCGACGTCCGCGAGGGGCTGCCCGTCCGGGTGGACGCGGGGGAGTTCGGCCGGGCGCTCCGCAACCTCGTCGTCAACGCGATCCGGCACACGCCCAGCGACGGCGCGGTCGAGATCATCGGCGAGGTGCGCGACGGCGAGGCCCGCGTGACGGTGGTGGACGCCTGCGGCGGCATCCCCGAGGCCGACCTGCCCCGCGTGTTCGACGTCGCGTTCCGGGGCGAGGCGGCCCGCACGCCCGGCGGCGGCGCGGGCCTCGGCCTCGCGATCGCCCGTGGCATCGTGGAGGCCCACGCCGGCAGGATCGGAGTGGCGAACGCCGGCCCCGGCTGCCGCTTCGAGGTCCGCCTCCCCCTGACCGTCTGACCGTCAGCGGTTCAGGGCTTCGTCGATGGCGCGGACGGTGGGGCAGGGCCAGCGCCACATGCAGGCGCGGCAGCGCCGGATGGGGTTGTCGGGGTCGCTGGAGATGCCCCCCGACTCCTGCGGCCGGTGCAGGTCGAGCAGGCGCACGGACAACTCGGCGAACGTGATGACCTCGTCCCGGGCCCCGGAGAGGAAGGCGAGGTCCTCGCGGGAGAGACGCGTCCGGATCGGGACGAAGCCGTCCTTGTTCATCAGACGGGACAGGTACTGCGTGGACGTCCGCCAGGAGGTGGACTTCTCGGAACGCGCCCGGATCGTCTCCAGCCGTTCGCGCAGCCGTGCCTCTCGCGGGTCGGTCGTCCGGTCGGCCTTCATCTGCGGCGCACCCCCCACTGCATGATCGCGGATGGCGCGCCACGGGCCGCGCACCCGGCGCCGCCCACCTGCCCATGCCGCTGTTGCACCTGCTCAGCCTCCCGTACTCCGCGGCCCGAGGAGAGCCGAACCCGGCAGTTCACCGGGCCGGGCGCGGCCGCCGGACGGAACGGAGGCATGACATTACCGTACGTAGTTCACAAAGCGTAAGGGCAGGCTCCGTGGGCGCCGCGCCCCGGACACGCCCGCGCCACACGGGACTTGGTGAACTGTCTGGCCCGCGGCCCTTGGGCGAGATAGTGTGCCGAACGTGGAGTTGAATGTCTCGACCGCGTCTCAGGGCAGTCACGCCGTCGTCACGGCGACCGGCGAGCTCGACCTGTACACCGCGCCCAGGCTGCAGGCGGCCCTCGCGGGCCTGCTGCGCGACGAGGCCGACCACATCGTGGTCGACCTGAGCGGTGTCGAGTTCTGCGACTCGACCGGCATGAACGTGCTCCTCGCCGCCATGAAGCGGCTCAAGGAGCAGGGCGGCGCCCTTGAGCTCGCCGCGCCGCGCCCGGCCGTGAAGCGGATCCTCCAGGTCACCGGGCTCGACACGGTCTTCACCGTGTCCGACGCCGCGCCCGCTCTGGACGCCGGCTGACCCGTCCGTAACCGACCGGCGGCCCGCGGGGGAGCACCCCCGCGGGCCGTCGCGCTTTGTCCTGGGACGGGCCGCCTCCCGGTGGGCGGCGGCTCCCGGGGGCCGGCAGGGGGACTTTCCGGCGGTTGGTCCCGGCGCGCACTACGATCACGGTTATGCAGGACGTAGCGGTGATCATCCCGGCCAAGGACGAAGCCGACCGCATCGCGGCCACGGTGAAGGCCGCGCAGGAGCTGCCCGGCGCCGACCTGGTCGTGGTGGTCGACGACGGCTCGTCCGACGGCACCGGGCGAGTTGCGGGGCAGGCCGGGGCGCGGGTCGTCCGGCACGGCCGGAACCGGGGCAAGGGCGCGGCGATGGAGAGCGGCGCGGAGGCCGTCCGGCTGCTGGACGAGGGCCGCGACGCCCCGCGCCACCTGCTGTTCCTGGACGCCGACCTCGCCGGCACCGCCCGCGACGCGGCGCCCCTGGTCGAGCCGGTGCTGGCGGGCGACGCCGACATGACGATCGCGGTGTTCTCCACGACCGTGAAGCTCGGCGGGCACGGTTTCGTCGTGCGGCTGTCGCGCGACGGGATCCGGCGCTCCACGGGCTGGGAGGCCACGCAGCCGCTCAACGGGCAGCGCTGCCTGACGCGGGCCGCGTTCGAGGCCGCGCTCCCCCTGGCGGCCGGGTTCGGCGTGGAGACGGCGCTCACCATCGACCTGCTGCGCAAGGGCTTCCGGGTGGCGGAGGTGGAGGTGCCGCTCGCGCACCGCGCCACCGGCACCGACTGGCACGCGCAGGTGCACCGCGCCCGGCAGTTCCGGGACGTGGCCAGGGCGCTCGCCGTCCGCGAGCCCGCTGTGACCGGACGGCTGCCCTGGCTGCGCGGCCGCCGCCGATGACACGTCCCGGGCCGGGCGCGTCCCGCTCGGACCCCGAAAGCCCCCCGGACGAGGAACCCCCCGCCCAGCCAGGCCCGGCTCCGGCGACAGGCGGGCGGCAGGGGACCGCCGGGCGGCAGGGAACCGCAGGGCTATGCGCCATCGGTACCGGCTTGGCGTGCTTCCTCGCCATGGCCCTGCTGGGGCCGTCGGTCTTCGAGCCCGCGCTGGCGGGCGGACGCGGCGAGCCGCCGTACGCGCTGGACGTCCGCCCCTCGCCCTACCTGGTGATCGGGCTCGTCGTGGCGGGTGTGGCGGCGAGCGCGGCAGGGCTCGGGCTGTGCTTCGCCGCGGTGCGCCGCGGCTGGCGGGTCAGGCCGCTGCCGCTGGTGGTCACCGGGCTGCTGGTGGCGGCCGCGTTCACGTTCATGCCGCCGGTCGGGTCCGCCGACCATCTGAACTACGCCTCGTACGGGCGGATGGCGGCGACGGGACACGACCCGTACACGACGCGGGCCGTCGACCTGCCGGGCGACCCGGTGGTCGGCGCGCCCGAGGAATGGCGCTCCACGCCGTCGGTGTACGGGCCGATCGCGACGGGCGGGCAGGCGCTCGCCTCCTGGGTCGGCGGCGGATCGGTGCGGCTGACGGTGTTCGCGCTGTCGGTCCTCAACACGCTCGCGTTCGCGCTCACCGCGCTGATCCTCTACCGGACGGCGCGGAGCGACGAACGGCGCCTGCGGACGGCCCTGCTGTGGACGTGCAACCCGCTGCTGCTGTTCCACCTGATCGCGGGGGCGCACAACGACGTCCTGGCCATCGCGCCGATGGTGGCCGCGCTCGCCGTGTCGACCTCGGCCCTGTCCGCCTCGTCGGTGTGGCGACGGGCGCTCGCCACCGGTGCCCTCGTCGGCGCGGGCACGGCGATCAAGCTGCCCGCCGTCCTGGTGGGCGGCGGGCCCGCATGGGCGCTGCTGCGCGACGCGTGGAAGGGCACGCGGCGAGGGCGGGCGCTCGGGGGACTGGGCGCGCTGCTGCTGGGCGCCGTGGTCGTCGCGGTCGTGTCGTACGCGCTGGCCGGACCGCACGCGCTGGACCGCGTCAGGGAGGCGAGCAACATGGTCTCGCTCGGTACCCCCTGGCATCTGCTGGACGCGGCGATGGGACGCGGCCACCGCGAAGTCATCAAGGCCGGTTCCATGGCGCTCGGCCTGGTGCTGTTCGTCCTGCTGGCGCGCGCGCTGCCGCGAGAGGACGAACAGCGCCGGATCGCGGCCGCACTGGTGCTCGCCTGGCTCCTCGCCGCGCCCTACGAGTTGCCCTGGTACGACGGGTTCGGCTGGGCGCTGCTGGCCCTGCTCCCCTGGACGCGGTTCGACTGGATCCTGCTCGCCCACACCACGGCCCTCAGCCTGGCCTATCTGCCCGCGCGCGCGCCCGACCGCATCGGGATGCCGGACGACCTGTCCTGGCTGATCAAGGACGTTCGGCCGACGGTGATTCCGTGGACCCTTCTCGCTGTTCTGGCCGCGCTGGCCGTCCTGTGCCTGCGTCGTCGATCAGATCGAGCTCCAGCGACCGGACGCCCGCCGCGAGCATCAGCGGGGTCGACAGGCTGAACGCGACCGACAGGATCACCACGCCCGAGTCGTTCACCAGCGTGCCGATGACGCCCACCGCCAGCGCGCAGATCAGCGCCGGGCGCATCGTGATGCTGTGCTCGTAGGCGCGGTGCAGCAGCGAGACCCCCCGCCACCGGTTGGGACGGGCCAGCACCAGGAACAGGAACCCGAGGGCGGCGGCGAGCGGAAGGGTGAACGGCCAGTAGCCGAGGCTGCCGACCATGGCGGTGAACTTGCGCTTGATGACGCCCCACGCCTCGCCGTCCATGAGGTCCTGCCAGAAGCGGCCCAGGTGGGTGGGGTTGGAGCTGCGCGCGTTCAGGTAGGAGATGAACAGCACCAGCGCGAGCCCCGCCAGGCAGAACAGGCCGAGCTTGAGCGGCGACACGCGCTTGCCCGCGACCATCATGGCGAGCATGGCGAACGCGGGGACGATCGCGAGGACGCCGCCGAAGTCGCTGCCCCACGCGGGAAGCCCGTCCACGGCGACGGCGATCACCCCGACGACGGCGACGACCCCGACGGCCGCCGCCCGTCCGCTCCGCGGAAACGCCCACCGCGAGGCGGACGCGTCCGGCGCCCGGTCGCCGTCTCGGTCGCGGTCGGCGCGCAGCGGGAACTCGGCCAGCCACGCCGCCGTCAGGATCGCGGCGACGGCGAACAGCGCGAACGCCTGGTTGCCGAAGCCGTAGAAGCGTCCGGCGACGAGCGCGGTGAAGCCCATGAGCGTGTTGAGCTGGAGGGTCGAGCCGGTCATCACGTCCAGCGCGAGGACGAGCGCGGTCACCCCGGTGATCACCAGTCCGGGGGCGAACGAGGACCGGCGCCACGGCCCGGCGAGCGCGAGGCCCGTCAGCAGGCCGCTGAAGCCGAGCACCGCGCAGATCAGCATGAGGGTCGGGCGGGGGGCCTGCCACCAGGGGAGCAGCCCGGCGAGGAAGGACGCGCCCGGCGCCGCCCCGCCGAGCAGCGCGATCACCCGCGTGCCGCCGAGGATCCGCGCCCGCCTGCGGGGCTCGCCGCCGAGCCGCCGCAGCGCGAGCGCCGCGATCCCGTACAGGATGAGCTGGACGGCGAACAGGATCCAGTAGAACTGCGCCTGGACGTTGCGAATCGCCTGGCTGGCCACGTCCTCGTCCACCAGCGCGTCGATCCGGGCCCGGGTCGACGCCTTCGACCGGTCGGACCGCCAGGCCGATCCGACTGCCTGCTTGGGCTGGGGCAGGCCGAGGACCTTCAGCGTCGTCGCGGTGAGGTCGGTCAGGGTGACCAGCCCGTCCTGCCGGGTGGCGGCGGAGGACAGAAAGCCGGGGCCCGCCCCGACCGCTCCCCCGCCCGCCGTCTTGGCGAGGGCGACGCGCAGATGCGGGCGGACGCCGGTGTCGGAGAGCCCCGCGACCAGGACGGCCGTCCCGGACGGGATCCCGGACAGCACCTGCGCGACCCGGCGGTCCGCGGCGGCCGCGGCGGCGGCGCGCTTGCGGTCCTCGACCGGGACCTGGTCGCCGTGCGGGTCCACCCCGGCGGCGAGGTAGGCGCGGAACATGTCGTCGATGTCGACGGCGGCGACCGCGCAGCGCGTCCAGTCGGCGGTGGTCGCCTTGTCGGGGGCCGCGACGTAGCGGTCGACGCGGCCTGTCCCGTCGCCAAGACCGAACACCGCGCCGGGCCCGACCGCCGTCGTGCAGCCGCCCGCCGAGTGGACGGCGTCGCCGAGCAGCCCGACCTGGGCGTGGTAGGACGTGCCCGCGTTGTCGCCCTTGATCGCCGGCCAGCCCGCGGCGATGGCGCCGCCCTCGGGAGGCATGCCGGTGGGGGAGGACTCGCCGGGCAGGACGGGCGCGGACGGGAGCGCGCAGTCGCCGTGCGCGAGCCGCGCGCGCTGGCCCGCCGACAGCGTCAGCCAGCCATCGGTCGGGCAGGTGTAGTTCCGCGTCGCGCGGACACTGAGGCCCCCGCCCGAGCCCTGCGCCATCAGCCCCCACAGCGCGGGCGTGCGCCTCTTGTCGACGTCCCTCCACAGCAGCCCGGGAATGCCGATGATCACGGCCCGCCCCGTGATCGTGGGCGGGAGGGACCGGGTGCGGGCGGCGGCGGGTCCCTCGACGGGCCTCTCGGCGGCCTCGGCGCTAACCGGGGACGGGATCCCGAGGCCCGCCACAGCGGCCACGACGGCGGCGAGGAACATGGTGATCTTGCGCCCCCGCTGCGTCATGGCGTTCAGGTTACAAGAGCCTCACCCTCCGCGCGGGCCGTCGCGAAGGGTCCGGAAGCGCGGTCCGGACGGGGTTCCGCGGTGCGTATCCTGCATGCTCGGGACGGCCTAGAGCGGCCTATGGGTCCCGCTTAGGCCAGGATGAGGGCATGCGTGGAGTCAGTGGGGGGCGCGGAGGGGACGAACCCACCCGGTCCGGGCGGCGATGGGGTTCCCCGGCGGACCTGCTGATCCTGGTCGCCGGGATCGCCGTCGTGGTGGTGGCCGCGAGGCCGACCGTCACGCACTGGCTGGGCAGCCCGCCCGACCAGAGGCTGGTCGACCTGGAGGTCTACCGGGAGGGCGGCCGGGCGATCCTGCGCGGCGCGCCCCTGTACGACGTCCTCACGCAGCCGCCGCAACTCCTGCCGTTCACCTACCCGCCGTTCGCCGCCGTGCTGGCCCTCCCGTTCACCCTCCTCCCCTGGCGCGCGGCGCAGTGGGTGTGGACGGTGCTGCTGTACGGGGCGCTGGCGATCTGCGTCTGCTACGCCTTCCGCGACCTCATCCGCCGCACCGGCCGCTGGGCGCCGTTCACCGCCGGGGCGCTGACCGCCGCGATGGCCTTGCTCACCCCCGTCCGCGACCAGGTCCGCTTCGGGCAGGTCGGGCTGTTCCTGCTGGCGCTTTGCCTCGCCGACTGCTGCACGCGCTCGGCGCGCTGGCCGCGCGGGATGCTCGTCGGCCTCGCGCTCGCGATCAAGCTGGTGCCCGGCGTCTTCCTCATCTACTTCCTGATCACCGGACGGCGGGACGCGGCGGCCAACGCGCTGCTGACGGCCGCCGCCGCGACGCTCGGCGCGTTCGCGCTGCTGCCGTCCGACTCGTCCGACTACTGGTTCGGCGCGCTGCTCCAGGGCGGCGACCGCACCGGCGCGGTGGACGGCACCACCAACCAGGCGATCAACGGGATCGTCGCGCGGGTCGTGTCCGAGGGCCCGGTGCGGTCGCTGGTGTGGCTCGGCCTCGTGCTGGTGATGGCGTACTACGGGTTCATGCTGGCCCGTCGGGCGACGTACTCGGCAGATCTTTTGGCCGGGGGAGGGCGGTCGTTCGTGACGGGGCGCGTCGGCGGCACCGACCACTACGCCGCCGCCGACCGGCTGGCCGGCGCGGACGCCTACAGCCTGCTGATGGCGGGGGTCGCGATCGCCGGGCTGCTGTCGGTTCTGCTGTCCCCCGTGGGCTGGATCCACCATCTCGTATGGATGATCCCGGTGATCGGCGCCTTGGCCGGAGATGGCCGGGACACGCGAAGATGTCTGGTGGCCGTCGTCGTCTGGGTCTCCTTCCTGTACCCGGTCCCCTGGTGGGGGACGAAGCTGATCGGCCCGGATCACACGCGTACAGAGGCTTTCGCGGGTCGCGTCGTCCAGGATCTGTTCGGCGGGGCGGCCACGGCGATGGTCTTCGTCCTCGGGATTTGGCTGGTGAACCGACTTTTCCGCGACACCCCACACGAGGATCCTTCGCAACGGGAGGTCGAGGTCGGTACGCTCGCCCCGTGATGCTTGTCGCGGTGGCCGTCGCCGGCCTGGTCGCCGGGGTGGCCGGACTGTCCATCGCGGTGGTGGCCCATAACCGGGTGAACCAGGTCGTCGACGAGTGTGCAGATATGCTGAGGCGCCAGCTCCAGGTAGCGAGCGGCACGGTCGACGAACGCGCCCTGCGCGACCTCGCCATCGTGCACTACGACGCGCTCAAGGAGATGTCCGGGCACCGGTCGTTCTCGCTTGCGCTGATCAACGCCGTGGGCGACGGCGTGGTGATCAGCTCGATCAACGGGCGCACCGAGACCCGGACCTACGCCAAGGCCGTCCAGGAGGGGCACCCCGTCGAGATGCTGTCCCCCGAGGAGAACCAGGCCCTGCGTGCGGCCCGCCTCGGTAAGGGTCCGGTCGTCTCGATGGACGATCCGCTGCCCGACTTCGGCAACGGCGACCGCACGTCCACGGCCCGCGCCTGACGGCCGACGCCTACGGCTCACGGCTGAATGATCGTGCCGGGCAGTAGACTCGGCACGACTCAGCCACGGCAGGACGAGCCTCGGGGGATCTCGTGACCGCAGACAGCAGGCCCAAGCGCTACGCCTATCTGGGGCCGCGCGGCACGTTCACCGAGGCGGCGCTCCTGCGGGTCCCGGACGCCGCCGGAGCCGAGCACATCCCCTACGCGACCGTGCCCGCCGTCCTGGACGCCCTGCGCCGCGAGGAGGTCGACTCCGCCGTCGTGGCGCTGGAGAACTCCGTCGAGGGCTCGGTCCCGACCACGCTGGACGAGCTGGCCACCGGCGAGCCCCTCCAGATCGTCGGCGAGGTGCACCTGCCGGTCTCGTTCGCGCTCCTCGCCCGGCCGGGCACGAAGCTGGCCGACATCAAGACCGTCGCCTCGCACCCGATCGCGCAGCCGCAGTGCCGCCGCTGGCTCGCCGACAGCGTCCCGGACGCCGAGTGGCGCGCCGCGACGTCCAACGCCGAGGCCGCCCAGCACGTCGCCGACGGCCACTACGACGCCGCCCTCGCCGGGTCCTTCGCCGCGGCCCGCTACGGCCTGTCCGTCCTGGCCGAGGACATCCACGACGTCGCCGACGCCGTCACCCGCTTCATCACCCTCCGCCGCCCGTGCCCGCCGCCCGCGCCCACGGGCATGGACCGGACGACCGTCGTCGCGTTCATCGGCGAGGACCACCCGGGCGCCCTGCTGGAGATCCTCAACGAGTTCTCCGTCCGGGGGATCAACCTGACGCTGATCCAGTCCCGTCCCACCGGCGCCGGCCTCGGCTCCTACCTGTTCTGGATGGACTTCGAGGGCCATGTCGCCGACGCCCGCGTCGGCGAGGCGCTGATGGGCCTGCGCCGCGTCTGCTCCGACGTCCGCTTCGTCGGCTCCTACGCCCGCGCCGACCAGGTCCGTCCCGAGATCCGCCGCGGGACGCACGACAACGACTTCACCGAGGCCGCCGCCTGGCTCCAGTCGGTCCGCGGCGGCGACCACTGACGCCGCGGGCTACGCTGCGGGAGTGCCACAAGACTTTGATCTTTATGAGCGGGAGCTGTGGGCCGGGCGGGCCCCCTCGTACGAGCGGGGGTTCGCCCGGCTGACCCAGTACATGGTCGGGCCCCTGCTGGACGCCGCCGGGGTGGGCGGCGGGACGCGCCTGCTGGACGTCGGGACGGGGCCGGGCATCGTGTCGGCCGCCGCGATCCGGCGCGGGGCCGAGGTGTCGGCGCTCGACGCCGATCCGGAGATGGCCGAGACGGCGCGCAAGAACGTCCCGGGACTGGACGTGCGGGTCGCGGTGCTGCCGGACGTGCCGTTCGAGGACGCGGCGTTCGGGGCGGTCGCGGGCAACTTCGTGATCAACCATGTGGGGGCGCCCGACCTGGCCCTCGCCGCGCTGCGCCGGGTGCTGCGGCCCGCCGGCTGGCTGGCGTTGAGCTGCTGGGCCATGCCGGCGGCCGCCGGCGTCCTCACGGCGGTGCGGGAGGCGATCGACGAGGCCGGGGTGCCGGTGCCGGACGACATCCCCGAGTCTCCGTTCATGGAGTACGGGGAGCCCGCGGCGTTCCGGCGGCTGGTGATGGAGGCGGGCTTCACCGACGTGTCCGTCGAGGAGATGACCTGGGAGCACGTCGTCGACCCCGAGTACTGGTGGGAGACCGGCGCGCTGTCCAAGGTCGGCACGAACGGCGTCATCATCGGACGCCAGGACGCGGCGACCGTCGCCCGCATCAAGGTGGCCTACGACGGGGTCATCACCAGGTACGCGACGCCGGACGGGAAGATCGCCCTCCCCGCGCACGCCCTGCTGGCGAGCGCCGCACGGTGATCCGGAAAGCCGCACGGTGATCTGGAAGGCCGCACGGTGATCCGGAAGGCCGCGCGGTGACCTGGAAGGCCGCGCGGCCACAGGGGGAACGGCGTTACTCGCGCGCGCCGGAGGGGGTCTGCCCGGTAGCCTCAGGTCTGTGATTGACCTGCGAGCTCTTCGAGAGGATCCCGAGCGGCTGCGCGCCTCGCAGCGCGCCCGCGGTGAGGATGACGCCGTCGTCGACCGGCTGCTCGACCTGGACGGGAGGCGCCGCTCGGCGCTGACCTCGTTCGAGCGGCTGCGAGCCGAGCAGAAGAGTTTCGGCAAGTCGGTGTCCCGGGCGCAGGGCGACGAGCGGCAGGCGCTGCTGACCCGCGCCAAGGAGCTGGCGCAGCAGGTCAAAGACGCCGAGGCCGAGGCCGACCGGCTCGGCGAGGAGCTCGACGCCCTGCTCAGGATCGTGCCCAACCTCATCGAGGAGGGCGCCCCGCCCGGCGGCGAGCAGGACTTCGTCGTCCTGGAGAACGTCGGGGAGCCCGCGGCGTTCGACTTCGAGCCCAAGGACCACCTGGAGCTCGGTGAGAGCCTCGGCGCCATCGACATGGAGCGCGGCGCGAAGGTGTCGGGCGCGCGCTTCTACTACCTGACCGGCGTCGGGGCGCGGCTCCAGTACGCGCTGCTGAACCTCGCCATGGAGCAGGCCGTCGCGTCGGGCTTCGTCCCGATGTACCCGCCGGTGCTGGTCAAGCCCGAGGCGATGGAGGGCACCGGGTTCCTCGGCGCGCACGCCGCCGAGGTGTACCAGCTGCGCAACGAGGACCTGTACCTGGTCGGCACCTCCGAGGTGCCGCTCGCCGCGTACCACATGAACGAGATCATCGACGAGCTGCCCCGGCGGTACGTGGCCTGGTCGTCCTGCTTCCGCCGCGAGGCCGGCTCGTACGGCAAGGACACGCGCGGCATCATCCGCGTCCACCAGTTCGACAAGGTGGAGATGTTCTCCTACTGCGACCCGGCCGACGCCCACGCCGAGCACCTGCGGCTGCTGGAGTGGGAGAAGGAGATGCTCGCCAAGGTCGAGATCCCGTACCGGGTGATCGACGTGGCGGCGGGCGACCTCGGAACCAGCGCGGCGCGCAAGTACGACTGCGAGGCGTGGGTGCCGACCCAGAACACCTACCGTGAGGTCACCTCCACGTCCAACTGCACCGAGTTCCAGGCGCGGCGCCTGGCGGTGCGGCACCGTGACGCCGACGGCAAGAACCAGCCGGTCGCGACGCTGAACGGGACGCTCGCCACCACGCGCTGGATGGTCGCGATCCTGGAGAACCACCAGCGGGCCGACGGTTCGGTGCGGGTGCCCGAGGCACTGCAGAAGTTCCTGGGGCTGGAAGTGCTGGAGCCGGTCAAGCGCTGAGCGCGGCCGGTGGGGGCCGTATGGACGGCCGTGGTGAGACGTCGCCTAAGGTATGTCCCATATGCCCTGGAAGGTGACATGACCGAGTCCTCGCCGCGCGTGATCGCCACCGACCTCGACGGCACGATCGTGCGCTCCGATGGGACGATCTCCGCCCGCACGGTCGGCGCCCTGGCCCGCGTCGAGCGGGCCGGGGCGATGCTCGTCATGGTCACCGGCCGGCCGCCGCGCTGGATGACCGAGATCGCCGCCGCCGTCGAGCACCACGGCGTCGCCATCTGCGCCAACGGAGCCGTCGTCTACGACCTGCACACCGAGACCGTCCTGCGGGCCCAGGAGATCGCGCCCGAGGTGATCGCGGAGGCGGTCGAGCGGCTCCGCGCCATCGCGCCCGAGCTGCGCTTCGCCGTCGAGTACCCGCACGGCTTCGTCTTCGAGGCCCGCTACGACCTCGGCCGCTGGGACGCCGAGGCCCTCGGCGGTCGTCCCGTGGACGGCGAGGAGCTCGTCAGCCGCGGCGGCACCAAGCTGCTCGCGTTCCATCCCAGCGCCGCTCCCGATCCGCTCGCCGAGAAGGCCGAGAAGGCCGTCGGCGACCTCGTCACCGTGACCCACTCGTCCGGGCGCGGCCTGCTGGAGATGAGCGCGCAGGGCGTCACCAAGGCCAGCGCCCTGGCGGCGCTGTGCGCCGAGCACCGCATCCTGGCGTCCGACGTCGTCGCCTTCGGGGACATGCCCAACGACCTGCCGATGCTCACCTGGGCCGGAACGTCCTACGGCGTCGCCAACGCCCACCCACTCGTGCTGGCGGCCGTGACCCACACCACGTCCCGCAACGACGACGACGGCGTGGCCGAGGTCCTCGAACGCCTCTTCCCGTAGACGCCGAACGGCCGCACCCCGATCGTCCGGGGTACGGCCGCCCTCGTACGAGCAGGGTTCAGGGATTACAGGTAGGGACCGGACGACTGGCGTGGGCCGGGCTGCTCGTCGTCCGCGCCGGGCGGGACCATGCCCGCGGGCAGTGCGCGGCGCATCTGCTCAAGCTGCGCGCGCGCCGCCATCTGCTGGGCGAACAGCGTCGTCTGTATGCCGTGGAAAAGGCCCTCCAGCCAGCCGACCAGCTGGGCCTGGGCGATCCGCAGCTCCGCCTCGCTCGGGACGGTGCCCTCGGTGAACGGCAGCGACAGCCGCTCCAGCTCCTCGACGAGCTCGGGGGCCAGGCCGTCCTCCAGCTCCTTGATGGACGACTTGTGGATCTCCCGCAGCCGCGCCCGGCTCGCCTCGTCCAGCGGGGCGGCCTTCACCTCTTCCAGGAGCTGCCGGATCATCCCGCCGATCCGCATCACCTTCGCGGGCTGCTCGACCATCTCGGTCACCGACTTCTCACCCTTGTCGGTGTCACCGCCGCCTTCGAGGGCGATGCCGTTCGGGCCGACCACGAGAACCTGCGGTTCCTGTTCAGACTGGTTCTTCGAAGCCTCGTTCATAGTTCCCTCATCCTCACACGGTCAACAGAATCTTGCCGACATGACCGCTTTTTTCGAGCAGCTCGTGCGCGCGCGCCGCCTCGGCCATGGGGATCCTCTGGTCGATGACCGGCTTGACGTCCCCCGACTCCAGCAGCGGCCACACGTGCTCGCGCGTCGCGGCCACGATCCGCGCCTTCTCGTCCAACGGACGGGCCCGGAGCCCGGTTGCGTGCACCGACGCCCGCTTCGCCAGCAGCCCGCCGAGGTCCAGCTCCGCCTTGGCGCCGCCCTGCAACCCGATCACCACCAGCCGCCCGCCGGTGGCGAGGGCCTCCACGTTGCGGGCCAGGTACTTGGCGCCCATCACGTCCAGGATCACGTCGTACGGGCCGTGCTCGACGAAGTCCTCCTCGCGGTAGTTCACCGCCCGCTCCGCGCCCAGCTCCACGCAGCGGGCCGCCTTCTCCGGGCTCCCCACCGTGCACACCACACGCGCGCCGCGCGCCCGCGCGACCTGGATCGCCATCGTGCCGATGCCGCTCCCGCCGCCGTGCGCCAGGAGCGTCTCCCCGGCGTCCAGCCCGGCGAGCATGAAAACGTTCGACCACACCGTGCACGCGACCTCCGGCAGCCCTGCGGCCTCGACCACGTCCACGCCGCGCGGCACCGGGAGCACCTGCGACGCGGGCGCGGCGACCCGTTCGGCATAGCCTCCCCCAGCGAGCAGCGCGCACACCTCGTCCCCGACCCGCAGGCCGGTCACGTCCCCGCCGACCTCGGCGATGCGCCCGGACACCTCCAGGCCCGGGTACGGGGGAGCGCCGTCCGGCGGCGGGTAGAACCCCCTCCGCTGCATGACGTCCGCGCGGTTCACCGCGCTCGCCGCCACCTCGATCAGCACCTCGTCCGGCCGCGGAGCCGGGTCGGGCACCTCGGTCCACTCCAGGACCTCGGCGTCCCCGGGCTCGCGAATAACGATCGCACGCATACCGATCACGCTACCGGCCCCGGGCACCCGCACCCGCACTCTGAGCGGGACCGGTACGGGACCCGCGCGGGAGCGGGCATCCTGAGGATGGTGGCTCTACGTAGAAAGTGCCTCTACGAAATGATGCGTGGTATTAGCACACAGGTATCCTGCCGTGGGGCCATTGCCTACTTGCTCCGTGAATGATCATCTGAGGTGCCGAGGGGAGAAACGGTGGCAAGGAACGAGCACGACGGGCGTTCCCTGGAGGAGCGGCTGGCCTCTCTGGACGCGATGAGCGACGACCCGGCGGTACCGCCCGCCGCCGTCCCGCCCAGCGCGCCCAAGGCGGAGCCCTCACCGTCCGCCGGGCAGGCCCCCGAACAGCCCGGCGAGCAGCAGGCCGCCCAGCCTCCCGCGCCGGAGGACAACCCGTGGCTGTCCGCGCCGCCCGCGTTCCAGGGCCCGCCGGAGAACTTCGGCCCCGAGGGGTTCGGCCCGCCGCAGCCCGTCCAGGGGCCGCCGCATGACCAGGGCCCGCCGCCGCTGGACGGACCGTCCCACCAAGGCCCCAT
>NZ_SMKU01000329.1 GCF_004349215.1 Actinomadura rubrisoli | reverse complement strand
CCGCCCGCCCCGGCGGCTCCCCGCTGCGGCGGGTCGTCGGGGGAGTACGCGAGGTGCCGGGCCGATCCCCGATGTCGAGAGTTCTCCGCGCGCGCACGCGTTGAGCACTCCCAAAAGCCCCAGCAGCTTCCCCCGCTCACGTCTGGTGTCAAGGGTTGACTGCATGTTGGCAACACCTGGGCAGCACCTGGGCAACACCGGACGCCGAGTCAAGGGTGGCGACCTCACCGCTGCGAGTCGGCCGGGCTCGGCTCGTAGTGCCACTACTTCGATGCCAAGCAGGTCCGCCGCGCCCGTGCGCTGCTGCCCCGTCCGGACGAGAGCGCGTCCCTGATCGCTCAGTTTCTGGACGTCAGCAGGGACGAGTACGTCCCGACGCCCAGGGCAGACCCCGCGCCATCCAGGCGCCCACCAGCCCGGACGCCGATACCTCGGCCGCGTCCGCTGACCAGGACGCCATCGGAGTCTGCGGGATCCGCCTGACGACATGGCACGCCCTTCGCGCGCTGCCCAAGCATGTGGCTGAGCAGCGCGCGGTGTTCCAAGCCCATTGCGGCCCCCACTCTTGGCCTACATGCGGGCCGTCTGGTGCGGGTCGCGTTCGGTGCCGTCGCCCACTTGGTAGCGCCCCTTGCCGATCTCCACTGACCGGGTGACCACCCGGTCCCGTAGCTCGGCCGGCCACTGGGTCGCCTCGTTCCACACCACTCCGTCCAGCGCCTCCAGTGCTGCGTCCACTGCCTCCTTTTCCGTCTTCATCCCCTTCATCGGTCGTTCGGCCAGCAGGTCGGTCAGGTCCACGCCGGAGGCGTCCACCGGCGCCTGCATCAACTCGTGGATGAGGGCGCGGTCGAGGTCGAGGTCGCGGGCAAGGTTGCGGGCAAGACTGCGGGCGCGGTCGAGGTGGGGTTCGAGGTCGCGGGCCAAGGCGCGGTTCAGGTCGCGGACGTGGGCATGATCGCGGATGAGGTCCAGGTTGAAGTCGAGGTCGAGGTCGAGGTCGCGGGCCAGGGCGCGGACGCGGCCGAGGTCGAAGACGAGGACGTGGCTGCGGGCGAGGGCGTAGATGCGGGTGCGTTCGAGGTCACGGTTGGGGTCGAGGGCCTGGGCGAATGCGAGGGTGTGTTCGAGGGCGCGGTGGAGGGCGCGGTCGAGGGCGTGGGCCAGGATGCGGTTCTGGATGTCCTGCTTGGCTGTCGAGCGGTGTCGATCTGGTGCGTGTGGGAGAGGGGCGTCGGGAAGGGCGAGCAGAATGGACAGGGTGGCGGCAGGGTGGGTGTGTGCGCGCACGTGGTCAAGCAGCTCGGCGTCGCCGACTGCCAGGAAGGCGTCCAGGTCCGCGTCAGTGGGATCGTTGGGCTGTGGTCGGTTCACTGGTCGATCCCCCCTTCGCGGCGGGCGGGTGCGTGCAGATGTTCCTTGAGTTTCTTGCGGGCCTTCTTGCGCAGGTCCCGGACCTGCTGCGGGGTTTTGCCCAGTGCGGCGACGATCTGGTCGGCCGGGATGTCGTCCAGGTCGAATGCGATCACCGCGCGGCAGTCGTCGTCTAAGAGCTGCAGGAGGGTGACCAGGTCGCGGGCCTGCCCGGTGAGCTCGGCGTGTCCGGGGCCCGGGCCCGGGGAGTCAATGCCGAGGTCGAGCGGGATCTCGCTGCGGCCGTGGAGGCGGGCACGGTGGTGGTTGAGCGCTACCGTCCGGGCCCAGGCGGGCGGGTTGGCGATCTGGCTCCACCGTCCGCGCTGAACCTTTCGCCAGCCCTGCACCGCCATGTGCTGGGCTGCGTCTTCGGCGTCGGCAAGGCTCGCTCCGGTGCGCATCAGGAACCGCACCACCAGCACGTATTCGGTGTCGAAGAAGTCCAGGAAGTCCTGCCGCATCGCCGCCATCGTGTCGCCCGTGCCGGGTGCCCCGGCGGCGTTGGCCACGGCAGGCCACCACGCGGGTTCGGGTTCAGGTCCGGGGCGGGCATCGCTACTCATCGCCGACGGCGCGGTGGTCGTGCCGGGCTCGCAACCGTGCGTCCACCACGGTGATCACGGCAGCGAACACCGGGGCCAGCGCTCCCAGCGCCATTAGCACGTTCATGCCGTAGTTCTCCCCGTCCCGGCCCGCCCGGCGAACCGGGCTGGTGCGCCGCGGGGAGCGGGCCGTTACCAGTAAGAGCCCCACAATCAAGATCAACGGGAAGCGGCAGCCATGATTCTTTTCATCTGGAGGGTTCGGACCCGTCCCGCTTGCCTGGCCTTCGGGATGGCCGTCGCTGGGCGGATGGAGCGGGTTGAACTGGTCCTAGGGCGCGGCCGCTCGCGCGGTGAGCGTGACGACCCGGGGCCATAGGAATTTCCTATGGCGCCTGCTGACATTTCGTCTTTGCCTCTCGTTCTTTTCGGGACGTACCGTAAAACAGCTCGCCGAGGTGTTTCGTTTCGCCGAGCGGACGAACATGAAATTGAGAGGAACAGTGGCATGACGACGATTGGAAACGGATCGGGAACGCGAGAATTCGCCGGAAAGCGGGCCCTGGTCACGGGCGGCTCTCGCGGAATCGGAGCGGCCGTCGTGCGCCAACTCCTGGACGCGGGCGCCGAGGTGCTCACGACCGCCAGGTCGGCGACGAGCACGGTGCCGGAGGGGGCCACCTTCGTGGAGGCCGACGTGCGGACGCGGGCCGGAGCGGAGGCGCTCGCCGCGGCCGCGCAGGAGGCGTTCGGCGGGGTGGACGTCCTGGTCCACAACGCGGGTGGGGCGCGACCGCACGAGGGCAGCTCGGCCATTCCCGACGAGGAGTGGCAGGACGCGCTGGACCTGAACTACCTGGCGTCGGTGCGGCTGGACTCGCTGCTGGTGCCCGGGATGCGGGAACGGCGTTCGGGGATGATCGTGCACGTCTCCTCGGCCGCGGTCCTCACCCCGGTAGCACCGTTCCTGCACTACGTGGCGGCGAAGGCGGCGCTGGAGACCTACAGCCGGGGACTGGCCCTGGAGTTGGCTCCGTTCGGAATCCGGGTCAACACCGTGACTCCCGGCAGAGTCGCCACCCCCGGCGGCGTCCAAACGCGGGAGCAGTGGGCGCGCCTGGAAGCGGCGCCGGCCCAGAACACCACCACCGTGCCGCTGGGACGCGATGGTCAGCCCGACGACATCGCCAACGCGGTGCTGTTCCTTGCGTCCGATCGGGCTAGCTGGCTGACCGGAAGCAATCTCGTCGTGGACGGCGGTGAATTCCCGAGAGGGTGATGTCGACGGAATTCCGGAACGCCATCTTTGACACAAGGTGGTATCTGCCTCCTTCTCGGCCCGTCAGGGTACCGGGGAGAAGAAAGCGGATTTGTGCCAGACCTCTTGACGCAGGAGTTCGAGCAGGGCCGTCTCCGCCGGGCCCGCGCCGTGCCGGAGCGCGGCGACGACGGGCTGGGACACGACCGGGAACACCGGGCGCGCGAGGTGGTCGTGACCGTGAGGCACCGCGGAGGCCGGGACGAGCGTCACTCCCAGGCCGTGGGCGGCCCAGCGCACGGCCGTCGCCGTCTGGGACACGCGGGCGACCGTGGTCGGGGCCAGCTCGTTGTCCCGCAGTACGTCCCGCAGCACGCGGTCGAGTGCGCTGTCGCGGTCGAACCTCACCCATGGCTCCCCGTCCAGTTCGCGTAGCTCGATCCGGTCCGCGGCGAGCAGCCGGTGCCCGGTGCCCAACACCACGACGAATTCCTCGTCGCCGAGGTGGTGGGCGTCGGCAGTGGCCTCGTCGCACGGCGAGGCCACCAGGACGAGGTCCAGGACGCCCCGGCGCCCCAGCCGCTCCAGCTCGGCGGGGTTCGGCTCCTCGAAGACCGTGACCTCCAGCCGGGGGAAGCGGCGGCGCAGCGCGCCCAGCGCACCCGGCAGCTGCCGCGTGCCCAGGCCCATCTGCGCCGCCACCACCAGCTCGCCCACCAGCTCATCGGCACCGGCCCGCGCCGTCGCCCTCGCCCGCCGCGACGCGCTCACCGCGACCGCCGCCTCCCGCAGAAACGCGCGGCCGACCACGGTGGGCACCAGTCCGGTCGGCGTGCGGGTGAACAGGCTTACGCCGAGTTCCCGCTCCAGGCTGCGGATCTGCTGGGACACCGACGGTTGGGCGACGTGCAGCAGCTCCGCCGCCGCCGTCACCGAGCCCTCTTCAGCAACGGCCAAGGCGTACTCGTACTGACGAAGGCTCATCGGCTGCCTCCCCTCCCTGCGATGTACTGTTGTAATACGTGTTACAACCTGGCGGGTGCCGCGTTTACTCCGTGTCCGCCGCCCAGGCGGAGAAGGCATGGCTGCGGGGCGGGTACCGCGTCCAGGGGGTCCGGCCACGCGGGGGGCAGCGGGCGGCGCATCATCGTGCGCGGAGTTTCGTCGCGCGTCGGAGAGCTTTGGCTGCCGGTCGTTCCTCGCTCTGTTTCTTGGGCCTGGCCTGGCCCACTTTCGGCCGTCTTGCCTTGAGCGGCTTCCAATCGCGCGGACGGACGGCTGACAGCGTGCTGTGTGCGGGTTGTGAGCGGCGGGTTGGAGGGTGGGGTCGTCCGCGTCACCCATCTCCTGGAGGAACGGGTCCATGCTCTCGTCTGCTCGTACGGTGCGGCCACGTTGGCTGCGCATGCTCACGGCTTCGGCGCTGGCCGCGAGCCTGGCCGTGGCGGTCCCGGCTGCCGCTTCGGCCACGCCGTCCACGACCCGGGACGGTACCGAGGCGCAGCGTGCCCGGCTACAGCAGCTGGCGCGGAAGGTGGTGGAAGCCGGAGCGCCCGGGGTGATCGTGCGGGTGGATGACGGTCGCGGCCGGCCGGTCGAGATCGCCGAGCAGGCCGCCTGGAGCAGACGGGACCATCTGCTCAAGGTGGGGGACGAGTTCCGGATGGGGTCCAACACCAAGACGATGGTGGCCGCGCTCGTCCTGCAACTGGTCGCCGAGGGCAGGCTCGCCCTGGGCGATCCGGTGGAGAAGTGGCTGCCGGGCAAGGTGCCCAACGGGAAGGCGATCACGTTGCGCATGCTGCTGAACCACACCAGCGGCCTGTTCGACTACACCGAGGACGCGGCGATCAGGCCCTCGATCCTCGGCAAGGATCGGCGGCGGTGGACCTCGGCGGAGCTGCTCGCCCTGGGGGTGAGGCACGATCCGCTGTTCGCGCCGGGCACGAGATGGTCGTACAGCAACACCGGCTACGCCGCCATCGGCGCCGTCCTGGAGCGGGTCACCGGGACGAGCCTGTCCGAGCTGGTCCGGGACCGGATCGCCCGGCCGCTCCGCCTCAAGCACACCTACTACCCTGCGGACTCCACCTGGCGTGGCCCCCATGCCCGCGGCTACGAACCGGATGCCGCCCACATGCCCCCGGGTGTGCCGGCCGAGTTCAGGCATCTCGCCGGGCCGCGCCACCACGGTCACGTGGACGTCTCCGACATCGACCCCGGGTGGGGCGGTCCGGCCGGGGCGGTGGTGTCCACCACGCAGGACTGGTTCCGTTTCTACACCGCGTTGATGTCCGGCAAGCTGCTGCCCGCCGCCCAGATGACACAGTTGCGCACCACGGTGCCGATGGATTCACGGCGGCCGGACGGGCCCGGCTACGGGCTGGGCATCCAGACCAATGCAGGCACGTGCGGCACGGTCTGGGGTCATGACGGCGGCGTGCCCGGCTATCTGACCACCAACCTCACCGACCTCACCGGCAGCCGCACGGCGACCGTCCTGATCTCGACGGAGTTCTGGGCCGAGTTCGAGGCCGACCCGAAGATCGCCGAGGCCGCCCACGCGCTCCAGACCGCCGTGACCTGCACGATGTTCGGCAAGCCCGTGCCCGCCGGGGCTCACGCCGGCTGATCGGTGCGGCCGCCCACGGGCGCGGTGATGATCGCGGAAACCAGGTCTTCGGCCTCGGTCCGCGACATCGCCGCGCCCGCTGCGTGATCGTCCGCGAACCCGTCCGCGCCCAGGGCGGCCGTGGCCCGCTGCGTGATCGTCCGCACGTCGGCGTCGCCGAGGTCGTCCCAGCCCCGCAGCAGGGTCGCGACCCCGAGCAGCCGTCCCGCCCGATCCGGACGGTCGCGGCCCAGCTCGATCGCGGCGGCCGCGACCGCGATCGAGGCCGCGACCGGTGTATGCCAGGTCAGCGTCAGGTGCACCGCCGGGTGGTCGAGCCGACGTACCGCCCTGTCCGGGAAACCTTCCGCGACGTCCACTTGGGCGAGGACGCCCAGCAGCAACGCGGTCAGGTGCGGGGTCGACCGGCCGGGCGGCGCCTCGACCAAGCCCGCCTGGGCATGTTCGCGGGCCGGGCCCGGCCGTCCGGCCCGCCACTCCAGTTGGGCCAAGCCCAGGCGCACCTGGGTTTGCGACTCCGCCGACCCGTTCCCCTCGACCCGGTCGAGCAAGTCCGCCAGCTGCCGCCGTCCGCCGTCCACGTCGCCGGTTTGAGCCCGGCGCAGCGCGGCCGCCACCTCGTTCTCCATCGTGTGCTCGGGCATGCCGAGCTCCCGGAAGTACCCTGTGGCCCGCTCGGCCAGCGCGGGCGCACCGGCCGGATCACCGGCTCGCCGCAACGCCGAATTCAGGGTGCTCAGCGTGATCGCCAGGCCCCACCGCTCGCCGAGTTCCTCGAAGCCGGTCAGCGCGCGCGCCAGCAAGTGCGTTGCCTCGGTGGCGTGCCCGGTGTTCATGGCCAGGACGCCTCGAACCAGCAAAGCCAACGATCGGCTCCAGGGATCCGTCCGCTCGTCCGGGGGACGAATCTCCGGTGCGGTTCGATCGCGTCCCGAGCCTATGGCGAGCGCCAACCGGGCCATTTCCAGAATGGGGTGGGCGCCGGGGGCGATGTCCTTCAGGGCCTTGTTGATCCGATCGAAGGTCGCCTCCGACTCGTCCGGCCGACTGATGGTCTCAGCGGTGGCGAGCGCGTGAGCGGTGACCACCAGCGCGCGCGCCTGCGGCTCGGTCGAGCCGCGAACCCGGAGTATCCGGTCGAGCAGATCCAGCGACTCAGGCGGGTTGTCCCGCAGGTACCAGAACCAGCACAGCGCGACGCCGAACCGGACCGCTAGATCGGCGTCGCCGGACTCGACCGTCCAGCGGATCGCGGCCGACAGGTTGTCCCGTTCGGCGGACAGGCGGACCAGCCAGCGCAACTGGTCGGACGTGCGCAGGTGCGGGTCCGCGGTCTCGGCCAGATGAAGAAAGAACCGGGCGTGCCGTCCGCGTACCACGTCGACTTCGTCACGCCCGGCCAGTTGTTCGAGGCCGTACTCCCGGATGGTCTCCAGTACGCGGTAACGCGGCTCGACGGGATCGGCGGGCTCCACCGGGTGCAGCAGGGACTTGTCGACCAACGCCGTCAGCAGCTCCTGCACGTCGCCCAACCGGCCGATCGCCTCCGCCGCGTCCTCGGTGAACGTGCCGGGCACGACCGACAGCCGTTCCAGCAGCGCCCGCTCGTCGGCGTCCAGCAGATCCCAGCTCCAGGCCACCGCGGCGCTCAAGGTCCGGTGCCGCGGCAACGCGGTGCGGCTGCCCCCGGTGAGCAGCCGGAACCGGTCGTCCAGCCGCGCCGCGACCGCCTCGACCGGCAGGGCGCGCAGCCGTGCCGCGGCCAGCTCGATCGCCAGCGGCAGGCCGTCCAGGCGACGGCAGATCTCCACCGCCGCCGTCAGCGCGCCGCCTTCCAGAGCGAAGCCCGGCCGCACCGCGGCGGCCCGGTCGTGGAACAGCCGGACCGCGGCGCAGGCGCGAGCCCGCTCCACCGTCGACCCCGGTTCGGGCAGCTCCAGCGAAAGCACCGGGTGCAAGGTCTCGCCGTCGATCCGCAGGGGTTCCCGGCTGGTAGCCAGCACCCGCAGCCTCGGGCACCGGACGAGCAGGGACTCGGCGAGCGCCGCGACGGCCTCGATCACGTGCTCGCAGTTGTCCAGAACCAGCACCAGGTCGTCGTCCGCGAGCGTGTCGACCAGATGGCCCAGAACCTCGTCCGGTGTGGTGACAGGCCGCGGCTGCGCGCCCTCCTCGCGCACCCGCAACAGGTCGAGCACCGCGCGGGGCACGTCGTCCGCGCTGACCGGGGCCAGCGGGAGGAACCACACCCCGCCGGACGACGTGAGCCGCCGTCCGATGGTGTTGGCCAGCCTGGTCTTGCCCGCACCTCCGGGACCGACCAGAGTGACCAGCCGAACCCGGCCGAGCAGTTCGACGACGTGGCGGACGTCGTCGTCGCGGCCCACGAAGCTGGTGAGCGGGACGTCCAGGTTGCCGTGCGATCGCCGGGAACGGGGACGTTCACCGCGCAACACTGCCAGGTGCGCCTCCTGGAGCTGCGGCCCGGGATCGCTGCCGAAACCGTCCGCGAGCAGGCCGCGTATCCGCTGGTAGGCGTCCAGCGCCTCGGCGCCGCGACCGTTCAGCGCCAGGGCTCGGATCAGCTGGGCGTGCAGCCGTTCGCGCAATGGATGCGCGGCGGTCAGCGATTCGAGCTCGTCGACCAGGTCGGGGTCGGCGCGCAGGGCGAGGTCGGCTTCGATCCGGTCCTCCAGGACGGTCAGCCGGGCCCGCTCAAGCCGTTCGGCCTCGGCGGCGGCGAACGGCGCTTCCCGCACGTCCGCCAAGGCCGGGCCGCGCCACAGGCTCAGGGCCTCGCGCAAGGTTACGGCGGCCTCGGCGGGCCGGGCCGCGTACGAGCGCCGACCCGCGCGAGCCAGCCGCTCGAACCGGACGGCGTCGACCGCGTCCGGCTCGACGGCCAGCCGGTACCCGGCCGGACCCGAGGTGAGCAGCCCCGGGCGGCCCAGGACGCGCCGCAACCGGGACACCAGCGATTGCAGCGCGTGCAGGGGCTCCTCCGGCGGCGCCTCGTCCCACACCGCCTCGACCAAGGTCGCCGGCCGGACGTCCCGTCCGGCGTCCAGCGCGAGCCTCGCCAGCAAAACCCGCAGCCGCGCGCCCCCGACCCGCGTCGGGCCGGTCGCCGTTTCCAGCACCAAGGGACCGAGGACGCCGACGCGCACCCGTCCACCGGTGCCGCCCGAATCGGTCGCATTCGCCATGGCCAGAAGTCTGTCAGAGAGCTTGGTGCCACGGACCCTTGGCCTACAACGCCTCTGCCCCCGGCAAATGGCGCGAACGGACGGGGCCGCCGAATTATCGCCGCAGCGTTTGCAACGTATTCAGGACGATGCCCGCCATTGCGATCACCTTTTCGCATCCGCCCTCTCGTACCTCCTGCTCGTACTCACTGCCCGTGATGGCGACGTCGACGTGCTGCTTCTCGGCGACGTCCAACTGCACCAGGCAGTGGGACGCGGTGGCGAGGGGCGGGTCGGTCACCGTCGCCGCGAAGCCACCCACGTCCGCCAGCCGGGTGAAGATCCTCGGCTTCCCCTTCACCGTCAGAGAGACGCCCTGGTCTGCGTAGACGGTGACGTCGTATGTATAGGAATCCGACGAGACATCGAACCGGCAGTTCTCCGGGATATCGTCCTCCGGCGGTTCTTTCGTCGCGCCGACGATTGAGAACGCGGCCCACTGGGCCTTCGGCAACAGGTCGCACGAGTGGATGCCGTCGACCCGCAACTCCCGGGGACGATGGGGCAGCGCGGCAGGCAGCGCCGTCCCACTCGTCGAGGGGGACGTGGATGTGGGTTTGGAATCAGGCTCGGCCCCGGAGCCACAACCGCCCAACAGGGCAAGCAGGCATCCAACGGCCGCCACGGTATTCTTCGGCGTCACACGCGCGACCGTAAGGCCCCTTACCCGGGACGGGTCCCCGGGCGACCGTACCGCGATCTCCAGATTGCCGACGAGCCACTTTCGTGCCCTCGCGGAAGACGTGCACGCCCTGGGCTCCCACAAGCGTGATCCACGCCTTCTTCCGCAACCACTCACCCGACCAGATGCTCAACACCGCAGCACCCTGGACCAGCCCCTGGCTCCCGCTCGGTTACGAACACAACTTCTGGAATGCCGCTTAGTCCCGATCAAAAGGTCGACGGTCTGATGAACGGCAACGCCGGCCAACGGGGGTGCTGGCGCTGGTGACGCTGGGCGGCGTGGAGCATGAGGTGTTCACGGTCGATCCAGGGCCGTGCCACTCGCGGGTCAGCGCTTGGAACCGGCGAAAGACCTCCGAGGAATACCGCCGCATCGGAGAGCACACCGGGTTCCAGAGTCCTGAGTTCGCCACCGCCCTCCAGCGGCTCGCCGGACAGGAACGCTACCTCGTCCAGCTCTGGCGCGACTGATTCCCAAGCAACGCGGTTGCGCCGGCAAATCGCACCCGGTCGCCGCCCGCGAAAGCGGGCCCTGTGGAGTGCGAGGTCACGATCACGTCCGAGATCGTGGGCGTGCAGCGCGATGCGGCATGGACGGCGATCGGGGCCGCCGCGCGCTGACCTGTGTGGTACCCCCTACCGGATTCGAACCGGCGCTACCGCCTTGAAAGGGCGGCGTCCTAGGCCGCTAGACGAAGGGGGCCTGGGGTGGCGGTGGTGGCCGCCACTCGACCTGGTCAAGTGTAGGGGACAACGGGGCGTGGCGGGTAAACGGTTACCGGCGTTCCGGGGTG
>NZ_SMKU01000328.1 GCF_004349215.1 Actinomadura rubrisoli | reverse complement strand
GACTTACGGCAGATCCGTCACAGCCGGAGCACCTCCAGGTGCTCCGGCTGTGACGGATCGGCCGTAAGGCCGCCCGGCAGCGCCGCCGTATCCGCCCCTGACGGCGGTCCGGCGCTGCCGTCGTCTCCGTACATCCAGCCACAGCAGCCCTGAGAGGACCGCTCGCATGTCCAAGAGCGCCCGGAACAAGAACGCGCGCGGCCAGAGCGCGCGCAAGCAGAACGCCCTCACCCAGCGGCAGGTGCCGTGGGGCGGCATCGCCTTCTTCACCGTGATCGGCCTGGTCGCGGTCGTCGCCGTCTCCTACGCCTTCCTTCAGTCCAGGTCGACCGCGTCCGCGGGCTCCTCCATCGCGGGCCTGGTCGAGAAGGACGGGCTGGGACGCGACCACACGTCCTCCGCCGTCACCTACGCGACCAACCCGCCGATGGGCGGCAACCACGACCCCATGTGGCAGAACTGCGACGCCCACGTCTACGACCAGCCGCTCCGCAACGAGAACGCCGTCCACTCCCTGGAGCACGGTGCGGTCTGGATCGCCTACCGGCCCGGGCTGGCCGCCGACCAGGTCACCCGGCTCGCGGCCAAGGTCACGGCGACCGACTACTCGTTCATGAGCCCCTACCCGTCCCTGGACGCCCCGATCGTCCTCACCGCCTGGGGCAGGCAGGTCAAGGTGCAGGACGCGGGCGACCAGCGGGTCGAGGCGTTCCTGCGGGCGTTCGTGAAGGGCCCGCAGACCCCCGAGCCGGGCGCCGCCTGCGACGGCGCCAAGAACACCCCGTGAGCACGGGCGCGCCCGCGGCGCGGGGACGGCGGGCCACCGTCGTCCTCGCGGCGCTCGTCCTGCTCGCCGCCGCCGTGCTGGCGGCGCTCGCGGCCTCCCGTTCGGGAGGGCCGGCCGAGGACGGGCCCGAGGCCGGGTTCGCCCGCGACATGAGCGCCCACCACGCCCAGGCGGTGCGGATGTCGTTCGTCGTCCGCGACCGGACGAAGGACCCGGCCGTCCGGCTGCTCGCCTACGACATCATCAACACCCAGTCGGCGCAGATCGGCATGATGACGGCCTGGCTGGACGAGTGGGGGCTGCCCAAGACCGATCCCCGGGGCCCGATGCGCTGGATGTCCGGGCACGGGCACGGCGGCGGCGAGGCACCGGCGCCCGCGCCGTCCAGCGGCGGCGACGGGGCCGCCCGCATGCCGGGGATGGCGACCCGCGAGCAGCTCGCCGGGCTGGACCGGGCCGGGGGCCGCGCCGCCGAGGTCCTCTTCCTGCGCCTGATGATCGCCCACCATCGCGGCGGGGTGGCGATGGCGGAGGCGGTCCTGGCACGGACCGGTCACGACCGGGTGCGGCGGCTGGCCCGCACGATGGTGGACGGGCAGAACGCGGAGATCAGGCTGATGAACGGCATGCTCCGCGAGCGCGGGGGCGCCGAGGCGTGAGACCGTTCCGGGCGCCGCCGGAGCGGGCCCGGGACGAGCTTCGCGATAGCGCTTGACAGGGCGGCCCGATCGCGGGTCACTGACCAGCATGGCTCACAACCTCAGCGGCTACCACCGGGCACTGGACCTCTTCGAGGGCCTGCTGGCCGGCGTTCCGCGGGACGGCTGGGACGCCGCGACGCCCTGCCCCGACTGGACGGCGCGGGACATCGCCGGGCACCTGACGGGCGGCCAGCACACGATCCGGGCGCTGGCGGTCGGCGAGCCCGCTCCGGACGTCGCGGATCCGGCGCGTTTCGTGACCGGCGACGTCCTGATGGCGTGGCGCACGGCCCGCAAGGAGTGCACCGCGGCCCTCACCCCGGACGCGCTGGAACGGCCCGTCCCGATGGGCGCGCTGGGGGAACTGCCGCTGGGCAGCTTCCTGGAGGGCTACATCCTGGAGCCGCTGGTGCACGCGTGGGACCTGGCCGTGGCCACGGGCCAGCCGTCCCGCCTCGATCCGGACCTGGTGCACCACGCGTTCGCGACCGCGCAGGTGATCGCCCCGGCGTGGCGCGCCGCGGGGCACATCGGGCCGGCGCTGCCGGGGCCGCCCGGGGCCGACGAGCAGTCGCGGCTGCTGGCCTTCCTGGGCCGCACCGCCCCCGCCTGAGGGGACGGCCAGGGGGCGGTCACGAGAGCCCGGGGGCAGGCGGTCAGGAGAGCCCAGGGGCAAGCGGTGAGGAGACCCGGGGGCGGTCAGGAGAACTCGGCGAGCGTGCGCTCGGCCTCTTCCAGCCAGGCGCGGCGGGCGCTCAGCGCCTCCTCGGCGTCCTTGATGTCCTTGTCGCGCCCTGCGGCGCGGGCCTTGTCCAGCCGCTTCTCCAACTGCTCGATGGAGCTGCGCAGCTGGTTCACCGTGGCCTCGGCGCGGGCGCGCGCCTCGGGGTTGGTGCGCCGCCACTCGCTCTCCTCGGCGGTGCGGACGGCCTCCTCGATCTTGCGGAGCCGCCCCTCCAGCCGGTCGCGCTGCTCGCGCGGCACCATCCCGGCGGCCTCCCAGCGCTCCTGGATCGTCCGCAGCGCCTGCCGGGCCTGCCGCACGTCCCGCACCGGCAGCAGCCGCTCGGCCTCGACGAGGATCTTCTCCTTCTCCTCGGCGTGCTCGCGGAACTCGGCGTCACGCTCGGCGAACGCGGCGCCGCGGGCCTGGAAGAAGGTGTCCTGGGCGCCCTTGAAGCGGGTCCACAGGTCCTCTTCGATGTCGCGGGCGGCGCGTCCGGCCATCTTCCAGCGGCGCATCAGGTCGCGGTAGGCGGCGGCGGTGTCGCTCCAGTCGGTGGACCCCGACATCGCCTCGGCCTCGGCGACCAGCCGCTCCTTCTCCCGCCGGGCCTCGTCGCGCTGGTCGTCCAGGGTCGCGAAGTAGACCTTGCGGCGCTTGGTGAAGGCGTTGCGGGCCGACGACAGCCGCTTCCACAGCGCGGTCTCGGTCGGCCGGTCGATGCGGTCGGCGGCCTTCCACTCCTCCACCAGCTGCCGCAGCCGCTCGCCGCCGTTCTTCCAGTGCGTCTCCTCGACCGCGATCCGCTCGGCCTCGGCGACGATCCGCTCCTTGACCTCGCGGGCCTCGTGCCGGTGCTGCTCGCGCTGGGCCTTGACCTCCTCGCGCCGCCGCCCGACCTGCTCGGTCAGCCCGTCCAGCCGCCGCCCGAGCGCCTCCAGGTCGCCCACGGCGTGCGCCTCGGTGACCGCCTCGCGCAGCCGCTGGATGCTCTGCTGGGCCTGCGCGGGCTGCAGGTCGGTCGTGCGCACCCGCTGCTCCAGCAGCCCGATCTCGGTGACCAGCGCGTCGTACTTGCGCTTGAAGTAGGCCAGGGCCTCCTCCGGTGCTCCGGCCTGCCAGGAGCCCACGACGCGTTCACCGCCCGACGTCTTCACGTAGACGGTGCCGTCCTCGTCCACCCGGCCCCAGGGATCGGTAGCGCTGGACACCCTTGCCTCCTGAATCGCAGGTCCGGTCGTGCTCACAGCCGCCGGACCCTCCACACCTTAGTATCCCGTCCGCCTATTGCCCGGCGATCGCGACGTCCTGAATCGTGACCTTCTTCTTGGGCTTGCCCTCGCCCGGAGGATTCGAGCCGGCCTTACCGATCTTCTCCAGCACGTCAATACCCTTGGTGATTTTCCCGAACACCGAGTAACCGGGCTGGAGCTGCGAATCCGCGTACACCATGAAGAACTGGCTGCCGTTGGTGTCGGGGCCGGAGTTCGCCATCGCGAGGGTGCCCTTGGTGTACTTGGCGCCTTCGGTGTTCTCATTGGCGAACTGGTAGCCCGGCCCGCCCATTCCGGTGCCCTTGGGGTCCCCGCACTGGAGCACATTGAGGCTGCCACTGGTCAGCCGGTGGCACGGGGTGTTGTCGAAGTAATTCTTCTGGGCCAGGAACACGATCGAGTTGACGGTGCACGGCGCCTTCGCGCCGTCCAGCTCCATCACGATGTCGCCCTCGCTGGTCTTGACCGTGGCCTGCACCATGCCCGTGCGGGCCGGCTTCACCGGCGGGGTGCCGAGGCCCTTGGGGGCATCCTCGGCCTTCGCTGGCTTGTAGGCGCACTGCGCGCCGGCTGCCTTGGCGGGCGTGGCCGGCTTGTCGTCCTTGTCGTCCTTGGTGAGGACCATGGCGGCCGTGCCGCCGACGGCGATCACCGCCACCCCGGCGACCGATCCGATGATCTTCAGGCGGCGGGTCCGAGCCGCCTCGGCCTGCATGCGCTGCTGCTGACGCTCATAGCGTTGGCGCGCGAGCTGCTTCTTGCGGTCCTTCCCCGCCACGTGCCTGCCTTTCCACTGTGATCAGGTGAACGTGCAGCGCATAGTAGCGGTACCGGCGAGAGGACGCGCCTCGCGCTGAACGAACCTGAAGGAACCTGGAGAAACGAGGAGCCCAGCCCGGGGAGGCGCCCCGAGGGAGGCGCTCCGGCGACACGGCGGCGCCTATCTCGTTCGCGGCGGCCAGGGCCGCGCCGGTACCCTCGGACAAGCCCACCCGAGTTGGTTCGATGGAAGGACGATCGTGCTCGTCGCCGGGTTCCCCGCTGGATCGTTCGCCGCGAACTGCTACGTCGTGGCGCCCGCCGCGGGCGAGGAGTGCGTCATCGTCGACCCCGGCGAGGACGCCGAGGCCGGGATCGAGGAGATCCTGCGCGAGCACCGGCTGAAGCCGGTCGCGGTGCTGCTCACGCACGGCCACATCGACCACGTCTGGTCGGTGGCCCCGGTCTGCGGCGCGAAGGACGTCCCGGCCTACATCCATCCGGACGATCGCGACCTGCTCACCGACCCAGCCAAGGGCCTGTCCCTCGGCCCCGGCCAGCAGCTGTTCGGGGGCCTGGAGCTGACCGAGCCCGACGACGTGAAGGAACTGGCCGACGGCGCGGCACTGGAACTGGCCGGGCTGAGCTTCACCGTCGACCACGCGCCGGGCCATACGCCCGGGTCGGTGGCGTTCCGGACGCCCGCGACCCAGGAGCTGCCGGACGTGATGTTCACCGGCGACCTGCTGTTCGCCGGGTCGATCGGCCGCACCGACCTGCCGGGCGGCTCGTACGAGGAGATCCTCGCGAGCCTGGCGCGGGTGTGCCTGGCACGGCCCGACGAGACCGCCGTCCTGCCCGGCCACGGCCCGCAGACCACAATCGGCCGCGAGCGGGCCACCAATCCGTTCCTCTCCCAGCTTCTGCCCGCCGAGGGGCCCAACAAGGGATTCTGAGCCAAAACGATCATGAGTTCGAGCTTTCAGGCCCCCAAGGGGGTCAGTGAATACGTTCCGCCGCGCGCGGACCTCTTCTACGCCATCCGCGAAGCCTTCGCCGAGCAGGCGAGGCTGGCCGGGTACGGCTACCTGGAACTGGCCGTCTTCGAGGACACCAACCTGTTCCGACGGGGCGTCGGGGAGTCCACCGACGTGGTGTCCAAGGAGATGTACACCTTCGAGGACAGGGGCGGCCGGTCGCTGACGCTGCGCCCCGAGTTCACCGCCACGGTGCTGCGCTCCGTCCTGGAGAACAACCTGCACAAGACCGGCGCGCTCCCGGTCAAGGTGTGGACGACCGGGCCCGCGTTCCGCGCCGAGCGTCCGCAGCAGGGCCGCTACCGGCAGTTCTACCAGCTCGACCTGGAGGCGATCGGCAGCGAGGACCCGCAGGTCGACGCCGAGACGATCGCCATCGCGGCGAACTGGTACCGCTCGCTCGGGCTGTCGCGGGTTCGGCTGCTGCTGAACTCGCTCGGCTGCAAGGAGTGCCGCCCCGCCTACCGGGCCCTGCTCCAGGACTTCCTGCGCGGCCTGGACCTGGACGAGGCCACCCGCGCCCGCATCGAGATCAACCCGCTGCGGGTGCTGGACGACAAGCGCCCCCAGGTGCGGGCCCAGGTGCAGGACGCGCCGCTGATGGCCGACCACCTGTGCCCGGCCTGCAAGGCCCACCACGACCGGGTCCGGGAGCTGCTGGCCGACCTCGGCATCGGGTGGGAGGACGACCCCCGGCTGGTGCGCGGCCTCGACTACTACACCCGCACCACCTACGAGTTCGACCACCCGCTGCTCGGCGCCCAGTCCGGCATCGGCGGCGGCGGCCGCTACGACGGGCTGTCGGAGGACATCGGCGGCCCGCCGCTGCCCGGCATCGGCTTCGGGCTCGGGCTGGACCGCACGGTCCTGGCGCTGGAGGCCGAGGGCGCCGCGTTCGCCCCGAAGCCGCGCTGCGAGGCGTTCGGGGTCGCGCTGGGCGAGGCCGCGGAGCGCCGGCTGTTCGCGCTGGTCGCGGAGCTGCGCCGGGCCGGGATCGCCGCCGACATGGCGTTCGGCGGCAAGAAGCTGAAGGGCGCCATGAAGGACGCCGACCGTTCGGGCGCCCGGTACGCCGTGATCCTTGGCGAGCGGGATATCGCGGACGGCGTCGCCCAGGTCAAGGACCTGGCCGAGGGCGAGCAGACCGCCGTCCCCCTCACCGACCTCACCTCGACGCTGAAGGAAAGGCTCTCACGATGATCCGCTCGCATGAGGCGGGGACGCTCCGCCGGGAGCACGCCGGACGGCAGGTCACGCTGGCCGGCTGGGTCGGCCGCCGCCGCGACCACGGCGGCGTCACGTTCATCGACCTGCGCGACGCCTCCGGCACCGCGCAGGTCGTCTTCCGCGAAGACGACGCAGCGCATGATCTGCGGGCCGAGTTCTGCGTGAAGGTCGTCGGCGAGGTCCGGATCCGGCCCGCCGGCAACGAGAACCCCGAGCTGCCTACCGGGGACATCGAGGTCGCCGCCACCGAGATCGAGGTGCTGGCGGACGCGGCGCCCCTGCCGTTCCCCATCGAGGGCGACGTCAACGTCAACGAGGAGATCCGGCTCAAGTACCGCTACCTCGACCTGCGCCGCGAGGCCGTCGCGCGGGCGGTGAAGATCCGGTCCGAGGCGGCGTTCCTCGTGCACGAGGTGATGCGGGAACACGGGTTCGTCAACGTCGAGACCCCGACGCTGACCCGCTCCACGCCCGAGGGCGCCCGCGACTTCCTCGTGCCCGTCCGGCTCAAGCCGGGCCACTGGTACGCGCTGCCGCAGTCGCCGCAGCTGTTCAAGCAGCTGCTCATGGTCGCCGGGATGGAGCGCTACTACCAGATCGCCCGCTGCTACCGGGACGAGGACTTCCGCGCCGACCGGCAGCCGGAGTTCACCCAGATCGACATCGAGATGTCGTTCGCCGACCAGGACGACGTCCTGAAGGTCGGCGAGGACCTCGTCGCGCGGCTGTGGAAGGACGTCGCCGGGTACGAGATCCCCCGGCCGATCCCCCACATCACCTACGCCGACGCCATGGCCCGGTACGGCTCGGACAAGCCCGACCTGCGGTTCGGCAACGAGCTGACCGACGTCACCGAGTACTTCGCCGGCACCTCGTTCCGGGTGTTCCAGGCCCCCTACGTGGGCGCGGTGGTCATGCCGGGCGGCGCGTCCCAGACCCGCAAGGAGCTGGACGGCTGGCAGGACTGGGCGAAGGCCCGCGGCGCCCGCGGCCTGGCGTACGTGCTCGTCCAGGAGGACGGCACGCTCGGCGGCCCGGTCGCCAAGAACCTGTCCGACGCCGAGAAGGCGGGGCTGGCGGCGAAGGTCGGCGCCGACATCGGCGACGCGATCTTCTTCGGCGCCGGGAAGCGGCACGGCACGCAGGAGCTGCTCGGCGCGGCCCGCCTGGAGATCGGCCGCCGCCGCGCCCTGATCGACGAGACCGCCTGGGAGTTCGTCTGGGTCGTCGACGCGCCGATCTTCGAGCCGGTGGAGGACGACAGGGGCGAGCGGATCGGCTGGACGTCGGTCCACCACCCGTTCACCGCGCCGAAGCCGCAGTACGCCGACACCTTCCAGGACGACCCGGGCGGCGCGCTCGCCGACGCCTACGACCTCGTCCTGAACGGCACCGAGATCGGCGGCGGCTCCATCCGCATCCACCGCGCCGAGATGCAGCAGCGGGTCTTCGACGTGCTGGGGCTGACGAAGCGGGAGGCCGAGTCGCAGTTCGGGTTCCTGCTGGAGGCGTTCAAGTTCGGGCCGCCCCCGCACGGCGGCATCGCGTTCGGCTGGGACCGGACCGTCATGCTCCTGGCCGGCCAGGACTCGATCCGCGACGTCATCGCCTTCCCGAAGGCGGCGTCCGGCCACGACCCGCTGACCGCCGCGCCCACGCCGATCACGCCGCGGCAGCGCGAGGAGGCCGGCGTGGACGTCGTCCCCGACGACGAACCCGCCGAGAGCTGAGGCGCGTGGGCGGGGGCGGGGGCCCTCGCCCCGGCGCGCATTCCGGTGTGTCCCAGTGCCTCAGCGCACAGCGCCGCTGGTGACGCGGTAGACGTCGTAGACGCCGTCGATCGAGCGGACGGCCTTCAGGACGTGGCCGAGATGCTTGGGGTCGCCCATCTCGAAGGTGAAGCGGCTGACGGCGACGCGGTCGCGGGTGGTGGTCACCGACGCGGACAGGATGTTGACGTGCTGGTCGGACAGGACGCGCGTCACGTCCGACAGGAGGCGGGGGCGGTCGAGGGCCTCGACCTGGATCGCCACCAGGAAGACCGAGTCCTCGCCGGGGGACCACTTGACGTCGATCAGCCGGTCGGGCTGGGTCTTCAGGCTGGCGACGTTCGAGCAGTCGGCCCGGTGGACGGACACGCCGTGGCCGCGGGTGACGAACCCGACGATGTCGTCGCCCGGGACGGGGGTGCAGCAGCGGGACAGCCGCACCCACACGTCGGGGTCGTCGGCGACGACGACGCCCGGGTCGCCGGCGACCCGGCCCCGCTTGCGGCGGGTGGGCAGTGCGATCTCGGCGAGGTCCTCCTCGGCGCTCTCCACGCCGCCGAGGGCGTCCACGAGCCGCTGGACGACGGTCTGCGCGGAGACGTGGCCCTCGCCGACCGCCGCGTACAGCGACGAGACGTCGGTGTAGCGCATGTCGCGGGCCAGGGCGAGCAGCGCCTCCCCGGACATCATCCGCTGCAGCGGCATGTTCTGCTTGCGCATCGCGCGGGCGATGGAGTCCTTGCCGGACTCGATCGCGGTGTCGCGCCGCTCCTTGGAGAACCAGTGCTTGATCTTGTTGCGGGCGCGGGCGCTCTTGACGAAGCCGAGCCAGTCGCGGCTGGGCCCGGCGTCCTGCGACTTGGAGGTGAACACCTCGACGGTGTCGCCGTTGTCGAGGGTCGATTCGAGGGGGACGAGGCGGCCGTTGACGCGGGCGCCGATACATCGGTGCCCGACCTCGGTGTGGATCGCGTACGCGAAGTCGACCGGGGTGGCGCCCTGCGGCAGCGCGATCACGTCGCCCTTGGGGGTGAAGACGAACACCTCGGAGACCGACAGGTCGAAGCGCAGCGACTCCAGGAACTCGGCCGGGTCGGCGGTCTCCTTCTGCCAGTCGAGGAGCTGGCGCAGCCACTGCATGTCGCCGGCCTTGCGGCCGCCGACCGTCTCCTCCTTGTACTTCCAGTGCGCGGCGACGCCGTACTCGGCGCGGCGGTGCATGCCCCAGGTGCGGATCTGCAGCTCGACGGGCTTGCCCTCGGGGCCGATCACCGTCGTGTGCAGCGACTGGTACATGTTGAACTTCGGCATCGCGATGTAGTCCTTGAACCGGCCGGGGACCGGGTTCCATCGCGCGTGGATCGAGCCGAGGGCGGCGTAGCAGTCGCGGACGCTGTCGACCAGGACCCGGATGCCGACCAGGTCGTAGATGTCGTCGAAGCTGACGTCGCGGGCGATCATCTTCTGGTAGATCGAGTAGTAGTGCTTCGGCCGTCCGGTCACGGTGGCCTTGATGCGGGCCTCGCGGAGGTCGGTCGAGACGTTCTCGATCACTTCCTGGAGGTAGACGTCGCGGCGCGGGGCGCGCTCGGACACCAGGCGGGCGATCTCGTCGAACCGCTTGGGGTACATCGTGGCGAACGCGAGGTCCTCCAGCTCCCATTTCAGCGTGTTCATCCCGAGGCGGTGCGCGAGCGGCGCGAACACCTCCAGGGTCTCGCGGGCCTTCTTCTCCTGCTTGTGCCGGGGCATATAGCGCAGCGTGCGCATGTTGTGCAGCCGGTCGCCGAGCTTGATCACCAGGACGCGGATGTCGCGGGACATCGCCACGACCATCTTGCGGACGGTCTCGGCCTCGGCCGCCTCGCCGTACTTGACCTTGTCGAGCTTGGTCACGCCGTCGACGAGGGCGGCGATCTCGTCGCCGAAGTCGGCGCTCAGCTCCTCAAGGGTGTACGGGGTGTCCTCGACGGTGTCGTGCAGCAGCGCCGCGCAGAGCGTCTCGGTGTTCATGCCGAGCTCGGCGAGGATGGTCGCGACCGCGAGCGGGTGCGTGATGTAGGGGTCGCCGCTCTTGCGCTTCTGGTGGCGGTGGTAGTGCGCGGCGACGTCGTACGCCCGTTCGATCAGCCGGAGGTCGGCCTTCGGGTGGGTGTTCCGGACGGTCTTGATGAGTGGTTCGAGTACCGGGTTCATAGTGGGGCCGCGCTGGGCGCCCAACCTGGCGAGCCTACGGCGCACCCGGGCGGCAGACGGTGGAATCGTGGCCGGCGTGGGCCTGGATGGGACGGCGGGCTCGGTCTCGCCCGCGTCTTCGGCGGGGGCCTTGTCTTGGGGAGCGGCCGGGCCTTGGGGAGCGGCCGGGCCCTGGGGAGCGGCCAGGTCTTGGGAGG
>NZ_SMKU01000327.1 GCF_004349215.1 Actinomadura rubrisoli | reverse complement strand
GATGGGGCCGTCGGGGTCGGGGAAGTCGACGGTCGCGCGGCTGGTGCTGCGCCTGATCGAGCCGACGGCGGGGCGCATCACCTTCGACGGCGAGCCCCTCGCCGCGCTCGGCGGCGCCCGGCTCCGGGCGCTGCGCAGGCGGGTGCAGCTCGTGCAGCAGAACCCGTACGCCTCCCTCGACCCCCGCTACAGCGTCGAGCGGATCGTGGCCGAGCCGCTGCGCGCGTTCCGAATCGGCGACCGGGCCTTCCGCCGCGCCCGCGTCCGCGAGCTCCTGGACCAGGTGGCGCTGCCCGCGGCCGTGCGGCGCCGCCGTCCCGCGGAGCTGTCGGGCGGGCAGCGCCAGCGCGTCGCCATCGCCCGCGCGCTGGCGCCCCGGCCCGACCTGCTGGTCTGCGACGAACCGGTGTCCGCGCTCGATGTGTCGGTGCAGGCGCAGATCCTGCGGCTGCTGGCCGGGCTGCGCGACGAGCTGGGCCTCGGCTACCTGTTCATCTCCCACGACCTCGCGGTCGTCGGGGAGGTGGCCGACCGGGTCGGGGTGATGCGCGCCGGGCGGCTCGTCGAACAGGGCACCACCGCCGAGGTCTTCGGCAGCCCCCGCGACGGCTACACCCGGGAGCTGCTGAGACTGATCCCCGGAGCGGGCCAGGACGCGCGCTAGGACGGGGGCTGGATTCCCAGGGCGTGCTGGAAGGTGTTCAGCGGGTCCCATCTCCCCTTCGCCCGCCGCAGCCGCGCGTAGTTGGACTTGTAGTAGAGCTCGGACCAGGGGACGCCGGAGGTGTTCCACGCCGGGTCCGCGAGGTCCACGTCGGGATAGTTGATGTAAGCGCCGTCGGCGAGCGCGCCGGAGACCGGGACGCCGCCGGTGCCGGAGAACAGCTCCCGGTAGAAGCCGCGGATCCAGGCGAGCTGCGCGGCGTCCTGGGCCGGGTCGATCCAGGACGTCCCGTACTGCGCCTTGATGACGGAGTCGCGCTGGGGGATCGCCCGGGCGTCCGATCCGGCCGCGTTGATCTGGCCGCCGTAGCCCGCGAGCAGCATCGTGGCGCCGCGTCCCTCGAAGCTCGCCATGGTCACGTACTTGTAGACGGTCGCGAGCTGGGCATCGGAGTAGGCGCGGCGCTGGTAGGAGGACTTGTCCTTGATGCGCAGCCCCAGAGCGGACCCGTAGTCGGGGAAGCTCAGGTATTTCCAGGCGACGCCCCAGGGCAGCTCCCGCTCCACCCTGGTCGCCTTCACGGCGACGCCCTCGGTGACGGCGGCGTTGAAGCCGGCGAGGATCCGCTCCGCGTCCGGCCGGGACCCGTCCACCTGCACGATCATGAAGAGGTTGCCGGTCTTGAAGTGGTTGCACCACAGGGTGGCGAACAGGCCCGCCTCCGGCGCGCCGGGAGCGCTGTGCGCCTCGTGCCAGCGGACGAAGTTGCCGACGATCCTGGAATAGGCCGCCTCGTCCATGCCGCTCCACGCCCACTCCGACCTGCTGATCAGCAGGGACGACGGGGGCCGCGGCAGGATCCGCGCCGGGGCGTTCCCCGTCGCGCCGGGGGAGCGCAGCCAGTATCTGCTGACGACGCCGAAGTTCCCGCCGCCCCCGCCGGTGTGCGCCCACCACAGGTCATGGGCCGGGTCCTTGGGGGACGAGGTCGCCACCACCGTCCGGGGCTCGCCGCTCTTGTCGACCACGACGACCTCGACGGCCTCCAGGTGGTCGACCACAAGGCCGAAGAGCCGCGAGAGCGCCCCGTACCCGCCGCCGCTGATGTGCCCGCCTACGCCGACCTGCGGGCAGACGCCGCCCGGCACGGTCGTCCCCCACTGCTTATAGAGCGTGTCGTACACCTGGCCGAGCGTGGCGCCCGCCTCGACCGCGACCGCGCCGCGCGTCCGGTCGAAGTACACCCCGGAGTACTGGGAGAGGTCGAGGACCACCTTGACGGACGGATCGGTCGTGAAGCCTTCGAGGCAGTGCCCGCCGCTCCGTACGGCGGGCCGCTTCCCGACGTGCACCGCCTCGGCGAGCGCCTGCTCGATCTGGCCCGCCGACTCGATCACGCGGACCGAGTCGGGCGTGCCCGCGAACCGGAAGTTGTTGCCGCGCACGAAGTCGGGATACCGGGGGTCGGACGGGGTGATGGTCGCGGCGGCGGCCCGCTGCTCGTCCGCCTCCGCGGGCGCGGCGGACCCGAGACCGGCGGTGGCGAGCGTGGCTGTGGCACCGAGGGCGAGGAACCCCCGGCGGTCGGAGTGCTGCATGGTGCGGTCGTCTCCCTAGGAGTGTCAGGTCAGGCGCTGTGGCGCGTCTCCCCCCGCTCCCCCTCTCCGGTCAGGACCTGGAGATGGAGGCTCTCGACCTCCGCGGAGGGGGTGAGGCCGAGCTCGGCGTCGAGCACGCCCCGCAGCCGCCGGTAGACCTGGAGGGCCTCGGCGCGGCGTCCGGAGCGGTTCAGCGCGGCGATGAGGCGGCCGTGCAGCCACTCGTTGAGCGGGTACTCGGCCACCAGCGACTGCAGCTCGCCGATCAGCCGGCGGTGATGGCCGAGCGCGAGCTCGGCCTCGACCCGCAGCTCCGCCGCGCGCATGCGGAGCTCACCGAGGTGGACGGCGCGGGCCTCCAGGAGCGGGCCGCAGGGCACGTCGGCCAGCGGCGCCCCCCGGTAGAGCGCGAGCGCCCGCTGCACGTGCGTGATCGTCTCCTCGGCGCGTCCGGTGGACAGGTACGCGGTCGCCGCGTCGATCTCGGCCTCGAACGTGGTCGCGTCGATCTGCTCGCGCGGTACGCGCAGCAGGTAGCCGAGCTGGTGGGTCGTGATCGGGTCGGTGCCGGTCTGGGTGGAGAGCATCTTGCGGAGCTGGTAGACGTAGGTCTGCAGGGTCGTCGTCGCGCTGGCCGGCAGGCGGTCGCGCCACAGCTCGGTCATCAGCGTCTCGGTGGCGACGACGTGGTTGGTCCTGCTCAGCAGGAGCGCGAGGACGCAGCGGACCTTGGGCGGCAGGGCCGGGCAGAGCCCTCCGCTATGGCTGATCTCAAGCGGTCCGAGTATGCGGAACATCGTCATGCTGCCCCCAATGATCACCGGCAACGAATCTCTGCTTTATTTCACCCTGAAATAGGCCGATTCGAAAAGTGTCACGGGGATTTTCCGCTTGGATTCGGTTATCTGCCCGGATCCGAGCCTCCTTCCTTTGTGTGCCAATCGCTGCGGCGCCGCACGTCACCCCCGTGGACTCCCAGCGTATGCACGCCCGTCGAGGTGCGCTCGATGGACGCTAGCGCGGCACTTGAGATGGGCCCGTTTCCCTGCTCAGAACCGTTATCGCGACTGTCCGTAGCCGCCTTGTCCACGATTAGGGAAATGTTTCGGTTGTGTTCCGCGGGCCCCCGGACCGGGCTCCGCATCATGTCGACGGGACAACGGCGGGCACCCGGCCGCCGGCCGCCGAGCCGTGGCCGCTCGCGTCTGAGATGACACAAATTTGTGTTATCTCCGTCAGAGCTGCTATCGTCGCCGGCGTGTCACAGGACGCGCAGCTGATCTTCGCCGACCACGTCGGGCGCTTCTACGCGCGCCGGTACGGCTTCCCGCCGATGGCCGGGCGCCTGCTGGGGTACCTGTTCGTCTGCGACCCGCCGCAGCAGACGATCGACGAACTGGGCGAGGCGCTGCTGGCGAGCCGCAGCGCCATCACCGGTGCGGTCAACCTGCTGGAGGGCCACCGGATGGCGCGCCGGACGCGTGTCGCCGGCGAGCGGGCGGACCGGGTGGATCTCGACCCGGAGAGCCGGCAGCCGCAGAACTTCGACTCCGCCCTCCACAAGGCGCACGCGGCGCTGTTCCGCGAGGGGCTGGCCCTGCTCGCCGACGCCCCGCCGGAGCGCCGGGCGCCGCTCGCGGAGATGGTCGCGCTGGCCGAGTTCCTCAGCGGGCGGCTGCCCGCGCTGCTGGACGAGTGGCATGCGTATCGCGATGAACTCCGAGCCTCAGGGAGGCTGCCATGATCGACCCCGAAATGCGCGTCCTACGGGAACGGGCCGACAGAGGCGACGCGTCCGCCGCCGACGAGCTGATCGAGCTCGCCGCCGAGCGCGGCGACATGGACGAGCTGCGCCGCCTGTCCGCCGGCGGCAACGCCACCGCGACCGACCAGCTGATCGAGCTCGCCACCGAACTCGACGACATGGACGAGTTGCGCCGCCTCGCCGCCGGCGGCAACACCACCGCCGCCGAGCAGCTCATGGAGCTCACCGCCGAGTAACGGCCGCCGCCCGCGAACCGGGCTCCCGCGCCCCACCACCGCTTGCGCGGGCAGGCCATTGACGAATTCGTCCATTCGGGTGGCCTGATCCGCTCCGCGACCGCCGCACGCACGGAGCGCAGCCCGCGCGTCGCCAGGGCCCGGTACCGCACCGCCTCAGCGTGGTATTCATCCGCGATCACCTCATCGAACCCGAAGGCCCGAGCCCGGTCGGCCTTCTCGACCGCCCGCACCGCGCCCTTTCAGATCGCACAAGTCCGCGACGATTCCCCGGCGCTCCCGCCACAGCTGCATCCATCGGCGCCCATGGTCATGCCTCTCCGTTCCGCCAATCGGCGGCGCTCGTCTCGGTCCCGACACTGCGACAGAACCCTGACCGCGTCCATACGCCAAATGTGGTAACGCGAGCGTCCAGCGCCGGAGCCCCGGCCCGCCGGGCCTGCGGAAACCGCAAACCGGTAATTCTGCCCGAATTTCCAGCTCCATCCTGCACGGATCACTCGGATCCCCACGCCGGGCGGGTGCCGCCAAGATGACCGCCGCGCAGCGGACCCGCATCGCTCGTGCCTCCCCGCCGCACGCGACGCCTCCCGGACGGCCGGAGGTCCTCCGGGTTGACACTCCATCTCCCAAGGTACTTATAGTACTAGTCACCTAGATGAATGGAGGTCCGGTATGACCGCCGTCTTGCAGACCCAGGGACTGGGCAAGAAGTACGGACGTCGCTGGGCACTGAGGAACTGCACCCTCGACGTCCCGGCCGGCCGGGTCGTGGGACTGGTCGGCCCCAACGGGGCGGGCAAGACCACGCTGCTGAACCTGGCCGTCGGCCAGCTCCAACCGACCTCGGGCGGCATCACCGTGCTCGGCGGACGCCCCGCCTCCGGCCCGGAGCAGCTGGCCGGGGTCGGGTTCGTCGCCCAGAGCACCCCCACCTACGCCGGGCTGAGCATCGCCGAGCACCTCCGGCTGGGCGCCCGGCTCAACCCCGGGTGGGACGGCGCCGTGGCGAGGGACCGGATCGGACGGCTCGGCCTCGACCCCGCGCAGCGCGCCGGGAAGCTCTCGGGCGGCCAGCGCGCCCAGCTCGCCCTGACCCTGGGCATCGCCAAGCGGCCCCGGCTCCTGATCCTGGACGAACCGGTCGCCGCGCTCGATCCGCTCGCCCGCAGCGAGTTCCTCCAGGTGCTGATGGAGGCGGCGGCCGAACACCGGCTCAGCGTGGTGCTGTCCTCCCACCTGGTCGCCGACCTGGAACGGATCTGCGACCACCTCATCGTGCTCGTCGACTCCCGCGTCCAGGTGGCCGGAGGGGTCGACGAACTGCTGGCCACCCACCACCGGCTCACCGGCCCGCGCCTTCATCCCGTCCGGCTCCCCGCGGGCCGGCACGTCCTCTCCGAGAGGTACACCGACCGGCAGACCACCCTCATCGTCCGCGCCGACACCCCGGTCTTCGACCCCGCCTGGACGGTCGGGCCGGTCGGCCTGGAAGACCTCGTCCTGACCTACATGGCCCGTCCCACCGACACCGGCCGCCAGTCGGCCCTGGAGGTACAGCGATGATCTGGCTGACCTGGCGCCAGCTCCGCGCCGCGGCCGCGATGATGGCCGCCGCCCTCGCCGTCCTCGCCGCCGTCTTGGGCCTGACCGGGCCCGGCCTGGCCGACGACTACTCCACGGGGGTGGCCGCCTGCGTCGCCCAGAACGGCGGCTGCGCGAGGTTCTTCCCGCGGTTCTTCCACGACAACCAGGCGCTCTTCTTCGCCGTCACCGCCGCCATGCTGCTCCTCCCCGCCCTGGTCGGGCTGTTCTGGGGCGCGCCGCTGATCACGCGCGAGCTGGAGGCCGGCACGCACCGGCTGGTGTGGAACCAGAGCATCACGCGGACCCGCTGGCTGGCCGTCAAGCTCGCGCTCACCGGCACGGCCGCCATGACCGCCGCCGGGCTGGGCACCCTCGCGGTGACCTGGTGGTCGGGCCCGCTCGACAAGAGCGCCAACACCAGCGGCTTCACGCGGATGGGCCCCTTACTGTTCGACGCGCGCGGCATCGTCCCCATCGGCTACGCGGCGTTCGCGTTCGTCCTCGGCGTGTTCGCCGGGATGCTGGTCCGCCGCACCCTGCCCGCCATGGCCGTCACCCTCGCCGCCTTCGCCGTCCTTCAGACCGTCATGCCCCTGCTCGTCCGGCCCCACCTGCTCCCCCCGATCCGCACGACCAGCGACATCCGCGCCACGAACGTCGAGGACCTCTTCATGCAGCGGGGCGGCGGCCCCCTGCACCTGGTCATGAAGACGCAGGCGCCCAACGACCCCGGCGCGTGGGTCCTGTCCACCGGGATCGTCGATGCGTCCGGACGCGGCATCGGCGACGACATCCCCGTCTCCACCTCCTCCGGACCCTGCGCACCCCCCAAGGGGCGGCCCGGCCAGGCGGGGCGGGGCGAGGACCCGTTCGCGGCGTGCTTCACCGAGCTCAAGCGGCTCGGCTACCGGCAGAAGCTGACCTATCAGCCCTCCGACCGGTTCTGGCCCTTCCAATGGATCGAGACCGGCATCTACGCCGCCCTCACCCTCGGCCTCGCCGGATCCAGCTTCTGGTGGCTCCGCCGCCGCCTGTCATGACGTCTAACCTCGGGCGGCCGCGGCGAAAGTCTCCAGTTCCCTAGGGATGTCCGGACCGGCCGGCTGATAGACGACCTCGGTGGCGCCGCCCTGTTCGAGGAGAGCCAGCTTCTCCCGCCAGCCGGCCGGACCCAGCGCCATCCCGAGCGCTTCCAGCAGATCCCCGGTGACGAAGGGCCGGTCATAGGAGTTGATGGCGACCAGGTGGCCCTCATGCATCGCCAGATGACGATGCTCCCGCGGCACGGCGTCGTAGGCGGCCGCCCAGTCGCGTCCACTGGGAACCAGGTCGAGCTGGCCGAACTCGACGGCGAAATGCCCGACCATCCCGGCCGCGTGCCCGGCCGCCGCCAGCGCGCGTTCCGACCCGGGGTCCTCACCGTCCTCCAGGACGGTGCCGTACGTCATCACCGCGCTCCAGCCGAACCCGGGCACGGCGACCGGGCCGCTGAAGACCCCATCGCCCACCTCCCCGGCCACCGCGACGCCCTTGGGTCCTTGCGCGCCGACGAGGAACGGCACCTCGATGGGACGGGACGGCGCGAAACCCGCTTGGTGCAGCATCTCGATCACGGCACCGTCCCAATCCGCCCGCTCACCCCGCAGCAGCGCCTTCACCACGCGGATGTAGTCGGCGACCTGCGACCAGGGGATCGGACGCCGGCCCAGCGCGAGGCGCCCGCTGAACCCCGACCCGACACCCACAGCGACGCGTTCCGGCCCGACCAGCGAGACCAGGGTGGCGATGGCGGCGGCGGTGACCATGGGATGGCGCAGCGCCGGCACCACGACACCGGGCCCCAGTCCAATGCGGTCGGTGCGCTCTCCCGCCCGGCACAACTGCATCCACACGTCCGGATAGAGGGCCGGAGAATCAAAGAACCAGGCACGCTCATAACCAAGCCCCTCGGCGATCCTGGCATGCTCATGACTGTCAAGAGACGTAGCAAAAGCACACGATATCTCCAAAGCCACAGACCCCTCCCAGGCACCGCGTCCAGCAGCGAGCCTACCTAATAGCCACCGGAAACGCTCGTGCAGATTTCACTGGTGCATCCGAGTGTTGATAGTCCATCGGACATATTCGGAACGCAAGGCGCCTGTACCGTTGCACTCAACCAGTCCCATTGGATACGCATGCCGAGCTTAGGTCGCCGCAGACGAAGCGGCGTACCGGTAGTTGCTCCGACGCCGGGGCCTGAGTCAGCCGGACGGCGGTGAGGAGCGGCACGGCGGTTGATCGTGGTCCCGGCCGGTTTAGGGAGGAGCCGTGCTGGGGGCCACTCGAAAGATCCTCCCTTACCTCCCACGGAAGGACCGCCCGCGATGAACGAAAGCCCCCTGGTCAACCCGCGCGACCGATTCCCGCTCGGGCTCCCCGGCCACACGGTGCCCATCAGCTCCGAGACCCCCACTCAGACCGGCCGCCCCTGGGGAATGGACCACGCAGTCACACCAAACCCCATCCGGTCCATGGCCAAGCATGGGAAGCCCACCAGCACCAAACAGGAGAAGGTCCCGACCACGTACACCGACGACAGTAAGACCAAGCCGGACGACTACACACGGACGGTGACCGACTGATGTCCGCACAGACGGTGCTCATGCTCGCGGAGCAAGAGGACGGTGAAGCCGTCTACGTCTCCAATGCGCTCACGATGCGTGGCGTACGGGTCGTGTGGTTCGACACGGCGTGGTTCTCTTCCCGAGCCAGTGTCAGCGCCCGGTTGGGTTGCGATGGTTGGCACGGGGAGATCACCACCCCGGACGGGGCCGTCCGGCTGGAAGAGGTCACGGCGGTGTACTACCGCCAATCCCAGCCGTTCACATTCCCCGGCACCATGAGCGAGCCGGAACGTAGGTTCGCCACCGTCGAAGCCCGCTTCGGCTTCGGCGGACTGTTCATGTCGCTCCCGGCCTGCTGGGTCTCGCACCCGGCACGGCTTGCCGATGCGGAGTATCGGCCGCTTCAGATGGCCACCGCCGCACGGTGCGGCTTCACCACTCCCGCGAGCATCCTCACCAACCATCCCGGCGACGCTCGCGACTTCGCACGCTCGGGCGACGGGGCCGTGTACAAGGCGACCATGCATAAGCTGATCAGCGAGGACGACCGGGTGAAGCTGATCTACACGACCCCCGTTGATCCGGCCACCATCGACGACCGGGTCACCACGACGTTGCATCTCTTCCAAGCCAACGTGCCCAAGAGTCACGACGTCCGTGTGGTCGTGACCGGGAATGGGCACGTGCACGCCATCGCGATACACACCGATGATCCAGCCGCACGCCAGGACTTCCGAAACCGGTACGACACGCTCACGTACGAGATCACCAGCGTTCCCCGCGACGTGGCGCACTCCTGTCACGCCTACCTCAAAGCGCTTGGCTTGGAGTTGGGCGTGTTCGACTTCTGTGTGACCGACGACGGGCATGGTGGTTCCTAGAATGCGGCCCCGGAGCGCAATGGGCATGGCTGGAAGCCGAGACCGGGGCACCCATCGCGGACGCCGTAGCCGACACCCTCACTGGAGTGCCCGCATGACCAGCAATCTCGACGACTGGAGAGCCCACGCGGCAGCACTGGCCGACCGGCTCACCGAGCAAGGCACCATCACCGACCCGGCATGGCGGCAGGTGGTCGCGGCAGTCCCCCGGCACGTGTTCGTGCCCGAGTTCTACAGCGATGACGACCCGCCCGAACTCCTCACGGCCAGCGACCCCCGATGGCTGGGGCTGGCCTACGCCGACGACACCCTTGTGACCCAGCGCATGGAACACCCCGACCAACCCGGCTTCGCGTGGTCAACCAGTTCCAGCACCCGCCCCAGTCTCATGCTTCGGATGCTGCACATCCTTGACGTACGAGACGGCATCGCCGTTCTGGAGATCGGGACCGGGACCGGGTACAACTCCGGGTTGTTGTCCGAACGTCTAGGCTCCGAGCACGTCACCACTGTGGACATCGACCCGGCGCTGACCGACGCTGCACGTCTCCGGCTGGCTGACGCCGGTTACGCCCCGAGCGTCGCCGCCTATGACGGTCCCAGGGGCTACCCGCCCCGGGCCCCGTACGACCGGATCATCGCCACCGTGGCAACCGAACACGTGCCGGTCCCGTGGGTCGAGCAAACCCGCCCGGGAGGTGTCATCCTCGCTGACATCCGGCCCCGTGGCATGACCTGGGCTGGGGCGCTCGCACGGCTCACCGTTGCCGCCGACGGAACCGCTAGCGGCCCGCTGGTGTCATGCACCTGGGGGTTCATGTCCACTCGGCGTGATGCGGCACGGCCCGGCATCCCCGAAGGGGTAGCCATTGACGCCACCACCGTGCACACCCGAACAAGCGAGATCGGCAGCGAGGCACTCCACACCCCCGGATTGGCCTTGCTGATCTGGCAGCGTCTCCCCGGCATCAACGCGTTCCCCGGCCCCGACGGAACCGAGATCACCACACCGGACGGGTCATGGGTCAAAGCCCCCAAGACCACCCCCGCCAAAGTCGAGCACGGCGGACCGGCCGACATCTGGAAGGAAGTCGAGCAAGCTCACACCTGGTGGACCGACCACGGAAGCCCCGACGTGGAAACGTTCGGGCTCACCATCGGTCCCAACGGGCAACGCCTCTGGCACGAGACCCCGGACGGAACAAGCTGGGCAGCCCCCTGCCAGCTGTAGGGGCTTCCCCCCGAAATGTGGACACCGATTTCAGGCGGTAGCGGTCAGGCTACCGGTGGTTTCTCGTAGTTGATCGGTGAGAGTTGGCCGAGGCGGGAGTGCCTGCGGCGGGTGTTGTAGCGGGTGGCCCAGCGGAAGA
>NZ_SMKU01000326.1 GCF_004349215.1 Actinomadura rubrisoli | reverse complement strand
GTGGGGGGCAGGAGGCGGAGTTGGAGCATGGCCGCGAAGCGGGCGTCGGGGTCGGCGAGGTCGATGCCGCCGACCTCGGCGAGCCGGCGCAGCCTGTAGCGGAAGGTGTTGTGGTGGACGTACATGGCGGCGGACGCGGCCGTCACGTCGCCGAACGCCTCGAACCACGCCCGGAGGGTCTCCACGAGGCAGGTCGCGTGCTCGGCGTCGTAGGCCATCAGCCGGGCGAGAGGCCCGGTCGGGAGGTGGCCCCGCTCGGCCGTCAGGTCTCTCAGTTCGAGCAGGAGCGCCTCGACGTGCACGTCGGACAGGCCGGCCACCCGGCGCGTTCCGCCGTTGCCGCGCAGGACCCGCAGGGCCCGGTCGGCGCCGTCCCGCGAGCGGGGGAGGCCGGCGGCGTCCGCGGCGGTGGGGCCGACCCCGATCAGCGGGTGCAGCCGGTCGCCGACGCGCTCCAGGAACTCCGCCGCGACCCTGGTCGCGCGCTCCTCGGCGCGGTCCGGGTCGTGGTGCCACGGGAGGATGCCGTAGGCGACATCCCCGACCATGGCGGCGGTCGCGCGGGGGTGCACCGCGCTCAGGTGCATCGCGAACGCGTCGGCGAGGCGCTGCTGCTCGATGGCGCGGCGGGCCTGGAACTCGGCGGACGGGGCGGCGGACGGGAGGTCGAGCGGCGCCAGCGCCAGCACGATGCCCGGACCGCCGGTGAGGCGGAGGCGGCTGAGCGCCTCGGCCGCGCCGGGGCCGCCCTCCAGCGCGGTCCCGACGAGGTCGGCGCGCAGCCGGCGCTCGACGTCGGCGCCGGCGCGCAGCCGCAGCATGTGGAGGGCGACCAGCTTGGCGGCCTCGCGCAGCGCCCGGTTCCGCTCCGGGCTCAGCGGCTCGCGGACGGCGGCCCAGATGGAGCCGAGCAGTTCGTCCCCGGCGCGCACCGCGACGGCGACGCGGGGTTGGTTGAAGGTGTCGGTGCCGGCCTCGGGCGGGGGGACGTGGACCGGCTCGTCGCTGCGGTACAGCGCGCGGAAGACGCCGCGGTCCTCCAGTAAGCGGATGAACCGCTCGGGCACCTGGCGGCCGAGGATCGTCTCCACCCGCGAGGAGTCGGCCTCGTCCTGGCGGCCGGAGAAGGCGAGCACGCGCGAGCTGCGGTCCTCGATGGTGACGGGCGCGTCCAGCAGCGCGGCGACCGCGTTGGCCAGGGTGAACAGGTCGCCCGACGGCATCCCGCCCAGGGTCTGCGCGCCGGGCTCGCCGATGTCGCCCTCGGCCAGGATCGAGCGGAGCATCGCGGCGAGCTGCGCCCAGGACGCGCCCCGGGTGAGGGCGAGCAGCGCCACGCCCGCGCCGTCCGCCGCCGCCGCGACGTCCGCGCCGGACGGGGCGGGCGCGCGGACCACGAGCGCGGCCGCGCCGCGCCCGCCGAGCTCGGCGAGCAGCCGGATCACCTCGTCCCGGGTCTGGACGCCGATGCCGAGGACGATGGCCTGGCGGGGCAGTTCCGGCTGGTCGAGCGGGTCGTGGATGACCACGCCGCCGATGGAGCCGGCGCGGCCGGGGTCGCCGCAGACGAGGTCGAGCAGGGTGGCGCCGAGGTCTTCGAGGACCCGGACGAGGCCGGTCCGCGGGCGGGCGGTCACAGCGGGATCCGCTCCGTCGCCGCCTCCTCGGCGTTCGCCGCCCGTCCGAGACGGCCCCGCGGCGGCCGCAGCTCCACGCCGATGAGCTTCACGATTCGTCCTTTCGTCCGAAGATGTACCAGCCGGCGCGGTCGAATCCGGTCACCGTCCACCCGTCCGCGAGCAGCTCGCCGAACGCCTCGCGCACCGCGGCGCGCCAGCCCGCCGCGCGCGCCGGGTCGGCCCGGCGCAGCCTCTCGATGTCGTCGGGGACGGTGACGAGGATGGCCGGGCCGTCGATCCGGCCCGGCGCCGGGCCGCCGCCGGCCGTGGCGCCCAGGGCGACCACGGCGCCGCCGGTCCGGGCCGCCAGGGCGTCGCCGACCCGGTGCCGGCCGTGGCACGCCTCGGCGACCTCGGCGCCGTCCAGCCGCCACCGGACGAGGAGCCGGTCGGTGGCGTCGGTGCCGTTGATGGCGTCGTCCATCCGGCCGTAGAAGTCGCGCAGGTATTCGGCGGGCGCGGCCGCCAGCTTGCCGATGGCGAAGTAGGCGTTGCGCCGTACCAGCGGGTCGAAGGTCCACGACACCTCCGTCGCGCCGTGCATCAGGGCCCAGGCGCGCTGGTGCGCCTTCAGCGCGAACCCGACGCCGCGGCCGCGCATCCGCGCCGCGACCCCCGCGATATGGCTGTGCAGGGCCTCGTCCGGAGGCGGGCCGAAGAACCCGACGCAGGCCCCGACCAGCTCGCCGTCCTCGAAGGCGCCGGAGACGTAGCCGCCCGCCTTGGCCATCGCGCGCAGCAGCTCCCTGGTCATCGGGGCGCGCCCGCCGGCCGGCCGCCAGATCCCCTCGAACTGCAGGCGCACCGCGTCGAGGCCGGCCAGGTCGCCGATCGTGCGGACGCGGACGCCCGCCTTGCGCGCCGCCGCGTCGGCGGCTCTGACCGCGTCGACCGTGACGTCCTGGACGGTGCCGCCGAAAGGAGCCGCGATGGCCGCGAGGTCGGTGGAGGTGAAGACGTTCGTCATCCTGCGGGCCCGCCGTCCGCCGCCTCCTCGTCCGGCCGCGAGGGCGGGTGCGTGCCGAGCAGGTCGCGGACGAGCGCGCTGAGGAGCGCCGTGCGGCGGGGAAGCTCGGCGATCAGGACGTGCTCGTGGTCGGCGTGCGCGCCGCCGCCCACCGCGCCCAGCCCGTCGAGCGTGGGCGTTCCCGCGCCGGCGGTGAAGTTGCCGTCCGAGGCGCCGCCCACGGCGGCGGAGGTCAGCGGGCCGACGCCGAGCCGGTCGGCGAGCGCCGCGGCGCGGCCGAACAGCTCCGCGGAGGCGAACGCCGGCAGGGGCGGACGGTTCACCCCGCCGCCCACCACGAGCGACGCGCCGTCCAGGACCGGCGAGAGCCCGCGCATGGCGCGGTCCACCCGGGCCTGCTCGGCGGCGTCGCGGACCCGCACGTCCACGGCGAGCCGCGCCGACGCCGGGACCGTGTTGGTGGTGTCCCCGGCGCGGAGCAGGGTGGGGGTCACCGTCGTGCCGGCCTCGGCGCGCGCGATGGCGGCGACCGCGAGGATCTGGTGCGCGGCCTCGATCGTCGCGTTCACCCCGCGCTCGGGTTCGAGACCGGCGTGCGCGGCGACCCCGCGCACCAGCACCTCGTACAGCGACGTCCCCTTGCGCTCGGTCTTGAGCGCCCCGCCCTCGGCGGCGGCCTCCAGCACCAGGGCGGCGGCGCATCCGGCGGCCTCGGACTCGATCAGCCCCCGGGACGAGGGGGAGCCGATCTCCTCGTCGCCGGTGACCAGCAGCGTCACCCCGTCGGGGTCGTCCAGCGCGGCGATCGCGTGGAGGGCCATCACCAGGCCCGCCTTCATGTCGAAGCAGCCGGGGCCGCGCAGCACGCCGTCGCGCACCTCGAACGGGCGGGTGTCGAGCGAGCCGAGCGGCCACACCGTGTCGTGATGGCCGAGCAGCAGCACCCGCCGCGGCCCGCGACCGAGCCGCCAGCGCAGATGGGTGTGCCCCCGCAGGACGATCCGCTCCGGCTCCGCGCCGATCCGCGCCGTCCCCAGCGCGGTGACGGCGTCGGCGGCCCGCGCCACCGCGTCGAGGTCGGCGGACGGCGACTCGACGCGGACCAGGCGCTCGATGTCGTCGATCATCGTGCTTCTGGCATCCCTCATCGTGCCTCCCCCGTCTCCCCGCCGCCGGGTTCCCGAAGCGGCGATGTTCCGGAACACTAGGTCGCTCGTCCGCACCGGGCTTCGTGGAGACCCACAAGGAGGACGGCCCGCTTCAGTTCGCTCCAACGAACCACGCGCACTGCCGGTGGAGAGCGCACCGCCGGTCGAGCGCTCGGCGCCGGGCGGGCCGGGCGGAGGGTCAGGGGCGGCGCTGGGTCTCCTCCAGGTAGCGCAGGACGGCCACGACCCTGCGGTCCGCCTGGTCCGTGGGCGCGAGGTCGAGCTTGGCGAAGATGTTGCGGATGTGCTTATGGACGGTCCCCTCTGCGACGAAGAGCCGTTCGGCGATGGCGGCGTTGCCCAGCCCCTCGGCCATCAGGGCGAGCACGCCCCGTTCCCGGGAGGTCAGCCGCTCCAGCGCGCTGTCGGGACGGATGCGCGTGAGCAGCTGCGAGATGACGTCCGGGTCGATGGCCGTGCCCCCGGCGGCCACCCGGTGCAGCGCGCCGAGGAACTCCTCGACGCGCCCGACCCGCTCCTTGAGCAGGTAGCCGAGCCCGTCGGCGCCGCCGGTGAGCAGCTCGGCGGCGAACGTGTGCTCGACGTAGGCGGACAGCACGAGGACGGCCAGGCCGGGCTGGCGGCGCCGCGCCTCGACCGCCGCCTTGATCCCCTCGTCGGTGTGGGTCGGCGGCATCCGGACGTCGACGACCGCGACATCGGGCTTGTGGGCGTCGACGGCCGCCAGGAACGTGGCCGCGGAGTCGGTGGTGGCCACCACGTCCAGGGACTCGGCGCGTAACAGCAGCGCCACCCCCTCGCGCAGCAGGGGGTCGTCCTCAGCGATCACGATCCGCATGGCAGCTCCACGTAGAGGGTCGTCGGTCCGCCGGGAGGGCTGGTCAGGACGAGGCGGCCGTCGTGCGCCTCGACCCGGCCGCGGATGCCGGCGATGCCGGACCCTTCCCGCTCGTCCGCACCGCCGACCCCGTCGTCCTCGATCCACAATGACAGCCGTTGGCCCAGCCGGCGGACGATCACCTTGGCCCGCAGGGCCCGGCTGTGCCGGGAGATGTTGGTGAGCGCCTCGGCCGTCACGAAGTACGCGGTCGCCTCGACGGACGCGGCGCAGCGGCCGGGCAGGTCGACGTCGACCCGGCAGGGGATCCCGCAGTCCGCAGCGAGCCCGGCCAGCGCCCCGGCGAGCCCCCGGTCGGCCAGGACGGGCGGCAGGATGCCGCGCACGACGGTGCGGAGCTCGGCCAGTGCCTGCTCGGCGGCCTCCTGGGCGCGTTCGAGGGTGGCCTCCGCGGCGGCGGGATCACGGGCCAGCGCGCGGCGTGTCGCGCCGAGCAGCACCGTGACGGCGACGAGCCGGTTCTGGGCCGCGTCGTGCAGGGAGCGCTCGATGCGCCGCAGCTCCGTCGCGTGGGCGTCCAGCGCGGCGGCGCGGGTGGCCGACAGCTGCGCGACCCGCAGCGACAGGTCGGCGTCGGCGGCCGGGGCCAGCAGCCACCGCCCCGGCCACGCCTGCAACCGGGCCATGCCCGGTCCGAGCACCAGGAAGGCGGTGGCCAGCCCCAGCCCGAGGACCGTGACCGCCAGGGCGTCGGTGTCGTCCCGCACGGCCCACAGCACCAGGGTCGGGTTGACGTCGTCGGGCGGCAGCAACCGCCACCACAGCGGGTAGGTGATGTCCTGGACGGCGTTGAGCATCGCCGTCACCGCCGCCACGCTGAGGACCAGGCCCAGCGTGCCGTGCACGAACACCCAGTGCAGTTCCCGCCGGACGGTCGGATCCGCGAGGGCGGCGCGCGCACCGGCCGCCAAGGGCCCGGGACTGATGACCTCCGGACCCCAGCGGGACAGCCGCGAGCGCTCCCGGTCGGCGACGGCCCGGACGACGCGCGGCACGGTCGGCGCCAGCAGCAGGCCCACACCGGCGGCGCACGCGAGCCCGACCAGGATGACCCACACCGAGGCGGCGAGCGCCAGCAGGGCCGTGCCGAGGCCGCCGACGAGGTGTTCGACGGCGTCCAGCGCGACGCGGGCGCGCGCAGCCGCGTTCGCTCCGCCGCCCCGCTCGGGGACGGCCGATCCGGACTCGTTCGCGGCCATCGCAACCTCCTAGCCCGAGACGCTAGGACAGCGCGGCTCCTGGCGTAAGAGCGTCGGCGGCGAGGTACAGCCTGCTGTACCGAATACGGCTCGGTGGCCTGGATCGATTTTCACGATCAAGGTTCCTAGCGTGTTCCCCGTCGACCAGAGCGCTGACCAAGGAGAACGCGTATGACGGCCCCCCGCAACCCCTCCGAACCGTCCTCCGCGTCCTCCGTGCCCTCCACGTCCCCTGCGCCCTCCGCGTCCTCGGGGGAATCGGCCGCGCGCCCGCGCATGGGGATCGTCCGGCCGGTGCTGTGGCTGCTGCTGGTGATCACCGCGGCCGGCGCGATGGCGTCGTTCAGCGAGGGCGCCGCCGTGCTCGTCGGCGCCGCGTTCGGGATCCCGGCCCTGGCCTGCGGTGGCGCGCTGATCGTCCAGCACTACCGGAACCGCCGTCCCTGACGGCCGCGAGCGCCGAGGCCGCCCGCCCCGGACGGCCTCGGCGGTGGCGCGCGGCCCTACTTCGTGTCGGTGGGGCAGAACCCCTTGTCGATCAGGGAGTTCAAGGCGCGCTGGGTGGACAGGTCGTCGGGGGTGCCGTCACCGGTCGCCTCCACCACGATCGCCTGCCCTCCGTCGCCGCTGACGGCGTTCCTGGTGGTGTAGCCCGAAAGGTCGCCGGGATGGCCATAGTAGCTCCCGCCGCAGGTCAGCGGCACCTGGAGCAGCCCCAGCCCGTAGCGCGCGCCGGGCCACACCACGTCCAGCGGCTCGGCCCGCACGGTTGTCTTCATCTCGGCCAGCTGCGCCGGGCGCAGCAGCCGGCCGTCCATCAGGGCGCGGAAGAAGCGGGTCAGGTCGGCGGTGGTGCCGGTCATGGCCCCGGCCGCTTCGCCCCCCGAGGGGTTCCAGTCGGTGACGTCGACCACCTCTCCCCCGACCCCGAAGTCGGAGTAGCCGTGCATGTGCGGGCCCGGGATGTAGGGGAAGGTGGACGGAGCGGTGGTGCGCGCCAGCCCCAGCGGCTCGATGATGCCCTGGGTCACCTGCTCCTGCCAGGTGCGCCCGGTCGCCTTCCTGATGATCATTCCGGCCAGGATGTAGTTGGTGTTGGAGTATCCCCACGAGGTGCCGGGCGGGAAGGCCGGCTGGTGCCGCATCGCGATGGCCACCAGCTGCTCGGCGGTCCAGGTCGTGAAGCGGTTGGCCTTGAACGCCTCCTTGTCGGTGAGCGGGGGGAAGTCGGCGGTGTAGTTGAACACCCCGCTGGTGTGCTGCAGCAGCTGCCGGACGGTGATCTTGGAGCCGTCGTGGCCGTTGCCCGACACCACGCCCGGCAGCCAGCGCTCGACGGTGTCGTCCAGGGACAGCTTGCCCTGCCCGGCCAGTTGCAGCACCGCCGTGGCGACGAACGTCTTGGTGGTGCTGGCCATCCGGAACGCCTGGCCCGGCCGCACGGGCTCGCCGGTGGAGGTGTCGGCCTGCCCGGCGGTGGCGTACTCGGTCCCGCCGGGCCCGGTCTGCTGGGCCTGCACCCCGACCGTCCGGGTCCTCTGGACGGCGTTCACCCGATCCTGCAACGTGTCCTGCGCCGGCCTCGGCCCGGCCGCCGCCGGCAGCGCCAGCCCGGCACCGAGCAGTGCGGTGGCGAACGCAGTGGCCGTGATTTTCGTGCCCATTCTTTTCCGCATAAGCCGCGAACCCCCTAGTGAAAATCGATGCTCGCATCGCTTCCGCGATGACCTGAACACGGTAGGAGGCGGGAGACCGGGCCCACGAGAGAGCGGGCACCCCTCTTTATGGAGTGCGAGCGCGCACACATCCGGTACAGCCAGCTATACCCGCACTGGTAGAAGCCGGTCATTCTGCCGACGAGGCTTCGGTGCGCTGTCCAAAGAACGGCCAAATTCTGGTGCCGGACGGCGAGCGCCACATGAACTCAAGGTGCGCTGGACTTAGGGTGCGCTGGCGTGGCCGGTACGGACCGCGCCTATTCGGGAGCGCGGCGCACCCCGGTTTTCCTGGGATGGGGAGGCACGTCTTGAGGAGATGCTGGAAAGCCGCCGTCGCGGCCGCCGGAGCGACCGCCGTGGCAGCCGCCTCCGCGGGCTCGCCGAGCGCCGCCGGGACCGCGCACGGGACCGCGTCCGGGACCGCCGGGCAGGGGGACGGCGCCGCGCGCAAGGGCTGGGTCCTGGTGGACCACGAGGGCTTCGACCGGCCGCTGAAGGTCGACGGCGCCCCGTGGCGCCTGGATCCCCAGGGGCCGCGCAGCCCGTGGCACGTCGACGCGTTCGACGACGACGGCGAGGCCTGGAAGAAGATCAGCGGGCCCCTGTTCGCGAAGCGGCTCGCCGGTCTGAACGTGTTCCGCAAGCGCGTCGCGTTCGGCACCCGGGGCTGGCTGACCGCCGAGGTCGCCGCCGTCGACAAGGACCGGAACGGGCGTCCCGACTCGCGGCCCGGCCTGTCGACCGCGCGCCTGCCGGGCGGGCAGAAGGCCGCGCGGATCTCCGAGCCGAGCTGGGACGCCGGGGTGCTGATCCGCCCCAGCCGCCCGCTGCCACCGCGCTACCGCGTGGAGATGACGCTGCGCGGGATCGACTTCGGCGGCAAGCGGGGCGGCGGCTTCGACTACGGCGGCAGGCACAACGGCTACACCAGGGAGCCCTGCAAGACCCGGTACCCGTGGACGTTCCAGGGCGCGCTGCCCGGCAAGACGCGCTGCGACTACCCCGACGTGACGCGGGAGAACGGGTTCTACTACCTGACGATCCTCGACTACGCGACGCCCGCGCCGCACGGCAATCCCGGCGTCCACTACCGGCGCAAGGTCATCATGGACGGCTATTACAGCGACGACGAGCGCTGGAAGAACGCCGGGACGTGCGACCCGAGGACCGGCCGGATCTACCGGACCTTCGACGGCACCTTCAACGGCGTCAACGCGCTGTTCCCGCGGGGCGACCGGTTCCGCGAGGCGGCCAACAACAACATCAGCAACGAGTACTACATCAAGACCAGGTGCGGGAACGTCTCCATGGACAAGCCGTACGGACCGGGACGGCGATTCCAAGGACATCTCACCAGTGCCGAACTCCAGCCTGAATTGCTGCCCAAGGCCGCCTACCGGTTCGCCGTGGAACGCGACCGCACCGGGTACACGCTCGAAATGAGCGGCCCGTTCCTCCATATCGGGCAGGCCACGCTGCGCGTCCACCACGATTTCGTGGAGAACGGCCGTCCGATCTGGCACTACAACCAGACGCCCGGCGAGTACGACGGGCGATTCGACCGCAAGCTGACCCACACGGGCCCCGCCGGGACGTACACGACCGAGCACACCTGGCCCAAGGGCTCGGCCTATCCCGACTCCTTCATCATCGGCGACCCGCACCTGAACTACTACGAGGGGTCGGCGTCGGTCGACGACATCCGCCTGTACGTTCCCGAGAAGGGCAGGTAGAACCGGCGCCCGCGCACCGGGGCAGGCCGAGTTCGCCATCCGGCCTTCCCCTGGGTGATCGTTGCCCTACGCTTCGTGAGTTGTGACCTCCACTCACGCGATTCGCGAGGACCTGATCGGACGCGCGATAGAGCAGGGGCCCCCGCGGCGGACCTACCTGACGCGCACCTCCCACGCCCCCTTCGTCCCCATTCCCCCGGTACGCCTCGCCCCGACGGCGCCGCTGCTCGCCGCGGCCCGGGAGTCCGAGCTGCACCGGGTGGTGAAGGCGCAGATCGACTGGGCGCGCCCCGGCCGCGAGGTCGGCCCGCACGCCTATCCGGCCGACTTCGAGAACTTCCTCAGCATCACCTGCGGAGGCGGGACCCACGGCCCGCCGGAGTCCGCGGAGGTGGCGCAGGGCGTCCGGCAGTTCTGGGACGTGCTGGTGCAGGCCGGCATCCTGCACGTCGACAAGGCCCGCTCGCTCGTGTGGCCGGGCCCCGACGCGGTCGCGATCACGGGCCCCGACCCCGAGGCGGCGCTGCACGCCTGGAAGCGGTTCGTCATCGCGATGCTGGACGCCTGGAGCGGTGTCGGCCGGGTCGGGCCCGACGAGGAGGGGCTCAGCACGAACCTCCTGCTCCTGCTGTACGTCCTCGGCAAGCCGGTGCACCAGGACAGCGTCGTCCCGCTCCTGGACGACGAGACGCAGGCCGGGGTCCACCTCCATCTCAACGCGCTCGCCCATGCCGCGCTGCTGGAACTGCACGAGGCGAAGGTGGCCATCACTCCCCTGGGCAGGCTCGTCTGCCACACCCTGCTGCAGGAGGCGACCGGGCTGACGATCCCCGTGGTGGGGTCCTTCGCCGACGCGGACGCGGCGACCCTGCTGGAGGCGCTGGTGTGCTACCGGATCGACGACCTCCTGGAGGAGGTCGACGGCTGGCTCTCCGGGCGCTCGGTGGAGACCGGCATCGCGGAGATCCGCGCGGCGCTCTGCGAGGTCGGCCCGATGGCCCGGCACGCCGGGCTCGACCTGCTGGCGGGCACGTTCGGCGGACCCTTCGGAACCGAGGGCCGCCGCGCCCTGCTCGCCCTCGCGGGCGATCCCCGGCTGGGCGCGCTGGCCCACGGCCTGCTGACCCCGGACGAGGAGGAGCGGGCCTGCGCGCCGCACCGCGATTCCAGCGTGTGGGCGCTCCTCGACCTCGCCGCGATGAGCCTCGACGCCGGGACGCCCGCCCCGGAGATGCTGCGGAGCCTCGGCTACCTCGACCAGCCCGAGGAGAAGATGTCCGGCCTGATCGCCGGCTTCGGCTACGTCGACCACCCCTGCGCCGTCCGCTTCCTCGATGCCGTGATCGCCCACC
>NZ_SMKU01000325.1 GCF_004349215.1 Actinomadura rubrisoli | reverse complement strand
AGGCCGCCCAGGGGTGGACGGGCGCGGACGTGAACGTGGTGAGCCGGCCCATGGCCGGGGCGGGTGTCGCGGCGGTGACCGGGCTGCGCGAAGACGGCTCGTTGGAGACGGCCGTCTACGACCTGGCGAAGGGACGGCGGCTGTGGGCGCGTCCCGCGACCATGGTCGGACGGCTGACCGGGATGGGCGTCCAGCCGCCCGCGGTGGTGGACGGGCCGGGCGGCGGGGTCGTGGTCGCGCTGGAGCCGCAGCGGACGGGCAGGTGGAAGGCGACGCTGGTCGCGCGGGACGCGCGCACGGGTGCCCAGAAGTGGGCGCGGCCGGTCGATTCGACGTTCGGGCCGGTGGGCTGCGGAGCGGGGGTGTGCGTCTCGGAGTTCACCGCGCGGAAGAACGCGCGGTTCGTCGTCCTGGATCCGGCGACCGGGCGGGCGCGGTGGAAGATGGCCGGGATCGCCGAGGTGGAGTGGGCGGACGCGTCCAGGGCCGTCGTGTTCCGCATGGCCGGGCATCCGTCGCTTGAGGCACGCGACCTGGCGTCGGGCAGGACGCTGTGGAGCTTCCCGGTCGAGCGGGCGGTCGGCGGGCGCGTGAACCTGTCGGGCGGCTGGGCGTTCGGTGCGCTGACCGGCCCGTCGGACGTGCTGGTCGGGTACCTCGCGCCCTACCAGGGCGGAAGGCGCGGGGCGCTGTCGGCGTTCGGCTTCTTCGGGCTGCGGCTGGGCGACGGCAAACCCGTGTGGACGCGCAAGCGGCTGCTGCGCGTCTATCCGAGCGCCAATCCGGCCGTCGCGCTGATCGCCCGGCAGGTGACCGCGGCGGGCGCGTACGGCGGGTTCGAGCAGCTCGATCCGCGCACCGGACGGACGACCGGCGCCATCGCGGCGGACAAGGCGCCCAGAACGCCCTGGTGGGTGTCGTTCCCCGCCGACCTCAGCAAGCTGGGCTTCCTCGCGCAGGGCCGGCCCGGCACGGCGTTCGCGCTGCGGGACGCGGCGCCCGCCGACGTCAAGGGGATGCGCGCGTGGTCGTTCTGCACGATGAGCCCGTCCGAGCTGAGGATCTCGGGCCTGCGCGGGTTCTACCCGATCGCGGCGCTGTGCGCGTACGACGTGTCCACGGGACGGCGCATCGCATCGCCTGGGGCGCCTCCGGGCTGGTACACCGGCGCGGTGGACGGCTGGCGGGTCTGGCGGGACGAGCGCGGCGCCCTGCACGCGGTCCGTGACGCGGCGGGCGGCAGTCCCGGCATGTACGGCCCCTGACGTCCCCGCGGGCCGGAACCATGGGGCGGGAATGAGTAGGCCGACCCTTATTGGACTCAATGTCAGCGTAGAGGGGACCCGGCATGTACGCCCCCTGACACAGCAGCTAGATTGCTGATGACCGGCGAGTAACACCGTCCCGCCCGGCGGGGCCGCCCGGTCGCCGTCACCGGCCGCTGAGACAGGAGACCCTCACATGCCCGAGGCAGTCATCGTCGCCACCGCGCGCTCACCGATCGGCCGCGCCTTCAAGGGGTCGCTCAAGGACATCCGGCCCGACGACCTCACCGCCCAGATGATCACCGCCGCGATGGCGAAGGTCCCGCAGCTGGACCCGTCCCAGATCGACGACCTGCTGCTCGGCTGCGGGCTGCCCGGCGGCGAGCAGGGCTACAACATGGCCCGCGTCGTGTCGGTGCTGCTCGGCTGGGACGAGGTGCCCGGCGCCACGATCACCCGGTACTGCTCGTCCTCCCTCCAGACCACCCGGATGGCGCTGCACGCGATCAAGGCGGGCGAGGCCGACGTCATCGTCTCGGCGGGCGTCGAGACCGTCAGCCGCTTCGCCAAGGGCAGCAGCGACGGGCTGCCCGACACTCAGAACCCGCTGTTCGCCGGGGCCCAGGAGCGCACCGCCAAGGCGGCCGAAGGGGGCGCGCCGGTGTGGAGTGACCCGCGCGGGAACAGCGCTCTTCCCGATGTCTACATCGCGATGGGCCAGACCGCCGAGAACGTGGCCGGGCTGCGCGGCGTGACCCGGCAGGCGCAGGACGAGTTCGGCGTCCGCTCGCAGAACCTCGCCGAGAAGGCCCTGGCCAACGGGTTCTGGGAGAAGGACATCACCCCGGTCACGCTCCCGGACGGGACGGTCGTCGCCAAGGACGACGGGCCGAGGCCCGGCACGACCTACGAGAAGGTGTCGCAGCTCCAGCCGGTCTTCCGCCCGGACGGGACGATCACCGCCGGCAACTGCTGCCCGCTGAACGACGGTGCCGCCGCGGTCGTCGTCATGAGCGACACCAAGGCCGCCGAGCTCGGCATCACCCCGCTGGCCCGGATCGTCTCGACCGGCGTCACCGGCCTCTCGCCCGAGATCATGGGCCTCGGCCCGGTGGGCGCCTCCCGCCGGGCCCTGGCCAAGGCGGGCATGACCATCGACGACATCGACCTGGTCGAGATCAACGAGGCGTTCGCCGCGCAGGTGCTGCCGTCCGCCGAGGACCTGGGCATCGACCTGGACAAGCTGAACGTCAACGGCGGCGCCATCGCGGTCGGCCACCCGTTCGGCATGACCGGCGCCCGGATCACCTCGACGCTGCTCAACGGCCTCGCGTTCCACGACAAGCAGTTCGGCCTGGAGACCATGTGCGTCGGCGGCGGCCAGGGCATGGCGATGGTGCTGGAGCGCCTGTCCTGAGCCGGTGGTCACCGTGCGGCGCGGCCCGCGCGCGAAACGCCCTGGGGCACGGGCGTGCGGGCCACCTGCGCGTTTACCGGAGGATATCTCCGTTACGAACGATCTACGTAACGCATTGGATAGGTCCCCGTTAGGGGGTTGTCACATCCCGGCCTCTGTTGCAGAGTCGGCAGGAAGAGCCCCGCGACCTGGAGGTGCCAATTGTCACTGAACCACTCGCCGGAGACGCACAGCAAGCTGATCGCCCGTATTCCGCAAGTCACAGGACGTGACATCCCCGAGTGGTTCACCGCCATCGAGAACGGACCGTCGTTCTCCCGCTGCGAGGAACGCTGTAGCTGGCTGGCCGATGAACACAACCTGTCCCACGGCTACGCCGCCGCGCTGGTGCGCGAACACGAGCGGACGCGCCGCGCTCGCCACTACTGAAGTACCTCACACACAGACTTGGTGGGATCCCGTCAACGGATGACCCCCGCCGTCGTGCCGACATGCCGCCACGACCCTGGCGCAGAGATCCCACAGACGATCGGCCCCTCGCCGCGGCGAGGGGCCGATCGATGTCCGGGGCAGGGCGGTACGGCTGGTCTCTGCCGCCGTAGAAGCTAGTCTCTGCCGCCGTAGAAGTAGCTGAGGAGCCGGAGCATCTCCAGGTAGATCCACACCAGGCTCAGCACCAGGCCGAACGCGCAGTACCAGGCGAACTTCTCCGGCGCGCCCGTCCGGACGCCGGACTCGATCGAGTCGAAGTCCAGCAGCAGGAAGAAGCAGCCGACGAGGATCGCGGCGACGCTGAACACGTACGCCAGCGGGTTGCTCGGGTCGCGGATGCCGATCCCGTCGTCCCCGCCGAAGGCGTGCACGAGCACGTTGACGAGCATCAGCGCGATCAGGGCGAGGCCCGCCGCGATGACGAACCGGGCGAACTTGGGCGTCACCCGGACGATGCGCAGCGTGTAGGCGGCGAGCGTCGCGCCGAACGCCAGCGCGGTGCCGATCACGGCCTGGAAGGCCACGCCGTGGTAGACGTCGTTGTAGGAGTGGCTGATGATGCCGACCGCGACGCCGTAGACGGCGGCGAACGTCAGCACCATGGGCGCGTTGGCCTTGCGGCCGAAGGTGATGAACGCCCAGATGCCGATCTCGGCGACGAGCGCGACGATCAGCACGGGCGCCGCGAGCCGGGTGGGGACGAGCGTCCAGGCCAGCGCGGCGGCGACCGCCAGCGTGACCAGGGTCGCGAATCCGCGGACGACGACGTCGTCCATGGTCATGGGCCGCGTGTCCGGCGGCGCGTAGGCGGGCGCGCCGTACCCCTGGCCGCCGTACATCTGGCCGCCGGGGCCCTGCGCGCCGTAGCCGGGCGCGCCGTATCCCGGGCCTCCGGATCTCTGCTGGAAGGACTGCCCCCGGAACGCCGGGTTTCTGCTCTCCATCGGAGCCTCCATATCGGCCGATCTGAGTCCAGTGTAAACAGCCCGCCGCCCGGCCTCCGGTCATCGCGGTGTGACCGCACCCTCATGGTGGGTGATCGGGGCACCGCCGGCCGGCACCCCTGGCAGAGCGCCGGCCGGTCCTGGTGCCCCTGGTCGGACTCGAACCGACACGTAGGCTCTTTTAGGGAGCCTGCCTCTGCCATTGGGCTACAGGGGCGGCGCAATCATACCGGCCGCGCATTGGGTCTTAGGCGGAGTGATATTCGACTGAGACCCCATTCGCGCCCGGTGGCGTCCCACTCCGCCGGGCGAGCGGTGAACGTGCAGGTCAGCGCCCATCTCGCGGGCTTCCGAGCATCATGGACGGAGCGGGAAAAGGCGCGGTTCAACGGCCCATTACGGCGCGCCCTTCCACGAGGGTGGTTCCCGCACGGCCATCGCGATCCCGGCGAATAGCGCAGATTTCGTGCATGCCGATGCGGCCGCTCTCGCAGGCCAGGGCGGAGGCGGCCAGGTAGAGCAGCCAGACGCGGGCGCGGCCGGTGCCGGTGAGCCGCGCGCACTCCGTCCAGTGCCGCTGGAGGTTGGCCGCCCACGCCCGCAGCGTCCGCGCGTGGTGCTCGCGCAGCGCCGTCACGGCTCGCACTTCGAGGCCAGCGTCCTCCAGCTCGCCGGCGATCTCGCCGAGCGGCCGGAGTTCGCCGTCCTCGGGGAACATGTAGCTGGTGGTGAACGTGCGCCTGATCCGGTGCGGGCCGGGGCGGCGGACGGGCTGCTGCAGGACGAGCCGTCCGCCGGGCGCGAGCAGCTCGAACAGGCGGGGCGGGTCGCGGTCGATGGACTCGACGCCCGCCAGCCCGACGATCGCGTCGTAGGGCCCGTCCCCGGCCTCGGCCAGGTCCCAGCCGCGGGCCTGCACGCCGGTCCCGCCCGCTTGCGTCCGGACGTGCTCGGCCTGCTCGGGGGTGCGGGCCAGCCCGACCACGCGGGCGCCGTGCTTGGCGGCGGCGTACCTGGCGAACGCGCCCCAGCCGCAGCTCAGGTCGAGCAGCCGGGCGCCGGGGAACAGGCCGAGCCGCTCGGCGACGGCCTCGTGGGCGGCGCGCTGGGCCTCGTCCAGGTCGACGGCCTGGTCCCACAGGCCCGTCCCGTGCGCGGTCCCGTCCCCCAGCAGCCGGGCGAAGAACGCCGCCGGCCCGGCCATCGGGCCGCCGGGCCCGTCACCGGTCCGCGCCGGCGGGAACTCCTCGGGCGGCGGCTTCGGCTCGGGTCCCACGGCGCCGAGCGTCACTGCCGTCCGGACGATGTCGCGCTTGTCGTCGCCGCTCAGCCGGATCGGGCGGTCGCCGCTGCGCATCACCTGCTGGACGGCGTCGAGGGCGGCGAAGACGTCGCCCTCGATGTCCAGCTCGCCTGCGACGTAGGCGCGGGCGAGGCCCATCTCGCCCGGCTTCCACAGCAGCCGCCGCAGCGCCCGCCGGTGCCGGATCACGAACGCGGGCGCGCCGGGCGGGCCGACCGAGCTGCCGTCCCAGGCCCTCACCTGGATGGGCAGCTCCCCGGCGGCCTCCCGGCCCTCGCCGAGCATGATCTTGGTGAGCAGGGGCGCCAGCCTGGAGGCGACTCCGTCGTGCATGGTCGGGCACGCCTCCTCGGGGGGCCGGTATCAGACGTCCTGGCGCCTCCCCGCCGCCAGCTCGAACTCCTGGCGCGGCCACTCCAGCTCGCCGAGGGAGACGATCTCGCGCCGGAAGAACAGTGCGAGCGTCCAGTCCGCGGTGATCCGGAACTTGCGGTTGACGGTCGGCATCCGCGACAAATGGTATGTGCGGTGCATGAGCCAGGCGAGAATCCCCCTGAGCTTCACCCCGTAGACGTTCGCGACGCCCTTGTGCAGGCCGAGCCCGGCCACGGACCCGACATAGGCGTGCACATAGGGCTTTCGGGACTTGCCGCGCAGGTCGGCCACGATGTTGTCGCCGAGACGCTTGGCCTGCCTGACCGCGTGCTGGGCGTTCGGCGCGGTGAAGTCGCCGGTGTCGGTCAGGTCGGGCACGGCCGCGTTGTCGCCCGCCGCGTAGACGTGGTCGAGCCCCTCGACGGTCAGCTCGGCGGTCGCCTTGATACGCCCCTTGTCGTCCAGCGGAAGGTCGCTCTCCCGGACGACCGGGTGCGGCTTCACCCCGGCCGTCCACACGAGGGTGCCCGCGTCGAACTCCTCGCCGTCGCTCAGCACGATGTGCCGGTTCTCGGCCGACTTGAGCAGCGTCTCCAGCTTGACCTCGATGCCGCGGCGGCGCAGCGCCTCGGCGGTCCAGCGGCCCATCTCGGGGCCGACCTCGGGCAGGATCCGGCCGGTCGCCTCGACCATCATCCAGCGCATCTCGTCCGCGTCGATGTCCGGGTACCACTTGCAGGCGTCCCGCGCCATGTCCTCCAGCTCGGCGAGCGCCTCGATGCCCGCGAACCCGGCGCCGACGAACACGAACGTGAGCGCCCGGCGCCTGATCTCCTCGTCGGCGGGGTTGGACGCGGCGATGTCGAGCTGGTGCAGGACGTGGTTGCGCAGGAAGATGGCCTCCTCGACGGTCTTGAAGCCGATCCCGCAGTCGGCGAGGCCGGGGATCGGCAGCGTCCGGGACACCGAGCCGAGGGCCACCACGAGCAGGTCGTAGCCGACCTCCCGGGAGGGGGCGCCGGTCGAGGACGCCCCCGCCGGACGGACGGTGACGGTCCGCGAGGCGTGGTCGATCCGCGTCACGAACCCGTTCAGGATCCGGCAGCGCCGCAGGACCCGCCGCAGCGGCGCCACGACGTGCCGGGGCTCCAGGTTGCCCGCCGCGGCCTCCGGCAGGAACGGCTGGTAGGTCATGTAGGACTGCGGGTCGATGACGGTGACGACGACCTCGCCGCGCCGCAGCTCGGAGCGCAGCTTCTTCTGCAGGCGCAGGGCCGTGTACATGCCGACGTACCCGCCGCCGACGATCACGAGGTGCTTGGCGGAACCGGTGGTGCGCTCGGAAGGCATAACGGGAGCGATACCCGCATACACGGCGGCCTCACCGATCTTGCTCCAGATCGTCCGGCGATCACCACCCGTTGCCTGCGAACTTCTCCCCCCGCTCCGGCATCTCACCCGATGTATCACAAGAAAGAAGACAGTGGGGACAGGGCCGGACGGGGGCGCCAAGCGGCCGCGGAAGGCGGGCCGTCGCGGGGATCGGCTCGCCGGCCCCGGCCGCTTGGCCAGGCCCTGCCCCGCCGTCCTCTGGGGGGCGGAAACCGCCTACTAGTAGTCCCGCGCGCGCTTGAAGACGTCGTCGAGCATGCTCTCGGTGACCCGGCCCGTGAACGTGTTCTGCTGGCTCGGGTGGTAGCAGCCCAGCATCAGGACGGGGTCGCGGCGGGCCACCGAAGGCGGCGGCGCCAGCTCGATCTCCGCGCCGTGCCCGAACGCCGGACGGGGCCGCGGCAGCCCGTACCCCGCCTGCCTGAGCGCGGGCCACACGCCCTGCCAGGCGAAACCTCCCAGGCACACCACGCAGCGCACGCTCGGCGCGACGTCCTCCACCTCGCGGGCCAGCCACGGCAGGCACGTCGTGCGTTCGAGCGGGGTGGGCTTGTTGTCGGGCGGCGCGCAGCGGACGGTCGCCGCCATCCGGGCACCGATCAGCCGCTGGCCGTCGCCCGCGTGCACGCTGGTCGGCTGCGCGGCGAGCCCCACCCGGTGCAGCGAGGCGAACAGCCAGTCGCCCGAACGGTCGCCGGTGAAGATGCGGCCGGTCCGGTTCCCGCCGTGCGCGGCCGGGGCCAGGCCCACGATGAGGATGCGGGGCTCCGCCTCGCCCCACCCGGCGATTGGCCGTCCCCAGTACTCCTCGTCCGCGAACGCCTTGCGCCGCTGCACCGCGACCTTCTCCCGCCACTCCACCAGGCGGTCGCAGGCCCGGCACACCGACTGGCGCGCGCACAGCTCGTCCAGGTCCGGTGCCTTCGCTGCCAGCTCGATCACCTCGCCCGCGCCGTGCGCGACGGGCGTTCCGGGGGCGGCGGGGTCCTCCGGCCACCCCGACCCGGGAGGCACGAACGGGGCGTTGGCTGGCATGCCCCCGATCCTCGCACGGCCAACGGCACATCGTCGCGGCGGCGGTGGCGTTACAGGCACGGCCCGTGCGCGGTGCGTGCGCGGCCCGGTGCGCGCGCGAGTGTCCACATGCTCCATGAGTCCGCGACCTTCGCTCGGTACGATGCGTTCGCCGGTCGGGGAGGTGGGTGTCCGGCGCGCATTGCGAAGCGGAGGCAGGCTTTGTCGCAACCGGGCTGGTATCCCGACCCCTACGGAACCGGCAGCCTGCGCTGGTGGGACGGTCAGAACTGGACCGAGCGCCTCAACCCCGAGCCGCTGCGCCCGCCGCGCCTGCGGCCGCCTGAGCAGTCACGACAGGCGTCCGAGCAGGACCGGCGCACCCAGGAGCCCTACCACGCGGCCCCCTACGGCCAGCGGAACGACTGGGGCCGCCAGCCCGCCGTCCAGCCCGTCGACGTGAACGTCCGCGGCCTCCACCTGCACGCCGACGACCAGGTCGTCGCGTACGGGACGGCGTCGCTCACCTGGCCGAGGGTGGAATGGGTGGCCTACTGGGCGGCGCAGCTCCCGTCCGGTTATGGCCAGCGGCCCGGCACCCAGTGGATCTTCCAGGCGGGCCGCTACCCGTTCCGCGGCGGCCCCCGCGTCGAGATCGTCATCGAGCCGGACGCGATGCCCGGACGGCCGCCCGGCCCCGAGGGCGAGCCCGAGCGGATCTGGGGGCGGCTCATCGGGCTGTGCCAGGGCCACGCCGAGAACCGGCTGGTGTCGGAGCTGGCCGGACGAGTGCGGGCCGGCGAGTCGATCGACGTGGCGCAGGGGCTGACCGTCCACCCCGGCGGCGTCCGCGGCAACCGGGTGTCGCTCAGCTGGTCGGCCATCTCCGGGGCCATGGTGGACGGCGGACGGGTCTGGATCCAGCAGTCCAGCGGCACCGCGCCCGTCCTCTACGTCCCGCAGCAGAACCCGAACGCGGTGCTGATCCCCGCGTTGCTGGCGCAGCTTAAGAACTAAAGGGGGTCTGGGGGGTCGTCCCCCCAGAATGACTAGACCAGGGACCAGGCGATGCCGTCGAGGATGTCGTGCTCGCTCACCACGACGGCGCCGAACCCGTACTCCCGCATGATCCGGTCGAGGATGAGCGCGCCCGCGCCGATCACGTCGACCCGTCCGGGGTGCATGACGCCGAACTCGGCGCGCTCGGCCCGGGTGCCGTGCAGCAGCCGCCGCGTCACCTCGTGGACCTGTGTGGCGGTGATGCGCGACAGGTGGATCCGGGACGGCTGGTACTCCGGCAGGTCGAGGGCGATCCCGGCGACCGTGGTGACCGAGCCCGCGAGCCCGACCAGCGTGCGCGCCTCGTCCACGGGGACGGCCTCGCGGACGCGGGCCAGCGCGGCGTCGATGTCGGCGACGGCGTTGGAGATCTGCTGCGGCGAGGGCGGGTCGGCGTCCTTGAAGTGCCGCTCGGTCATCCGCACGCAGCCGATGTCGACCGAGCGGGCGGCGTCGGCGGAGTCGGTGCCCAGGACGAACTCGGTGGAGCCGCCGCCGATGTCGGCCACCAGGTAGGGGCGGGCGGGACGCAGCCCGGCCAGCTCCCCGGTCGCGCCGGTGAACGACAGCTGGGCCTCCTCGTCCCCGCTGATCACCTCGGGGACGACGCCGAAGATCTCGACGACGCCGTCGACGAAGTCGGCGCGGTTCGCGGCGTCGCGGGTGGCGCTGGTCGCCACCACCCGGGTCTTGACCGGGCCGTCGCCGGCCGCGTGCCGCTCGATCAGCGCGGCGTACCGGCGCATCGCGGCGAAGGTGCGCTCCAGCGCGGCCGGGGACAGCCGCCCGGTCCGGTCGACGCCCTCCCCCAGCCGGACGATCTCCATCCGGCGGTCCACGTCGGTGAGGGTGCCGCCGTCCTCGCCCGGCGCGATGTCGGCGATCAGGAGACGGACGGAGTTCGTCCCGCAGTCGATGGCGGCGACGCGAGTCACTGGGCCTCCTCGGCGTGGGGGACGGGGTCGGGTCCGGGGTCGTCCGTGCGGACGCACGGGCCGGAGCGCCACCATTCGGGGAGCGCCTCCAGCGCCTCGCGCCCGAACGGGTTGGCGCCGGGCACGGCGAGCTCGTGGGCGACGAGGGCGTGCAGGCACTTGACGCGCTCGGGCATGCCGCCCGCGCTCTGCATGCCCTCCGGCAGCGGCTCGATGCCGTCCTCGCGGGCGGCCTCGCCGCGGCGGCGCAGGTAGTCCTCGTGGGCGGCGGTGTAAGCGGCCTGGAGGGACGGATCGCCGGCGAGCCTGGCCTGCATTCCGCGCATGAGCCCGCCGCCTTCGAGCGTTCCGATCGCCGAGGCGGCCTTCGGGCACGTGAGATAGAACAGCGTGGGGAACGGGGTGCCGCCCGGGAGCCTCGGCGCCGTCTCGACGACGGCGGGCAGCGCGCAGGGGCACCGGTAGGCGACCCTGCGGATGCCGCGCGGCTCGCGTCCCAGCTGCGCCGCGACGGCGGCCAGGTCGCCCGGGTCCGGCGACCCCCCCTGTCTCTTATA
>NZ_SMKU01000324.1 GCF_004349215.1 Actinomadura rubrisoli | reverse complement strand
GGGCATGCCCTCCCACCGGCTCGCCAGCCCGGCGCCGGAACCCAACTCAAGATCAGCACCGACGCCGCCTGCCGGGAGGTCGCCTCCGCCGACGAGGGCGCCGAGGGTGCCGAGGACGGCGAGAGCGGCGAGGGCGCCGAGGACGAACGGGCCTGGGCCGAGAAGATCCTCGCCGCCGGGATCCTCACCGATGCGGACGGCTACACGGTGGCCGCCGTGAAGCGGTGCCACTACGCGGTCGACGCGGACACCGGCGCGGGACGGCTCGTCCGCGTCGGGACCTCGGTCTGGGCCCGCGCGGCCAGCGGCGGTGACGGCTTCCGCACGGCCCCGCTCGTCGCCGACCAGATCGCCGGTGCGCTGCTGGGCGCGGCGGCCTGAGCCCGCCACCCCAGGCACGACCCAACACCTGCCGGACCGGAAGGAATGACATGAACGCCTCCAAAAGCGTGCTGCTGGTGATCGGCAGTGGGCTGAAGCTCTACCGCGAGTACCTGATCCGCTCGGCGAGCGCCCGCGCCCGCGCGGCGGGCCTGGAGCTCGTGCTGATCAACAACCTCAGGCCCACCTGGCAGCACGAGTACTTCGACGACATCCGCGTCGTGAACGTCTTCGACCACGACAAGCTGCGGGCCGCGGCCCGCGAGGTCGCGCGCACGCGCACGATCGCGGGCGTGGTCTGCTACGACGAGCCGCTGGTGATGCCGGCGGCCGAACTGGCCGCCGAGTTCGGCGTGCCGGGCCTGTCCATCCCCGGCGTGCACGGGTGCCGCGACAAGCGCAGCACCCGGTCGCGCCTGACCGCGGCGGGCGTGCTGCAGCCGGCCTTCGAGATGACCGACAGCCTGGATCAGGCCCGCTCGGCGGCCAGGCGGATCGGCTACCCGGTCGTCGTCAAGCCGCGCGCGCTCGGCGCCAGCATGGGGGTCGTCCTCGCCGCCGACGAGGCCGCCCTGGACGACGCCTATCGCGTCGCGCACGAGGCCAGCCTGATCGGCGACGAGGAGTTCCGCGGCGGCGCGATCGTCGAGGAGTACGCGGACGGCCCGGAGATCAGCGTGGACGCGGCCGTCCACAAGGGCGAGTACCTGCCGATGTTCCTCGCCCGCAAGCGCACCGGCCAGTACCCCTACTTCGAGGAGACCGGGCACGTCGTCGACGCGGACGACCCGCTGCTGCGCGACCAGGAGCTGCTCACCACCCTCGCCCACGCGCACCGCGTCCTGGAGATCGAGGACGGCATCACCCACACCGAGGTGCGGCTGACCGAGCGCGGCCCGCTGATCATCGAGATCAACGGCCGGCTCGGCGGCGACCTGATCCCGTTCGTCGGCAAGATCGCCACCGGCATCGACCCCGGCCTCGTGCTCGTCGACGCCGCCACCGGGAACCGCCCCGACGTCGCGGCGACGAGGAGCGGCGTCGCGGGCATCCGGTTCGGCTATCCCGCGCACGACTGCGTCGTGCACGAGGTCCGCGTGCCCGCCGAGGCGCCCGGCCTGGTCACGGCGTCGCGGATGGTCGACCCCGGGACGACGCTGCGGCTGCCGCCGGGCGGCTACATCGCCCGCCACTCCTTCGTGGTGGTCGAGGCCGACGATCCCGCGACCTGTGACGCGCGGCTCGACGCCGCGCTGGCGCGGGTCGAGATCGACGCCGAGGAGATCGAGCCGCCGCCGCCGGGCACCCGCCTGGAGATGCCGGCCGGGCTGCTGGACGCCGACGCGTGACGATCGGCTACGAGGGCCGGCTGTTCCAGCGGGCGGGCGGCGGCGACGGCACCGTCGCCCGCTACCGGCAGGCCGGCGATCTGGTGTGGGCCGACTTCGCCGGCGGGAAGGTGCGGCGCGGCACGGTCACCGGCACGTGCGCGCCGGACGGCACGCTGCGGCTGGGCTATGTCATGGTCCTGGCGACCGGCGAGGTGATCTCCGGGCGCACCGTGAACATCCCGGAGCGGCGCGCGGACGGCCGGCTGCTGCTGCGCGAGGAATGGGAGCGGTTCGGGGAGCACGCCGAGATCGGCGTCTCCTACCTGGAGGAGGTCGAGCCCGGGCCCGGGTCCGCCGTCCACCACGCAGGCGAGCATGTCGACGCGCCCGCCATGGACGCGTCTGCCGCGGACGGATCCGCGGATGCGACGGGAGCGGTCTGATGGCCGACTGGGCGCGCCTGCGCGGGCTCGTCGAAGGGTGCCTGCGGCTGCCCGGCGACGACGGATTCGACAACCGGAGCCGGGCGCACAACGAGCGGTACCGGGACACGCGGCCGGCCGCGGTGCTGTCGGTGGCCTCCGCCGCCGACGTCACGGCGGCGATCGGCTGGGCGCGGACGCATCGCGTGCCGGTCGTCGCCCGCGGCGGCGGCCACCACTACGCGGGCCACTCGGTGAACACCGGGCTGGTACTCGACCTGCGGGACCTGGACGAGGTCTGGGTCGACCCGGCGACGATGCTGGTGACCGTCGGCGGCGGTGCCCGGACCAAGGACATCCACGACGTGCTGCGCAAGTACGACCTGATGGTGCCGCTGGGCAACTCCGACGACGTCGGGATCGGCGGGCTGGTGCTCGGCGGCGGCGTCGCGGCCTCGTCCCGGGCGCTCGGGCTGACGTGCGACTCACTGGTCGAGACGGAGATCGTGCTCGCCGACGGGTCGCTCCTGACCTGCAACGAGACCGAGAACGCGGACCTGTTCTGGGCGTGCCGGGGAGGCGGTGGCGGCACCTTCGGGGTGAACACGTCGTTCACCTTCCTGGCCCGGCCCGTGATGGACGTGTCCACCTGCCTGGTGCTGTGGCGCTGGGAGCACGCCGCCGACGCGCTGGCCGTCATGCAGGAGGTCATGCGCGACGCGCCGGACCGGTTCGCCGCCCGTATCGGCATCAGCCGCGCGTCCGGCCGCGACGGCGTGGTCTCGGTGATCGGGCAGCACCTGGGCCCGGCGGGCGAGCTGCGCGAACTGCTGGCACCGGCGCTGGCGGCGGTCCGGCCGTACCGGGCGGACACCGCGGACCGGACGTACTGGGACGCGGTGGAGTACCTGCAGCACGCCTCAGCGGGCGGCGCGTTCGCCGTGCGGACCCGGACCACGCCGGTGCCGCTGTCCGGCGCGGGCGTGCGGACGCTGGTGGCCGCGGTGGAGGAGTGGCCGGGCAGCGGCAATCCGGACGGCGGCGGGGCGGCGCTGTTCACCTGGGGCGGGGCGATCAACCGCGTCGGGGTGACGGAGACGGCGTTCCCGCACCGGGACGCGCTGTTCCTGCTCTCGCTGGACACGGCGTGGGACCCCGGCGATCCGCCGGAGACGGTGCGCGCCAATCTCGAATGGCTCACCAAGCTGCATCGGGATATGGGGGAGTTCGCGGCGGACGCGTCGTACATCAACTTCAGCGACCCGGACCTGCCCGGCTGGCGGTCGGCCTATCACGGGCCGAACCTGGCGCGGCTCACCGAGATCAAGCGCCGCCACGACCCGGACCGGGTCTTCGATTCCCCGCAGGCGGTCTAGCCGTGGCCCGGTCATCGCCGGCCGCGGCGGCCGAGGGCGCGCCCCCGGATGCCCCGGATCTGCGCGGGGTGATGCGGAGCTTCGCGACCGGGGTGTGCGTGGCGGCGACGTACGCCGACCGGGCGGACGGACGGCACCACGACGCGGTGACGATCAACTCGCTGAGCTCGGTGTCGCTCGACCCGCCGCTGGTGTCGGTGTGCATGCGGATGGAGTCGCTGTTCCTGGCCGACCTGCTGGTGACGAAGAAATGGGCGGTGTCGATCCTGCCGCACGGTGCCCGCGAGATCGCCCGGGTGATGGCCAAGGACCGGGCGACGCGGACGGGCGCGATCGGTGCCCTGCCCGCCTCGCCCGGGCCGCGAACCGGCGCGCTGGTGTTCCGCTCGGCGAGCTGGATGGAGTGCGAGCTGCGGGCCGCCTTCGACCTCGGCGACCACACCCTCGTGGTCGGCGAGGTCGTCGCGGCCGATCCGCGTCGCGACGGGCCACCGCTGCTGTTCGTGGACGGCGGCTACCGCGTCCCGGCAGACCCGGGACCGTCACCCGCGACCAATGACCTTCCCGATTCCCCGTGGTGGTAGGCGGCCGGTGAGCGGGCCCGAAGACGAACTGGGAGAACAGAATGGAACGCGCGGCGACCCGCCGGCACTATCTCATGGTCCGGCCGACGTACTTCGACGTGGTGTACTCGATCAATCCGTGGATGAACCCCGAGAAGCCCACCTTCACCGGGCTCGCCGTCGCCCAGTGGGAGGGGCTGCGCGACCTGTTCACCGGCCTGGGCCACCGGGTCGATCTGCTGGACCCGCGGCCCGGCCTGCCCGACATGGTGTTCGCGGCCAACGGCGCCACGGTCGTGGACGGCCGGGTGCTCGTCGCGCGGTTCCGCGACTCGCAACGCACCGCCGAGGCCGAGGCGTACCTGGAGTGGTTCCCGGCGCACGGCTACACCGACGTGCGGCAGGCGCGGTGGACCAACGAGGGCGAGGGCGACTACCTGGTCGCCGGATCGAGGATCCTGGCGGGCACCGGCTTCCGGACCACGCTCCGGGCGCACCGTGAGTCGCAAGAGTACTTCGGCGTCCCCGTGGTCGGGCTGACCCTGGTCGACCCGCGGTTCTACCACCTGGACACCGCGCTGACGGTGCTCGCGGAGGACACCGTCATGTACTACCCGAAGGCGTTCTCGGCCGAGAGCCGTGAACTGCTGGAGGAGTTGTACCCGGACGCCGTCCACGCGACCGCCGCGGACGCCGCGGAGTTCGGTCTCAACGCCGTATCGGACGGACGGCACGTGGTCTTGCCCCAGGCCGCGACCGGCCTGATCGGCAGGCTGCGCGAGCACGGCTTCGAGCCCATCGGCGTGGACATGTCCGAGCTGCTCAAGGCGGGCGGCAGCGTCAAGTGCTGCACGCTGGAGCTGCACGGGACCGGCCTCGCCGGCCGCTCGCACTGAGGCGATCGGCGAAGGCCCCGGTCAACTGAAGATCGATGTCTGGATCGTCCTCGGGGTCACGTACCGCACGACGAAGGCGCGTACCAGCGGGTCGAGCCGGTACGCGCCGGCGCGGTCGTCATGGCGGAGCAGACCGGCCGCGGCCAGCTCGTCCACCACCTCCTCGTCCACCATCTCCTCGTCGAGTGAAGCGAGACCATCCGCCCTTCCGGCCGGCCCTCCGGGCGAGTGCTGAGCCAGTTCCTGCAGCAGCGTCCGGGCCGCTCCGCCGAGCGGAAGATACGCGGAGAGCAGCAGGTCGGGCACGGAGACGTCCCCGATGCGCAGCCAGTCCAGCAGCGCGCCCCGGTCGGCCGGCCCCCTGGTGATCCGGGCCAGCGGAACGTCCGGGCGGGCCACCAGCTTGCGGACCGCGATATCGATGGCGAGCGGAAGGTCGCCGCACAGCTCGGCGAGGCGGTCGCAGTCCACCAGATCGGCCGCCACGCGGTCGGACAGGGCCTCGGAGATCATCGCGATGGAGTCGTGCCGGCGCAGCACGTCCAGCCGCACGCGGCGGACATCCCGCAGGCCGAGCAGCGGATTGCGGCTGACCACGATCATGGCGCCGCTCCGCGTCTCGGCCAGCAGCAGGCGGACCTGCCGCTCATCGCGCACGTTCTCCAGCAGCACCAGCAGCTTTCGCTCGGCCAGCATCGAGCGGAGCAGCCCGGCCTGCTGGTCCGGGGCGTCGGGCAACTGCTCGTCGGGCATGCCGAGCGCCCGCAGGAAGCAGCTCAGCACGGACAGCTCGTCGGACGACGTCGATCCGAGATCGGCGTAGAGCTGGCCGTCGACCATCTCGTCGGCGATCTGATGGGCGTAGTCCAGCGCGAACGCGCTCTTGCCCACGCCCACCGGACCGCAGATGACGATCGGCGCGGCGGCCGGCTCGCTGAGCAGGTCCTTCTCCCAGGAGCGGCCGACGAGCCCCCGCGGCCGCAACGGCAGCTGCGCCGGAGGCGGCATGCGGCCGGCGAGGTCCCGCTGCCGCGGCGGGGAGGCCGCCTGCGGGGGCGGGGTGCCCGACACTTCGAGCCAGCGCCGTCGCCAGACCTCCTGGTCGCCCCCGCAGGCGGCCACGAAAGCGAGCGTGACCTGCAATGTCGGTAATCGGTAGCCACCCGCGGCGCTGGACAGCACGGACGGTGAGTACAACGCCGACCGCGCCATGTCCCGATACGTCGGATTGCCCGCGTGCGCGCGGAGCCGTCTCAGCTCGCTCGCGAAAGCCGCGACCGCCCCGCCGGAGGCGTTGATCGGCTTCTCCGGTCTCCCCATCTCTCCCCGTATTCGCAGGACCCCACTTCAGTTGAGATCCGAACTCGCACCCCGTGAAGCACTACTTCGCCCGGTGGTCGGCCCAGCGGCGAAGGAGAAGATCGTATGTACCCCCCGCATTATATCGGTGAGCATCCGGCAGAGGACAGGTCCGTCCACAAATCTTGATCAACGGGGAAACCAGGCGTCGATCATGACTATCGACCGCTCTCCTCGGGCCCGCCGAGCGGAATTGCACCCCCTCCCCAACCAACGAGAACGAGGGCTATATGGTTCGACTCCGCCGCGCTTTTGTCGGCGATGCGGGTGCGGAACTCTCGCGCGCGCCGTCCACGCTTCCTCGAAGGCCGGGTGCCGAACCGGCGGCCCGACGCGCCCGGCCCGATCACGGCGGCCGGGACGTCGCCGAGCGATCAGGTCACCGACGACCGCGGAGCCGGACGGCCGGGTGTCGTTCCGGACCGGGGAGGTCTATGCCCGGTCGCCGGAGCCGTGGACGAAGATCCGCGCGGCCTCGGCGGTGCTCACGCGGCGGCCGTCCCGCCGATGGCACGGTGGACGCCCCCATGCCGCCATGGCGCGCCGGTTTCGTTTCGCATCGTGCCCCGTTCCCTCCGGTACCGGTTCCCCCCTTGGTTCGCGCCAACGGGGACAGCGGATGAGTCTCGCGGCACACCGATTTCCCGAATCTGGCGCCCGGGGAGGTCGGGCGGCGCCAGTGATCGTCCTCGTCCGGGCGGCTCCGCCCGTGCGCGGCACCGACGGCGGGGTCCTCGTCCGCCGGGACCCCCGGCCGTGTCCGGCCGACAGCCCCCACAGGCCGGGCACCGCATGATCTCGGCTTCCCTGTCGTCGGCGACCTGCGGCCGCCCCGAGCGTGCCCCTTTGCCGGGCGCGCGGTCCTGTGAGCGATCCCCGGATGGTTCTTTTCACATCCCGCCCCGCCGACTGAATACACAGTTCGACTGGTGAATTGAAGGCATGCGGGCTGATCATCTAGACTGGGCGGCCGCGCGGCACCAGGATATGCGTGTCGCCCATGCGACATGAGATGCCCCGAGCGGCCATTGGATCCGAATGCCGGGCCGGTGGGCAATTCGCCGCCGTGCCCGGGGCCCGGTTCTGTTCGGCCATACGGCCCAATGCGTGGGGTGTCAGCCGATGAGGGGCGTGCCGGTCCGCCGCGGTGCGGGCCAGTGATTCGATGCTAACATCAGATTCATATTCGCTGGGCCCGAGCTCCCGCGCGCGGCGGGCGCCGACGTGAGAGAAGCCGATGCCAGGTTCAGGTGTGGAGAAGGTCCAGACCCCGCGTCCGACGCAGCGCGGGCGCAAGACGCTCGCCGCCATCGAGGCGGCCGCCCGCCGGATCATCGCCCGGAAGGGTTTCCTGGCGATGACCGTCGCCGACATAGCGCAGGAGGCCGGGCGCTCGCCCGCCTCCTTCTACAACTACTACGACTCCAAGGAAGACCTGCTCGCCCACTGGGCGGACGACTTCCGCGAGGAGGCCAGGGCCCGGGCGGTCGTGGCCTACAAGCGCGGGATCCCGCACCGCGAGCGCGTCATGGAGTCGGCGCGCGCGCACTGGGAGACCTACCGCGAGCGGCTCGCCGAAATGGTCGGCGTCTTCCAGCTCGCCATGATCAATGACGCGTTCGCGGGGCACTGGCGGGAACTGTGCGAGGACGCCGTGCAGAGCATCGCCGAGAGCGTCCGGCGCGCCCAGCGCGAGGGGTACTGCCCGGGCGCCGACCCGCAGCTCACGGCCAGGGCCATCGTCGCGATGCTCAACCAGTTCTGCTACGACCTCCTCGCCGGGGCGGGGGAGGACGCCGAGATCGACGACGAGGCCGCGGTCCGCACGCTCGCCGAGGTCTGGTACCGGGCGATCTACTGGCGGGACGACCAGGACTGATCCGTCCTCGCGTCCCGGATCAAGTCGACCATGGACATCACCCCGGGCGCGGGCTAGCGTGCGAACCCAACGTCAGGTTTAGTTACGGGGGTTTCGCCATGGCGGTGGAGCAGCTCTTCGTCGGCCTCACCTCTCCGACGGCGGGACGGGCCGGCGCCGGGGGGCATCCGTGCCAGGGGGTGTACCACCGCCTGCCCGGCCGGGCCCCGAAGACCGCGCTGATCGCGACGCACTACTCGGTCGACTTCTCCGAGCACTACCTCGCCGGCTTCATCGCCGAGCGCGGCCTGGGCTTCCTGGGGTGGAACACGCGGTTCCGGGGTGCCGAGAGCCACTTCCTCCTCGACCACGCCCTTGTCGACATCGGACGGGGGGTCCGGTGGCTGCGGCAGGAGGCGGGCGTCGAGCGGGTCGTCCTACTGGGCAACTCGGGCGGCGGGTCCCTGATGGCCGCCTACCAGTCGCAGGCCAAGGAGCCCAACGTCACGCCCCTGGCGGGGATGCGGCCGGCGCGGGGCGCGCTGGACCTTCCGGCGGCCGACGCCTACGTATCGACGGCCGCGCACCTGGGCCGGCCCGAGGTGCTCACGGCCTGGATGGACCCGTCGGTCGTCGACGAGACCGACCCGGTCTCGACCGACCCGTCGCTCAGCCTGTTCGATCCCGGGAACCCGGCGCCCTACGCGGAGGAGTTCCTCGGCCGGTACCGCGAAGCCCAGACGCGGCGCAATCATCGGATCACGCGCTGGGTGAAGGACGAGATGCGCCGCCTCCGGGCCGCCGGGTACCACGACCGCCTGTTCAACGTCGCCCGTACCTGGGCGGACCCGCGCATGGTGGACCCCACGCTGGAGCCCACCCGGCGCCCGCCGAACTCCTGCTACGCCGGTGAGCCGGCTCGGGCCAACGCCTCGGTCTTCGGCATCGCGGGCACCTGCACCCTGCGGACCTGGCTGTCCCTCTGGAGCCTGGACGACTCCCAGGCCCGGGCGAGGCCGCACCTCGCGCGCATCACCGAACCGGCCCTCGTGGTGAACGCGGACATGGACACGGGCGTCTTTCCCAGCGACGCCGACGCGATCCTGGCGGCCCTGGGGTCCAAGGACAAGGAGTCCCATGTCGTCGCGGGCGACCACTACTTCCGCAGGGACGGCGGAGACGCCGCCCGGGCCGAACTCGCCGACCTGATCGCCGCCTGGACGGCGGCGCGCCTGGCCTGACCGGCACGGCCCGCGCACCCTGTTCTACGGCGGCTCCCCGATGTCGCCCGCGGTGATCAACATCGTGGTGATCGCCGTGAGCAGGGACCGGTTTCGGGATCGCCCCGCTCAGCGCGGTGCATGCCGGTAGGTGATACGCCGGATCACCACCTCGAACGGCCCGCGGCGCTCTGTGCGCCGCATCCAGTCGGCGAGGACCACGGTGATCAGCCATGTCGCGGCGGCCAACAGCGCGGTAGTGGTGACGGTCAGGGTGCCGGAGAGATCGAGCAGAAAAGGCGTGAAGACGAGGGCCCACACCACCGATTGGGCCAGGTAACAGGTCAGCGATCGTTGCCCGGCGGCGGCGATCGCGTTGACCACCGTCCCAGGGCCGCGCGCCTGGAACCGGACGGCGACGAGCGCCAGCATGGCGGCGTAGCCGAAGCCGCCCAGAGTCCCCGTCGCATCGTGCAGCGGGCCCAGCACCTCCAGAGTGGACTGGTGCGGGGGCGTCACCACGCCCGCGAGCATCAACGAGATCGGTTGGGCGCCGAGCACCGCGGCGCCGATCCCGACCGAAGCCGTGATGCGCAGCGACCTGCGGTAGCGCTCCGCCTGCTCCAGGATGCGCCGACGCCCCGCCCACAACCCGATCATGAACGGGCACACGAAACCGAGGGGCCCCAGAGACGCGACGTAAAGGGACGTCTGGGCCCGGTTGACGATCATGGTGGCCACGTCCGGCGGAAGCATCGTCTCGTCCGGCGGGTCGCCGCCGATGGTCGACGAGCCGCCGCTCGGCAGCGTCCCGAGCAGGAAGAACAGCAGAGCGATCACCAGCAGCCAGCGGTCCTTCCAGCGCACCGACCACGCACCCGCCAACAGCAGCACGCCGTAGGCCGTCAGGATGTCGCCGGCGTAGAGCAGCAGCGCGTGCAAGAAGCCCACCGCCACCAGCACCAGGCTCCGCCGCCACAGCAGCCGGCGCACCGCCCGCGGGCCGAGCGCCTGCTGCCGCCACGCGATCCGCGCGATGCCGTACCCGAAAAGGGCCCCGAACATCGGGAACGCCCGACCGTCGACGAAGGTCGTCAGCAACCAGATGACGGCCGAGTCGACGCCCGAACCGTCCTGCGGATAGCCGCCGAGCACGGATGAGCCACGCAAGAAATAGTGCGAGTTGGCCAGAGCGATGAACAACAGCATGAAACCACGGGCCAGATCGGGCCCCAAAGCGCGCGCCGCCACCGGGGTCGGCTGCGGCAGATTCACCGTCGAATCAGGCAAGGGCACCCCATGGGCCCGGATGAAGCAAAGCGGTCATGGCCGGTCAGCCAACCACCCCTGCGCCCCAACCC
>NZ_SMKU01000323.1 GCF_004349215.1 Actinomadura rubrisoli | reverse complement strand
CCCTCCCACCAACTCGGCTGGCTGCTAGGACGCCAGCAGTCGGCGGGCTTCAAGGTCGCGGAGAAGTCTTCGAACAGGCAACTGATGCCCGGCCATGACACCCACGACGTGCTGGTCCACGGTTGCCGCCAGCTCCGTTTCGCCAAGAGCGGCCAGGGCCGCGTCACGCTGGTGGCCGTGACCTTCGACGGACGGCTGCACATCACCGACCCCGACGCCTTCCGCGTCACCCTCACCCGGGGCCTTGGCCGCGCCAAAGCCTACGGTTGCGGCCTGATGACCCTCGCGCCGGCCTGATCGATGTCCACCGTCGGCAAGCGCCCTGCGTCATCGCCACGCGAACTCACCCGGATGAGTGACCGCATCTCCTTCATCTATCTTGAGCGCTGCACACTGCACCGCGACGACAACGCGATCACCGCCGAAGACGCCGACGGCATCACCCACATCCCCTCGGCCACCATCGGCACCCTGCTCCTCGGCCCCGGCACCCGCGTCACCCACCAAGCCATGAGCGTGCTCGGCGACAGCGGAGCAGGAGTCGTCTGGGTAGGGGAGCAAGGCGTCCGCTTCTACTCCGGCGGCCGGTCTCTCACCCGTTCCTCCGCACTCGTCGAAGCCCAGGCCAGCCTGTGGGCCAACCGCCGCACCCGTCTCGATGTCGCCCGCGCGATGTACCGGATGCGGTTCCCTGGAGAAGACCCCTCCGGCTTCTCCCGTCATGAACTCCTCGGCCGCGAAGGACGCCGCGTCAAAGACAGCTACCGCCAACAGGCCGCCCTAGCGGGACTCGTCTGGAACGGGCGCCACTACGTCCCCGGAGACTTCGACGCCGGCGACGCGGTGAACCAGGCAGTCACCGCCGCAGCTCAATGCATGTACGGAATCGCCCAGACCACCATCGCGGCGCTCGGCTGCGCCCCCGGACTCGGCTTCATCCACTCCGGCCATGAACTCGCCTTCGTCCTGGACATCGCCGACCTCTACAAAGTCGACGTCGCCATCCCCGTCGCCTTCGAAGTCGCCGCCCAAAGCCCCGACGACGTCGGCTCCCGCACCCGCCGCGCCATCCGCGACCGCGTTAACAACATCGGCCTTCTGCAACGCTGCGTCAACGACATCAAGCGACTCCTCATCCCCGACGCCCAAGACGACCCCGCCGGACCCGACACCGATCACGTCACCTTGCAAAGCGACCACGGCATGAACATCGAATCTGGCCGCAACTACGCCCAGGACATCGACTGGTGACGGTCATCATCCTCACCAACTGCCCCGCCGGACTCCGAGGATTCCTCACCCGCTGGCTAATGGAGATCTCCCCAGGCGTCTTCATCGGCGGCCCCTCCGCCCGCATCCGCCAAGCCCTCTGGGACGAAGTCCAAAAGTACGCAGACACCGGGCGCGCCCTACTCGCCTATAACACCAACAACGAACAAGGCTTCACCTTCGAAACCCACGACCACAAGTGGCACCCCATCGACCACGACGGCGTCACCCTGATCCGCCGCCCTAAAGATCAGCCCGCCATCTCCGCGGCCACACCCCCAACAGGATGGAGCAAAGCCTCCAAACGCCGCCGCTACGGCAAACGCTGACCACCTGTCAACGGCCACCACCCTCCCTGCGATGCCCGAAATGTCCGAACCCTCAAAAGTGCTCCAGATTTCTGTTACTAGCTGGTAAGGCCCCAGGTCAGCGAGTCTGCTCCCCACGCACGCGGGGATGGCCCCCAGTTCATGACTTACGAGCAGGTCAGGAGGTGCTGCTCCCCACGCACGCGGGGATGGCCCCCGGTCCAGGCCCGGAAGCGGGGGCGTCCGGCGCTGCTCCCCACGCACGCGGGGATGGCCCCACGCGCCCCGGCCAGGACCGCCGCCGGGCAATCTGCTCCCCACGCACGCGGGGATGGCCCCCGTCCCGTACTTGCGGACCCAGTCGGGGTGCCCTGCTCCCCACGCACGCGGGGATGGCCCCGGGACCGGCAAGGCTGAGGTGGTGTCCAAGCTCTGCTCCCCACGCACGCGGGGATGGCCCCGGAGCGCGAAGGACGTGGCCTACGCCGCCGCCCTGCTCCCCACGCACGCGGGGATGGCCCCTCGACGACCTGGACCGGCTGGATGGACGGCCTCTGCTCCCCACGCACGCGGGGATGGCCCCAGCTGGCACGCGAGGACGCCTTCCTGGCCGGTCTGCTCCCCACGCACGCGGGGATGGCCCCCTCGCCAAGGCCGACCACGACCAGCTGGTCACCTGCTCCCCGCGCACGCGGGGATGGCCCCGGCCACGGGTGGGAATGCGGCCGGGGCCGGCCTTGCTCCCCGCGCACGCGGGGATGGTCCCACCCCGCCCTATGGCGGACCCAGCGTCTGGCGCTGCTCCCCACGCACGCGGGAATGGTCCCGAATCTGCCATGGTGGACGAAGCTGCGGAGGACTGCTCCCCGCGCACGCGGGGATGGTCCCGGCGCCTTGACCGTCCGTGGCTTGTCGGCCTTCTGCTCCTCGCGCATGCGGGGATGGTCCCTACGGCGGCCACGACCTGGTCACCAACAACTCCTGCTCCCCGCGCACGCGGGGATGGTCCCACCCTGGTCCCCGGCACCCTCGGCTGGCTCGCCTGCTCCCCGCGCACGCGGGGATAGCAACACATCGTCCAGATCTCTCGGTGATCCACGGGAACGTCACCACGTGCGCGCGTAACGATGGGAGGCCGTGAATCCCTCGACGTCTGGCAGTCACGCGAGGACTGACGAAGACCCGCGCAGAAGACAGTTGCCCGAGCTGAGAACAGAACCAGACGCGGTTCTTGAAGGAGCAACTGGTTAGTGAGAGTGCGCCCCCGGGCTGGTGATGGCCCGGGGATGACCTTCTGGGGTGATTGAGAGGTTGTGCCACATCATTTGCGAGGGACGGTTGTTCTAACTGGGTTGGTCAGGGACGTCGAGGCTTGCGATCGCTTGCTGGGGCGACAGCAGGTCGATCGGTCGGCGTGGCAGTGGTCTCGGGCCGTCGGCTTCGATGAGGTGGGTGGGGCCGTGGGGCCAGCCGCCGGCGATGAGCGCGATGATGTCTGGCCAGTTCTGAAGTGTTTGGTGGATGACGTCGGTGTCGGGGCCGGACGTTGTGAACCAGAGCACAGGCAGGAGCGCGTCGGTTGCGTTGGTGTTGAGGGCTCTGGCAATGTCGGCCTCGAAGTCCAGGTGCTCGATGGCGTCTTCGAGGGTGTCGACCACTCGGAGGCGCGGTGACCAGTGCTCGCGCAACGCGTCGTCGAAGGCGTCGTCGAAGAGGCGGCGCAGGTCGCTCTTCGCCGCCAGGATCCATGAAACGCCCGTTTTGCTGGTGAGCGCCTCGGTGAAGGCCGATCGGAGCAGACCGTCGGCGCCGGGACCGATGAAGCCGGTGCCTTGCGGATGCCTGAAAGCGCTGGCCAAGAGCTGGCGATGCCCTTCATGTGACGAAGGCGTGCGGTCTGGGCCTGCGGTCCGGTGCTGGAGCGCGGCGCGAAGGCGGTTGCGGGTGTCCTGGGAGCATCCACGAGCGAGGCGGTTCATCGACTGGCGGTTCTCGCGGTGACTGGCACGGGCGAGGAGCTTCACGGTTTCCTCCACGTCTGGTTCGGCGTTGACAGCCACGATGAAACAGGAAATCCGCAGGTCGACCCGGTGATCAAAACGCGCCATGGAGGCAAGCGGTCACTTTGGCGGGTGCCCTGGGCGAGGTGAAGAGGCTGCACAGGCTGCCTGCTTGGAGACGATGGCGATCTTTGGGCAGCTGGTGATTCTTGCTCATTGACCGCAAACACTCACCTCACGTTCTTGTAACACCACAGACTCATGTGACTACTCTCTGTGTCTGGAGGTGAGGGGCATGGATACCGAGGCCGGGCTGACAGCGACAAAGCTCTTGAAGGACATCGTTCCGGACGAAGTGCTGGGCCTCTACACCCGGCTCCTCGCTCAGGACGGGTGCTTGCGCGAGCAGGCCGCGGACTTGCTCGGTGGCGCCGAGCAGGTGGAAGTGCTGAGAAGTGCCGGATTGGCCCACGTTCAGTCGTCAGGACCGGGGCTGCCGCCGCGGCTGGTGCCGGTGCCACCAGATATGGCGCTACAGGGCACGCTGGCCGACCTGTCGCGGCGGTTGGTGGCCGAACAGGAGCGCCTCTTGACGGGGCAGCGCCGCATGGCGGAGACCCATCCATGGCCGAACAGGGCAGTGGATGGATCAGTCGATCGACTGGTGCAGGTCATTACCGACAGGGACGAGATCGGCAGGGTCTCGCGGGCGCTCATCAGCGCGGCGCGAGGTGACTGGATGACCCTGGACAACCAATCGGTGGAGCGGCCGATGGATGACCTGACCGCGGTCCCACCCCCGCCGTCCTTCGAAGGACATGTCCGATGCCGGGCGATCTACGAGACCGCATGCGCCGAACACCCAGTCGGCGTGAGGACGATCGAGATGGCCGTGCAGGCCGGGGAGGAGGCTCGGCTTCTGCCCAGGATCGGCATGAAGATGAAGCTCGCCGACGAGGCGATCGCACTACTTCCACTGACACCGACGGGGATGACGGGCGCTCTGCTGATCCGCTCATCTGTAATCGTCGCGGCGCTCCGTGAGTACTTCGAATTCCTGTGGGAGCGCGCGGTGCCCTGGGATGCCGCCAGCGCCGAGAGTCCTCTCACGCCGCTGCAACGGCAGATCTTGAGCATGCTGGTGGAGGGACTGCCCGACGGGAAGATCGCCAAGCGCGCCGGGGTAAGCCTCTCCACGGTCAGGCGGCACTCGATGGCCATCCGCGAGAAGCTCGGCTTCGATCACCATTTCGCCGCCGGAGTCGCGGCAGTCCGTCGCGGCTGGATCAAATAGTTCCCACCCCTCGAAAGGCGCTCATGCCCACATACCGTGACTTTGTTCCTCGACAGAGCTTTCAGCCAACGCTCGCCCTGTCTCCAGACGCGACTCTAGTGGCCTATTCCAGCAACGCTGAGGGACGCTTCGACCTGTGGATCCTCCCCCTCGCAGGGGGAGGACCCCGCCGAGTAACGCTCCTCGAACGGCAAGCGGTGAGGCGTATCACCTGGGCACCTGATGGCAAGAGCCTGGTTTTCAGCGCTGACCGTGATGGCGACGAGCAGTACCGCCTCTACCGGATCGGGTTGGACGATGAGCAACCCACAGACATCAGCTTCGGCACGGATTGTCAGAGAATCTTGGCCACTTCGCCCTTTTCTGCGGATAGCCGCTACCTCGCCTATGCCGCCAACGACCGCGACCCGACCGTTCAGGATGTCCTTGTCCGCGACCTGACGGACGACCACGAACGCCGCTTCGCCCCGCCACCCGGAGTGGTCTTCGAGCCTCAGGGGATATCGCCGGACGGACGATGGCTGCTGACTGCCGGCTTCCGCTCCAACAGCGACATCGCCACCTATTTGATAGACCTCCATGGGGAGGGCGAACCGGTCTGTGTTACCACTGTCTACGGTGAAGGGCTGTATGAACCCGGTCCGTGGATGGCCGATTCTTCAGGCTTCTACCTGATCACTGACCGGTGGGGAGAGTTCAAGGCCGCCGCTCGCTACCACCTCGACGACGGCGTCCTCGAAACGCTAGCCGAGCCTGAGTGGGACGTTGAGCACATCGATGCCAACGGTGAGACGGTTGTGTGGTCGGTCAATCACGGCGGGCGTTCCGTCCTGCACGGCTTCCACGAGGGCGAACACCTTCCCCTCCCAGAAATGCCGCCTGGGGTCGTCGCTGCACTGGCACTGGCGCCGGGCGCCGACCCAGTAGTCCTGCTCTTCGATTCAGCGACTCGACCGGTCGAGCTCGCCGTCATGGACCCCGCGACGGGATTTCGTTACCTGACGGACACGCGTCCTTCAGCCCTCCGCGTCATCGAACCTGTCGCGCCGGATGCTGTTACCTACCCGGCGTCTGATGGTCGACGGATTCATGCCCTGCTCTACCGTCCGCATGGGCCGCGGCCATGTCCGGTCGTGCTCTCCATTCACGGTGGGCCCGAGGCGCAAGAACGTCCCGGCTATCTACGTGCCGGCCTCTACCAGCACTTGCTCGCCCAAGGAATCGCAGTACTCGCGCCCAACATCGCGGGCTCGACCGGATACGGCCGCACTCACCAGCGGCTCATCTACCGCGACTGGGGCGGCATCGACCTGGACGACCTTGACCACGCCACCCGCTGTCTGCGAACCATCCCCGACATCGACGCCGACCGGGTTGCGGTGATGGGCGGCTCCTACGGCGGCTTTGCGGCTCTGTCCTGCCTGGCCCGGCTGCCCTTTCCTTGGGCGGCCGGCGTATCGCTCTGCGGTCCTAGCGACCTGGTAGCCCTCGCCCGGGCATGTCCGCCCACCTGGAAACACTTCGTCGCAACCGTGCTCGGCGACCCCGACACTGATGGCGAAAGCCTTGCTCGGCGTTCGCCGATGGCCCACGCTGACGCGATCTCGGCCCCCTTGTTCATCCTCCAGGGAGCCCGCGACCCGCGCGTCCCGTGTGCTACATCCGACCAGCTCGTCTCCCGTCTGCGGGCCAGAGGGATCGACGTCCGGTACGAGGTCTTCGAGGACGAAGGCCATGGGTTCACCAACCGAGCAAACGAGATCCGGGCCTACGAAGCGATCGCCGACTTCCTGACTCGGTACCTCGCGGCAAGCCCGTAAGAGCGGCTTGCGCCTATCCCAAATGTCGTCGTGAGGTGGTGAGCCGTGCTGAACATCCTTTCGCCCTTGGCTCTGTACAGAGACCCATCCGTCGCCCCGCTGTTGTTCGCGCGTCTTATCTCCAGCGCCGGTGTGGGCTTCGGGCAGCTTGCTCTCGCGTGGGGGGTCATGGGCCTGGGATACGGCGCAGGCGGCCTCTCGATCGTGCTGGCGTGCAACTCGGTTCCGGCTTTGCTCATCATCTTCGGCGGGCTCGCCGGTGACCACTTCCGCCGCCACCATGTGCTGATGGCGGCCGAGATCGTCACCTGTGTCGCATGGCTTGCTCTCGGTGCCTGCTTCTTGACCAAGAAAGCCCCATTACCGCTGCTGTGTTCTCTGGCCATGCTGTCTGGCGTAGCCACGGCCCTGTTCCTCCCAACGATCCGCGGCATCACCGCCGACCTCCTCCAAGACGGAAAGCGATCGGCGGGCAATGCACTGATCAATCAGACCCAATCGGTTGGTCTCCTCACCGGGCTCGCCACATCCGGCCTTCTGGTGACGGCTCTCGGACCAGGTTGGGCGGCCTCCATTCGCGGCGTCCTGTGTGCAGTCAGCGGGTTGCTGCTCAGCCAACTCAAGACCGCCCGGTGGCACAACGACAAGAACCACCTGCTGCGAGATCTTCGTGTCGGTTGGCGAGAGTTTGTCGCGTTCCGTTGGGTCTGGATTATGACCCTTCAGTACACGGTTGTCATCATTGCGATGGTCTGCTACTGCGACATCGCCGGACCGCTGTACATGTCCCACGGCCACGGTGGCGCACCAGCGTGGGGGATTGTCACTGCTTGCGAGCCCGTCGGTGCCCTGGCGGGGGCCCTCATCGGCGCTCACTGGCGGCCAAGCCGCCGCGTCCTCACAGCAGCGACGCTCCCGGCCGTCGGAGCCATACCGATGTTCATGATGGGTACGGAGGCACCTTGGCCGCTTCTTGCTGCGGCAACCCTGATCCCAGGCGGCTGTCAGGCGATCTACTACGTTCTTTGGACGACCGCGCTGCAGAACGCCTTCGCCCCTCAAGTGCTCGTGCGCGTCAATAGCTGGAATATCATCGCCACCTACATCCTCATGCCAATCACTCTCCTGACTGCCGGCCCCTTAGTGACCGAGCTCGGCGTACAAAACGCCGTCCTCGGTACGGGCGCCCTGACAGTCCTCGCCACCGGCTGCGCTGTGCTGTTTCTTCGAGCTTCACCGCACGAATCGAAAACAACACATCGAATGGCCGAGCAAGTCGGGGTGCTCCAGTAGAACCAAAGTCCCGGATCAAACCTATGTTGGCCGCTATCGGGACGACCCTTTGGGCCAAAGGCGCCACGCGGTCCCGACAACAGCGAGTCGCGAAACTCTGCTGCTCTTCGGCGAGGGAAGACGGACCGCTGGCCGTGCGGGCTCCGTCTAGATCTACAGCGGGTGGCGTTCTCCCGGTGTGAGATGAGCGCATGCGCGCGACCGAGTCGCATGAACAGGGACGCTCGTCGGGTCCATGCCGCTACCACCTGCCCCTGTCGTAGGTACCGGCATGGATGCTGGCGGAACAGCCACGGAGGGCTGGTCAACGGATACGCTGACAAACCTTCTGGTGTGACAATCCCTCGAACTGAGACAGGCGGTTGCGCGAGTGATCAGTCCGTATGTGCGGAGGTTGAGGCTGGCGGCGGAGTTGAGGGAACTTCGGGAGCTGGCTGGCGTCTCAGCCCAGGACCTGGCGAAGACATCCGGCGTTTACCGGCAGATGATCAGCAAGCTGGAGAATGCGCACGTATCGCCGAGTCAGGATGATGTCCAGCGGTTGCTGGAGGTCCTGGGAGTCGAGGGTGACAAGTGGACGCAGATCGTTCAGATCACCGCCGAGGCGGCCTCGCATGGCTGGTGGGAGTCCTCTGGGATCGGTGAGCGGCAGGCGCGGTTCGCCAATCTTGAGGCTGGTGCCGAGGTGATCCGGGAGTATCAGCAGAATCTGGTCCCTGGGTTGCTGCAGACTGAGGAGTTCATCTCCACGCGCCTGGCCAACAGCGAGCTGCCATTGCCATCGGACGCCGAGGCGAGTGGCGTACTGAAGGGGAGGCTCGGCCGGCAACGGATGCTGCATCGACCGAAGGGCCCCGCCTATGAGGTCATCCTGGACGAGGTGGTGCTGCGGCGCCGCTCGGTCCCGTCGCAAATCTTCCAGAACCAGATCGAGCGCATCGTCAAGCTTGCCGACGAGGATGAGCAGGTCACGGTGCGGGTCTTGCCAGTGGACGCTGAGATTCCGGGTTACAACATCCCCGAGTGCTCGTTTTCCATCTACAACTATCCCGACAGCGGTGATCCGGTTGTCGTGGCCCTCGAAGCGGTCACCACGGACCTGGTGCTCACCGACCCTGCTCAGACTGCGCAGTTTGAGATGGTGTACACCGGTTTGGTGAGCGCGGCGCTCTCGGTCGAGAGATCGCGCGAGATGCTGATGCGGACAGCAGAGACCCTCTCGTCTCACTAGGAAGATCACTATGACCAGTGCCGAGCGCTACATCGGCTGGCGCAAATCCTCGTATAGCGGAACAGGCAACAACTGCGTTGAGGCAGGTCTCGCCTGCGAGGGCCCCGACGTTGGTGTCCGGGACTCCGCGGCCGGAACGGCTGGTCCCATCCTGAAGATCAGTGCGGTTCACTGGGCCGCTCTCATCGCCGAGATCAAGGAAGAGCGGTACATCGGCCGCTGACCTGCGGAAACGCACTCGGGCCGGAGCCATTGGCTCCGGCCCCTCTCTGCTGTGGCACCCAAGCTGTCGCGGACTGTGACAGTCCCCTTGCGTTCAGTCTCATGACAGACACATACTTGAGACTGTCACGAGAGCGTGACTGTCAGTGCCGAGGTGGCTGTCTCGATGGACTTCGCAAGATGACCGGGATGAGCCACGCGCAAACGGCCGCTCCCCGAGAACCCGAGAAGCCAGTCAGGAGCCCCGACGATGTCCGTGCCAACTACAGCCGTCCGGCCGTGCCAGACGGTTCCTACCAGGAGGCGTCCACCTCGGCACGATGGTGGTGACTGCCGAGACAGCGTCGGACTGGCCGCGCTCCCCGTCGCGATCCCACTCCTGCGCTCCTTCGCTCGCGCGAAGCTGTCCGCTTGGGGCCTGGAGTCCGCACTCGGCTGGCAGTGTCGGCAGGTCCTTTCTGAACTCGCTACCAACGCGTTCGACGCAACCGGTCATCCCGCACCATCAGATCTGGACGTCTCAGACGACCGGACCCTGGCGATGATCCTCGTCCAGCTCCGGGTCTCGGCAGGACAGCTCATCGCCGAGGTCCGCGATCCGAGCAATGACCGTCCCGAACTTGCCACTCCTGGTACCGACGAAGAAGGAGGGCGAGGGCTCCGACTCGCACACTCCCTGGCAAACGAATGGGGCTGGTACCCCATCACCCGAAACGACTCCAAGAACACGATGACCGGCAAGGTCGTCTGGGCCTCGTGGCTCCTCGCCAGGGAGGAGGGAAACCCGTGAGCTGGTTCCAGCTTCTCCGCAAACGGCTCAGTGGTCGCCGTCCAACTGACGGCTGGCCCATGCCTGGCCAGCCGTCGGTGTTGACGCTCGTTCTCCCCGACGAGCTCACTGAGCAGGAGTTCACAGACGGTATAGGGCAGGCACTCGGTGATTCGCGAGATGCCTTCGCCGATCAGGCGCGCCACACAGCAGCCTTGGCGGGCAGGGAGACGCATGACGAGGTTCGCCGCGCCTACCTGACCGGTAGATCACACGCGTTCAGTGAGGCCGTGGCACGCACCGACGCCGCAGTCGCCAAGGTATTCGGATTGGACGGTCAGCGGCCAGGTGCCAGTTCCTGAGCGATCACACCCCGTGAGACCCGGTCCGGGCTTGGCCAGGAAGACTGCACCTGGCCAAGCCCGGACCGGAACGAATAGGTGAAGTAGACCCAATGAAGTGATCTCAGGGATTTAGAACCGGACGGTCGAGCTTTCTGAGTGTTGAAGGTGCCGTTCGGGGAGACACGCGGACAGATCGCCTGGCCGGGAAATAGGACGTGGAGCCCCGGTAGAGAAGGAA
>NZ_SMKU01000322.1 GCF_004349215.1 Actinomadura rubrisoli | reverse complement strand
GCACGATGGGGGCGCCGACCGCGATGGCGGGGGCGACCTTGTGCGCGGCCAGGTTGAGGGGGAAGTTGAACGGGGAGATGCCGAGCACCGGGCCCTTTGGGACGCGGGTGATGTAGGCCATGCGCCCGTTCGCGGCCGGGTCGGTGTCGAGCCGCTGGGTGGTGGCGCTCCAGCGGCGGGTCTCCTCGGCGGCGAAGCGGAACGTGGAGATCGCGCGGGTCACCTCGCCGCGCGCCCACAGCAGCGGCTTGCCGTTCTCGCCGGTGATCAGGCGGGCGACCTCCTCGGCCCGCTCGGCGAGCCGCGCCGACACGTGCGCGAGCGCCTCGGCCCGCACGTGCAGGGGCAGCGCGGCGGCCTGCGCGCGCACCGCGTGGGCGGCCGCGAGGGCCTCCTCGACCTGGTCGGGGGTCGGCACGGCGGCGGTCCCGATCACCCGTCCGTCGTAGGGGTGCGTCACGGTCAGCTCGCCGTCACCGGTCGCGGGCCGGCCGGCCAGCCAGAATGGGGTCGCGTTCATGCGTTCACGCTATCTCCGGGGGACGCGTTGGGGAGTCTCCAGGCTGTCCAATCGGATCATCGTCGTTGGCCGTGACGGCCAGGGCGATCCACAGCTCGGCGCGGACGGCGGGGTCGTCCAGGTCGCGGCGCAGGAGATCGGCCGCCTTGCGCATGCGCGTCCGGAGCGTGTGCCGGTGGACGCCCAGCGCGCGCGCCGCCGCCTCCCCTTGCCCGTTCGCCGCGACATAGGCGCGGACGGACTCGACCAGCCCCTCCGCGCGCAGCGGCGCCAGCATCCCGTCGGCGAAGGCGTGGGCGAGGCCGGGTTCCAGCAGGCCGAGGAGCCCCCGTCCGGGGACGTCGGAGTAGCGGACCACGGGTTCGGCCCGCCGCCGGGCCGCCGCCAGCGCCTCCTCCGCCTGCCGCAGCGCGGCGCCCAGCTCCGCCGGTCCGGGCGGCGCCGGGTCGCTCAGGCCGATGGGGCCGGCGGGCGCGAGGAGCGCCGCGACGGTGTCGGCGTGCCCGTCCGGGACGATCACGGCGGTGCGCCCGTCCAGCGGCAGTGCCAGGCAGCGCTCTCCCAGCGGGTCGGACTCCAGGACGTCCCGGATCGTCCCGTCGCCCGCGCAGGCCAGCACGCGCAGCGGCCCGCGCGGGACGGCCGGGCCCTCGGGCGGCAGGCCGAGGAGCAGCGCGGCGAGCGCGGCCCGCAGCTCGCGCCCGGTCCGCGGCGCCTCCGACTGGAGGGTCAGCAGCGCGACGGCGGCCCCGACGATCGTGTGCGCGACGTGGGGCAGCGGCGCGTCCGTCCCGACCGCGAGGAACCCGCGCGGGCGCCTGGCCAGCCCGATCCGCTGCAGGACGATGTGCCCCTCCTGCCCGGAGAGCGCCATGCTCGCGGGCGGCCCGCCGTCCGGCGCCCGGCCGCCGGCGGGACGGCGGAGCCGGGCCAGCTCGGGCGCGAGGGCCCCGGCGCGGTCGCGGGCCCCGGCGGGCTCGGCGTGCTGGACGGCGCCGGACGGGTCGAGCAGCAGCGCCCAGCCGCCGAGCAGGCGCGCCAGGCGGGCGACCAGGGGACCCCGGCCGGCGAGGGCGGCCCGGGTCAGCTCGCGCTGGGCCTGGAAGGCGCGGGTGACGTCCTCGTACCACTCGGCGGCCAGCATCCGGGAGACGGCCTTGCCGATGGCGATGAACGGGGTGGGGCGCGGGACCTCCAGCACCGCCAGGCCGCGGCCCGAGGCCGCGGCGAGCAGCTCGGGCGGGACGGCGTCGTGGATGACGCCGACCGCGAAGCCGAGGCCCGCGACGCCGCGTCCGACCAGGCGGTCGACGTAGGCGGCGGCGTTGGCCGGGCCGATCCGCATGCCGGTGGTGAGGACCAGCTCGCCGCCCTCCAGGAAGGGCGTCGGGTCCTCCAGCTCGCCGACCGCGACCCACACGACGGCCGCGTCCGGGAGCGGGCCGGTCAGCGGCCGCAGCCCGAGCTGGGGGAGGGCGGCCACGGCGGCCAGGGTGGGCGGCATCGGGTTCCTTGTGCGCGGTGTCCAACGGGCGGGATGGATTTCGCCGTTCCGTACGGTTCAGGGTAGGTGCTCGTCGCCTTATGTTCACGCCATGACCAGCGAGGACTTCGGCGGCGTCGGCCGCCTGCCGCAGGAACGGCGTGTGGTGACCGAGATCCCGGGGCCGCGTTCCCGGGAGTTGCAGGACCGCCGCGTCGCGGCGGTGCCGCCGGGCGTCGGCAGCGTGCTGCCGGTGTACGTGACGGACGCGGACGGCGGCGTGGTCGTCGACGTCGACGGCAACTCGCTGATCGACTTCGGCTCGGGCATCGCGGTCACGGGCGTCGGCAACGCCAACCCCCGGGTCGCCGCGCGGGTGAAGGCGCAGGCGGACCGGTTCACCCACACCTGCTTCATGGTCGCCCCGTACGAGTCGTACGTGGCGGTCTGCGAGAACCTCAACCGGATCACGCCGGGGGACCACGAGAAGCGCTCGTTCCTGGTCAACAGCGGCGCGGAGGCGGTGGAGAACGCCGTCAAGATCGCCCGGTACGCGACGGGGCGGCAGGCGGTGGTGGCCTTCGACCACGGCTACCACGGCCGGACGCTGCTGACCATGACGCTGACCAGCAAGAGCATGCCGTACAAGCACGGGTTCGGACCTTACGCGCCGGAGGTCTACCGGATGCCGATGGCCTACCCGTTCCGCTGGCCGACGGGCCCGGAGAACTGCGGGCCGGAGGCGGCCGCGCAGGCGGTCGACCAGATCTCCAAGCGGATCGGCGCGACGAACGTCGCGGCGGTCGTGGTGGAGCCGATCCTGGGCGAGGGCGGGTTCGTCGAGCCCGCGCCCGGGTTCCTGCCCGCGATCGCGGAGTTCTGCCGGGCCAACGGCATCCTGTTCATCGCCGACGAGGTCCAGACGGGGTTCGCGCGGACGGGCGACATGTTCGCCTGCGAGCACGAGGGGATCGTCCCGGACCTGGTCACGACGGCGAAGGGCATCGCGGGTGGGCTCCCGCTGGCCGCCGTGACCGGCCGCGCCGACATCATGGACAAGGTGCACGGCGGCGGCCTCGGCGGCACCTACGGCGGCAACCCCCTGGCCTGCGAGGCGGCGCTGGCCGTCCTGGAGGAGATCGAGGAGGGCAAGCTCGCCGAGCGGGCGCGCCGGATCGGGGAGGCCATGCTGCCCCGGCTGCGGGCGCTGGCCGGGCGGCATCCGGCGATCGGGGACGTGCGCGGGCGCGGGGCGATGATCGCGATCGAGCTGGTGCGGGACGGCTCGTCGGAGCCGGCCCCCGAGCTGACCGCCGAGATCGCGCGCCGCTGCCACGCGCGCGGCCTGCTGGTGCTGACCGCCGGGACGTACGGGAACGTCCTGCGCTTCCTGCCGCCGCTCGTCATTCCCGACCACCTTCTGGCCGAGGGCCTGGACATCATCGAGGCGGCGTTCGACGGCTGATTCTCCAGCGGCCGGAGCAGGCCATCGCCGGGCGTTTCGCGCCCGGCCCCGTCCGGGTGATCTTCCGGCCGGCCCGCCCCGGCTGACCTGCGGCGCAAGGGTCGCCGGCGTCCTTTGGGACGTCGGCGGCCCTTGCGCGTCCATGAGTAGGGTGAAGCACCTCACACTGTTATTCGTTCGTGATTGACCGGCCATCGTTTGGCCCCATACGTTCGCAATACGTTTGGGCCCAAATTAAGGAACAGGGGCGGACATGAACGCATCCCCCGACCTGGTGCTACTGGACGGCGAGGTCCTCACGGCCGACGCCGGATTCTCCGTGGCGCAGGCGGTCGCGATCACCGGCGGGTCGATCACGGCGGTCGGCACCACGGCCGAGATCCGCGCGCTCGCCGGCCCGCGCACCGGGATCGTCGACCTGCGCGGACGCACGGCGCTGCCCGGCATCAACGACTCGCACCTGCACGGCTGCGCGTTCGGCACCAACCGCCCGCCGCTCGCCCTGGAACTGGGGTTCCCGGCGGTGCGCTCGATCGCCGACATCGTAGCGGCCGTGAAGGAGGCGGCGTCGCGGGTTCCCGAGGGCCAGTGGATCCGCGGGAACGGGTGGGACCCCGGCTACCTCACCGAGTGCCTGGAGGACGGGCGCATGCCCGACCGCGCCGACCTCGACGCCGTAGCCCCGTCCCACCCCGTCTACCTCCAGGACTTCAGCGGCCACCTCACCTGGGCCAACTCGCGGGCGATGGAGCTCGCGGGCGTCACCGCGGGCACCGAGTCCCCGGAAGGCGGCCGCATCCACGTGGACGGCGCCGGGAACCCCACCGGGCTGTTCGCCGAGAGCGCCCAGGCCCTCATCCAGCGCAACCTGCCGCCCTACACGCGCGAGCAGATCGAGCAGGCGATCCGCGAGGCGGTCGCCACCCTCCAGCAGGAGGGCATCACCAGCTACACCGAGCCCGGTCTCGGACCGGGCGGCAAGAGCCTGTTCGCGGGCGCGGCGAACCAGCTGACCCTGGACGTCTACGGCGACCTCGCCCGCGCCGGCGACCTCGGCGCCCGGGTCAGCGTGCTGCTACTGCTCACCGGGATCGGCGGCTCGGCCGCCCAGATCGCCGAGGGGCTGGCCAACGCGAAGGTGCCCGAGGGTGTCGACCCGCGCATCCTGAACGTCATCGGCGTGAAGCTGTTCGCCGACGGCATCCCGCCGAACGAGACGGCCTGGATGCGCGAGCAGTACCCCGGCGGCGACTTCGGCTGCCTGTGCGTGCACGGCTCCGTCGACGCGCTGCGCACCCGCGAGCTCAACGAGATGGTCAGGCTGGCGCACATCGCGGGCCACCAGCTCGGCGTGCACGTCACCGGGGACCGTGCCATCGACGCCGTGGTGGACGCCTTCGAGGCCGCGCAGGCCGAGCACCCCCGCGACGACCCGCGGCACTACGTCATTCACGCCGACCTGCTCGGCCCGCAGAGCATGCGCAAGCTCGCCCGCCACGGCTTCGGCGCGAACATGAACCCGGCGATCAAATGGATGATCGTTGACATGCTGGAGGAGCAGCTCGGCCATGAGCGGGCCGCCTACCAGTACCCTGTCCGATCGGCGATCGAGGCCGGTATCCCGGTCACCGCCAGCTCGGACGCGCCCGTCGCCCCACCCAACTGGCGGCAGGGCGTGGCGGCGATGCTGCTGCGCGAATCCAAGGCCAGCGGACGGACGTTCGGCCCCGAGGAACGGGTCGGACTGCCCGACGCCGTCCGCGCCTACACCGTCAACGCGGCCTGGCAGGACTTCGCCGAGGACTGGAAGGGCACCCTCGAACCCGGCAAGGCCGCCGACGTCACCGTCCTGGACGGCACCCTCACCAAGCTCGACCCCCACGACCTCCCAGACGTCCCCGTCGCGATGACCGTTTTCGACGGCCGGGTCGTCCACAGCACCGAAGGTCTCTGACATGCGAATCACACCCATCGTCACCGCCGTCCTCCTCACCGTGCCCCTGGCGGCATGCGCCGACGACAGCAGCGGATCGGGCTCCGGGCCGATCAACGTCGGGTCGGTGTCGACCCTGAGCGGGCCGGTCACCTTCCCCGAGGCGTCGCAGGCGGCCCGCGCGGTCTTCGACGACGTCAACGCCAACGGCGGGATCGGCGGGCGGAAGATCGCCTACACGACCGCCGACGACAAGGGCGACCCGGCCAGCGCGGCGCTCGCCGCCCGCGACGTCATCCAGAACAAGAAGGCCGTGGCCCTCGCGGGCGGCGCCAGCCTCGTCGACTGTCAGGTCAACGGGCCGCTGTACAGCCGCAACAAGATCACCGACGTCCGCGGCATCGGCGTGGACCCCGGCTGCTTCACCTCGCCGAACATCTCGCCGGTCAACACCGGCCCGTTCTTCGGCTCGACCGTGACGCTCTACTACGCCTCCGAGAAGCTGAAGCTGAACAAGATCTGCGCGTTCTTCTCGATCATCGGCAGCACGGCGAACGCCTACAAGGAGGGCGTCGAGCGCTGGTCCAGGATCACCGGCAAGAAGCTCGTGGTCAACGACCTGAGCCTGTCGGCGTCCACCACCGACTACACCCCCTACGTGCTGCGGGCCCGCAGCGCCGGCTGCGAGGCCGTGCTGTTCAACGGCGTCGAGCCCATGTCCATCGGCTGGGTCAAGGCCGCGCAGGCCCAGAAGATCAACAACATCAAGTGGCTGTTCCTGGCGTCCACCTACACCGTCGAGGCGGCGAAGGCGCTGGGCCCGGCGGGCAAGAACGTCGTGGCGCTGTCGGAGTTCGAGCCCTACACCGACACCCAGTCCGCGGCCAACAAGGACTGGAGGGCGAGCATGACCAAGCACAAGGTGCCGCTCACCGCCTTCGCCCAGGGCGGCTACCTCGCCGCGCAGCACCTGGTCACGGTGCTGCGCGGGATCAAGGGCGACATCACCCGCGAGGCCGTCACCAAGGCGATGAAGGGCCTCAAGCCGCTGCAGACGGGCATGACCGGGATGCCGTTCGCGTTCGGGGCCGGAGACACCCACACCTCCAACCTCGCCGCGAAGTTCGTCAGGCCGGACGCGAAGGGCGGCTGGACCGTCCTGACGCCCGAATGGGTCAAGCTGCCCAATGCTTGAGGGAGCGATAGCCGGGCTCGCCGGGGGCGGCGCGTACGCCGCTCTCGGCCTCTGCCTCACCCTGATGTTCCGCCTGGTCAGGGTCGTCAACTTCGCGCAGGTCGCGATCGGCGTGATCGGCGTCTACACGATGGCGGTCGCCTCCGAGCACGGCTGGGCCTACGGCCCGGCCGCGCTCGCCGGCCTGCTCGCCGCCACGCTGGTCGCCGCCGCGCTCGGCTGGGTGATGGGCAAGTGGTTCGGGGAGGCGGGCCCCGACCAGCGTTCCGCGATCTCCATCGCGTTCCTGGTCGGCCTGCTCGCCGTCTCCTTCCTGGTGTTCGGGACGGACCCGCGCCGCATGCCGGGCCAGTTCGGCGGCTCGCTGTTCACCGTGGACGGCATCACCGTCACCAAGGCGTCGGCCGTGTGCGTCGTCGGCTCGATCGTGGTCGCGGCGGGCGCGTGGCTCGTCCTCACCCGGACCGTCCTCGGCCTGCGGCTCCGCGCGCTGTCGGAACGCCCGACGACCGCCGAGCTGCACGCCATCCCGTCCCGCCGCCTCGGCGTCGGGATGTGGGCGGTCACCGGGCTGCTGGCCGCCGCCGTCCTGCTCGTCATCGCGCCGCAGCAGACCAGCGACCAGACGTCGCTGGCGCTGATGGTCATCCCCGCGGGCGCGGCCGCGCTCGTCGGCGGCTTCCGCAGCCTCGGCCGCACGGTCGCGGGCGGGCTCGGCCTTGGCGCGCTCCAAGGGGCGCTCGCCCACGTCACCGAGCTCCAGCAGTACCGCGACACGGTGCCGTTCGTGGCGATCCTCGCGATCTTGATCTGGTCACAAAGGCGGGAGGTGTGGGATGCGGCGCGCTGAGGCGAAGACCGCGAAGCACCAGGGAGGCGCCGCGCGGCTCCCTGGCGGGGGCCGTCCGCGCGCGATGATGGGGATCTTCGGGCAGCCGGCCGCGGCGCTGGTGGTCATCGCGGTCGCCGCGATCGTCGTCCCGCAGTACTGGCTGTTCCTCGCGACGTCGGTGCTGGTGTCGGCGGTCGCGCTGCTCGGCCTCGGCATCGTCGGCCGGGCCGGGATGAACTCGCTGTGCCAGCTGTCGTTCGCCGCCGTCGGCGCGTGGACGGTCGCCCAGCTCAACGTGTGGGAGGCCCCCGGAGGGCTGATCCTGTGGACGGTCGCGGGCGGCCTCGCCGCGATGCCGTTCGGCGTGCTGATCGGGCTCCCGGCGCTGCGGCTGCGGGGCGTGCACCTCGCCGTCGTCACGCTCGGGTTCGCCGCGGCGGCCGACGTCGTGATCGCCGCGGTCAACTTCCCCGGCGTCGACTCCTTCCAGCAGGTCGAGCGGCCCGGGTTCATCCTCACCGACCGGCAGTACTTCGTGTACGCGGGGCTGCTGTTCGTCGTGGCCGCGATCGGGGTCGAGTGGCTCGGGCGCACCCGGATGGGGGCGGCGTGGCGCGCGGTCCGGTTCTCCGAGCGCGCCACCGCCGCCTCCGGGACGAGCGTCGCCCGCGCCAAGCTGTCGGCGTTCGCGCTCAGCGCGTTCGCGGCGGGCCTGTCGGGCGGCCTGCTCGCCGGGCAGGTCGGCATGATCACGGCGCAGAACTTCGGGACGATCAGCTCGCTCGCCCTGTTCGTCGTCGCGGTCATGGCGGGCAGCGAGTACGTGGGCGGGGCGCTGTTCGGCGGCGTCCTGATCATGTTCGTGCCGGAGCTGTTCCGCCGGGCCGGGATCAACCAGGACTGGGCGAACGTGCTGTTCGGCGTCGGTGCCGTCCAGGCGCTGTCGCAGGGCAGCAGCATCAGCGAGGGCATGGCCCGCAGGTTGCGCGCGCGCCGCTCCGTCCCACCGCCGGACCTGCGGCCCGAGCCGACGCGCGGCACCCCGCCGCTCGGCACCGAGCCGCTGCTGACGGTCGAGGGGCTCGGCGTCCGCTTCGGGCAGGTCGTCGCGCTCCAGGACGTGGACCTCGTCGTCCCCAAGGGCACCGTCATGGGGCTCATCGGGCCGAACGGCGCGGGCAAGTCGACCCTCACCGACGCGCTGTCGGGGTTCCTGCCGTCCGCGACCGGGAGCGTCGCCCTCGACGGCCGTCCCCTGGACGGCCTGCCCGTCCACCGCCGCGCCGCCGCCGGGCTGCGCCGCACGTTCCAGCAGGACCGCGTCCCGACCGGCCTCACCGTCGGCGCCTACCTGCGGTTCGCGGCGCACCGCGCCGTCCCGGCGGCCGAGCTGGAGGAGATCAGGGCGTTCCTCGGCTGCCCGCCGCTGGAGGCGCACGTCGCCGACCTCGACGTCGGCAGCCGCCGCCTGCTGGAGGTGGCCTCCGCGCTGCTCGCCCGGCCGAAACTGATCATCCTGGACGAGCCCGCGGCGGGCCTCGCGCACGCCGAGTCGCTCGCGCTCGCCGACCGCCTGGTGGAGGTCCCGGACAGGTTCGGGGCGTCCGTCCTGCTCATCGAGCACGACCTGGACATGGTCCGGCGGGCCTGCGCCACCATCGTCGTGCTGGACTTCGGCGCCGTCATCGCCTCGGGCCCGCCCGCCGAGGTGCTGGCCAAGCCCGAGGTCGCCCGCGCCTACCTGGGAGACGAGGTGGCCCTCGCATGACCGTGAAGGAACTGAGGCTGGAGGGCGTGGCGGTCGCGCGGGGCGGCGCCCCGATCGTCCGCGACGTGAGCCTGGCCGTCCCGGCGGGGGAGGTGACCGTCCTCCTCGGCCCGAACGGCGCGGGCAAGACCACGCTGCTCGAAGCCGTCGCGGGCGTCCTGCCGATCGCGTCGGGACGCCTGAGCGCCGACGGCGACGACATCTCCGGCCTCGACCGGGTGGCGCGGGCCAAGCGCGGCATCGCGCTCGTCGAGCAGGGCCGCACGGTGTTCACGTCGCTGACGGTCGCGGAGAACCTGCGGGTCGTCCGGCGCAGCGCCGCGGCCGCGGACCGCGCGGTCGGGCTGTTCCCCGAGCTGGAGAAGCGGCTGGACGTCCCGGCCGGGCTGCTGTCCGGCGGCGAGCAGCAGATGGTGGTGCTCGCGCGGGCCCTCGCGATGGCACCGTCCGTGCTGCTGATCGACGAGATGTCGCTCGGCCTCGCCCCGGTGATCGTGCGGCGGCTGCTGCCCGCCGTCCGGTCCCTGGCCGACGACGGCGTCGCCGTCCTGCTGGTCGAGCAGTTCGCGACGCTCGCCCTGGAGATCGCCGACACGGCCCACGTGCTGGCGGGCGGCCGCCTCACCCACTCGGGCCCGGCCGCTCCGCTCCGCAAGGCGCCCGACAAGCTGCACGCCGCCTACCTGGGCGAACCGGCGCCCTAGGGCGGACCGAACACCGTTCATGTGCGGCGGGCCGTTGCCATGGCAACGGCCCGCCGCGACTCGATGAAGGAGAAGGCATGGGACGCGTCTTGATCGTCACCGGCGGGGGGAGCGGAATCGGCGCCGCGGTGGCGCGCGCCGGCGCCGCGCGCGGCGACCAGGTGGTGATCTGCGGGCGGCGCAAGGAGGCCCTCGACCGGGTCGCCGCCGAGTCCGGCGCCGAGGCCCGGGTCGCCGACGTGTCGTCCCCGGACGCGGTGGCCGCGCTCGTGAACGGCGTCGTGGCCACCTACGGGCGGCTGGACGGGGTGGTCGCCAACGCCGGGACCCTGCGGAACGGAGCCGTTCTGGAACTGTCGGACGAGGATTGGGACGTCACCCTGCGGACCAACCTGACCTCGGTGTTCCTCCTGGCCAGGGCTGCGCTCCCGTACCTGATCGAGTCGAAGGGCTCGCTGGTCTCGGTCTCCTCGGTCGCCGCCCTGCGCACCCCCCTCGGCGTGGCCGCCTACGCCACGTCCAAGGCGGGCCTCACCATGCTCACCCAGACGATCGCGGCCGACTACGGGCCGCGCGGCGTCCGCGCCAACGTGGTGTGCCCCGGCTGGATCCGCACGGAGATGTCGGACGAGGAGATGCGCCACTTCGGCGAGCCGTACGGCCTCGGCCAGGAGGAGGCGTACGACGAGGTCACCCGGCTCGTCCCGCAGCGCAGGCCGGGTACACCCGAGGAGGCCGCCGCGGCCGTCCTCTGGCTCCTCGGCCCCGAGGCGTCCTACGTGAACGGCTCCGTCCTGTCCGTGGACGGCGGCACGGCCCTGCTCGACCCGGGCACCGTCGCATTCGACTTCGAGGTCAAACCGCGATAGCCGGGGGCGCTAGGCGCGGGCGGGGGATGGGGTTTCTTGG
>NZ_SMKU01000321.1 GCF_004349215.1 Actinomadura rubrisoli | reverse complement strand
CCCCGCGACCCGCCGCCCGCGGGTGGCCGCCCGCGTGACCGCGGCTCCGCGGCCGTCGAGTTCGCCGGGCTCCTCCCGGTCGCGCTGGCGGTCGTCTTGATCTGCTTCGAGGTGTTCATGGCGTTCACGGCCGTCGAGCGCGTGGAGAACGCGGCGCGCACCGGGGCCAGGGAGGCGGCCAAGGCGCACGACCCGGCCCAGTGCGCCGCGAAGGCCGGCGCGGCGATGCCCGGATGGCTGAACGACCGGTCGGTGGAGGGCGCCGGGACGGGACAGGACGGGGTGTCCTGCACGGTCCGGGCGAAGGTGCCGGTGCTGTGGCCGGGCGTTCCGCTGGACTTCACCGTGACCCGCACCGTGACCATGCCGAATGGATGAGCGATGGGCCGAATGGATGAGCGATGGGACTGAAGGATCGCCTTGAAGACGAGCGGCTCGCGGGCGCGGCGGCGAGCCGGACCGGGGTGTCGCACTGGCGCCGGCGGCTGCTGGAGGAGGTGAACCTCGACGAGCTGGCACAGCTCGGCCTCGCGCAGCGGCGCGCCCGGCTGGAGAAGGTGACGGGCCACATCGTCGGCCGCGAGGGGCCGGTGCTGTCGCCCGCCGAGCGGACCGCGCTGATCCGCCGCGTGGTGGACGAGGCGCTCGGGCTCGGCGTCCTGGAACCGCTGCTCGCCGACGAGACCGTCACCGAGATCATGGTGAACGGCCCCGATCACGTGTTCGTGGAGCGGGACGGGCGGGTCGAGCGGATCGACACCACGTTCGCCAGCGAGGACCAGCTCTACCAGACGATCGACCGGATCGTCGCGCAGGTGAACCGGCGGGTGGACGAGTCGAGCCCGATGGTGGACGCGCGGCTGCCGAGCGGCGAGCGCGTCAACGTGATCATCCCGCCGCTGTCGCTGGCGGGCCCGGTGCTGACGATCCGGCGCTTCCCCCGCTCGTACACGATCGAGGAGCTGGCCGCGCGGGCCGGCCTGGACGCGCCGACGGGGCTGCTGCTGGCGTCGTTCGTCCGCGCGCGGCTCAACCTGGTCATCTCGGGCGGGACGGGCACGGGCAAGACGACGATGCTGAACGCGCTGTCGGCGTTCATCCCCGAGCACGAGCGGATCGTCACGATCGAGGACTCGGCCGAGCTGAGGCTGCGCCAGGAGCACGTGATCCCGCTGGAGTCGCGGCCGCCGAACGTCGAGGGGAACGGCCGGATCACGATCCGCGACCTCGTCCGCAACGCGCTGCGCATGCGCCCGGACCGCATCGTCGTCGGCGAGGTCCGCGGCGGCGAGACCCTCGACATGCTCCAGGCGATGAACACCGGTCACGAGGGTTCGATGGTGACCGTCCACGCCAACTCCACCGACGACGCGGTGTACCGACTCCAGACGCTCGCCAGCATGAGCGACGTCAAGCTGCCGTTCGACACGATCCGCGACCAGATCGCGAGCGCCGTGGACGCGATCGTCCATCTCGGCCGCGGCCCGGACGGGGTGCGGCGGATCACCGAGGTCGCGGTCGTGGCCGCGCGCCGCCGCGACCGCCTCACACTCAAGACGATCATGAACTTCGCGGCGCTGCCGATCGGGCCCGACCGGACCGTGCACGGCGCGTTCCAACACCGTCCGCTGCCGCCCGCGCTGGCCACGCGGCTCTTCCACGCGGGGGAGGGCATCCCGCCCGCCTTCGGCGTCGCCCAGGCCGGCGCGGCCGAGAATGCCGCCGCCGGGAACGGTGCCCTCAAGGCCGCCTGGCCCGCCGAGGCCGGCGAGATCGCCGAGGTGGCCTGGTCCGCCGAGGCCGCCTGGCCCGCCGAGGCCGACTGGTCCGGCGGCGGCTCCGGCGATGGCACACGGGAGGTGACCTGAGATGACGCCGCCGTACATCGCGCTGCTCATGCTCGCGACCGGGGCGTGCGCCGTCTGGGGCGTCGGGGAACTGTCCGCGGGCTGGGAGCGGCGCCGCGGGATCGCCATCCGGTCGCGGGTGGACGGCGACCCGCCGCCGGACGGGCCCATCGCCGCCCTCGACCGGCGGATCCGGGGCACCGAGCCCGGCCGGATGCTGGCCCGCCGCATCTCCGCCGCCGGGCTGGCGATGCGGGTGTCCACGTTCCTGCTGTGCATGGCCGCTGGCGGGCTCGCGGCCATCCTGCTGATCGGCGAGCTGCTCGGGCCGGTGTTCGGCGTCGCCGCCGCCGTCGCGGTCGCGTTCGTCTTCCTCGGCTACCTGCGGCGGCGGGAGGAGCGGCGCAAGGAGGAGTTCATCGCCCAGCTCCCCGAGCTGGCGCGGGTGCTCTCGAACGCCGCGCAGGCCGGGCTGTCGCTGCGCACCGCCGTCGGGCTCGCCGCGGACGAGATCGACGACCCCGCCCGCTCCGAGCTCCGCCGCACCGCCGACGGGTTGCGGCTCGGCCAGTCGCTGGAGGCCGCGCTCGGCGACCTCGCCGGACGGCTCCCGTCCCGCGAGCTCGGGGTGCTGGTCAGCACGCTGCTGGTGTCGTCGCGCTCCGGCGGCTCGCTCGTCACCGCGCTGCGCAGCATCGCCGGGACGCTGGAGGACCGCAAGGAGATCCGCCGCGAGGTGAAGACGATCCTCGGCCAGGCGGTGGTGTCGAACTGGGCGGTCGGCATCCTGGGCGCCGGCGGCATCGCCATGATCAACCAGATCCAGCCCGGCGCGCTGCGCGAGATGAGCGCGCACCCGGCGGGCCAGATCATGCTGGCGGTCGGGGCGGCGCTCTTCGTGGCCAGCCTCGTGATCATCCGCCGGATCACTCGGATCGACGTGTGAGGTGACCAGATGCTGATCGCGATGGCGGCGGGCGCGGCGGCCAGCGTGCTGCTCGCGGCATGGGGGCTCGTCCTCGCCACGTCCGGCGAACGGGTCGCGGCGTCCGCGCTGGACGCGCCGGTGGAGCGGCCGCGCCGCCGCGGCGCGCTCCTCGGCCTCAACCGGATCGCCGAGGGCGCCGGACGGCCGTTCACCGGGATCGCGATGAACGCGCTGGCGCCCTGGCACCGCAAGATCCGCGAGCGCATCGACGCGGCGGGCCGTCCAGGCGGGATGACGGTCGAGTCATACGCGCGCACGACGGCCGGCTACTGCGTCCTGTTCGGCTCGCTGAGCGTCCTCCTGCTCGCCGGCGGGCAGATGCTCATGGGCGTGATCTCCCTCGCGGGCGCGTTCCAGAACGAGTTCCTCCTCCTCGGCCGCGCCCGGAGCCGCCGGGACGAGATGCAGCGCAGCATGCCCGACTTCCTGGACGTCCTCGCCGTGACCGTGTCGGCGGGCATGGGTTTCCGGCACTCGCTGGCGCGGGTGGTCGAGAGCATGCCGGGCCCGCTCGCGGACGAGTTCACCGTCGCGCTGCGCCAGATGGAGCTGGGCACGCCCCGCCGGGAGGCGTTCGAGGACCTGCGCCGCCGGAACCGCTCGGAGATGGTGAGCCAGTTCGTCACCGCCGTCCTGCAAGCCGAGGAGCTCGGCGCCCCGCTCGCGACCGCCCTCATCGACATCGCCACCGACATGCGGCGGGAGTCGGCGCAGTGGGCGAGGCGCAAGGCGCAGCGCACCGCTCCGCAGGTCACCGCCGTCACCACCGCGCTCACCCTGCCCGCGCTGATCATCGTGGTGATCGGCGCTCTCTTCTTCAGCTCGGGAGCTGATCTCGGTGCCCTCTTCGGCGGCTGACCCGGACATCGGGCTCTCGCGCGACGCCCGCCACGTCCACCGTGCCCCGCGCGCCGGTCCCGCCGGTCCCGCCGGTCCCGCCGGTCCCGCTGGTCCCGCCGGGCCTGCCCGCTGCGGCGGCGGGGCGCGGGTGCGGTCGCGCATCAACGCCGCGTTCCGGCTGCTCATGCACGCGCGGATGCTGATGGCGGGCGTCACGCTGCTCGTCCTGGCGGTCCGCGGCCTCACTTGGGCGACGTTCATCATGGTGCTGTGCGTGGCCCTGCTGTCGTGGCTGGTGGCCCGGCACGTGGACCGGATCGTCCCGCGCCTGCTCGACCATCCGCTGCTCGTCGCGCTCGACCTGTGCGTCTGCTTCGCGGTGCTGGGCGTGTGCGGGCCGTCCGGGCCGTTCTTCCTGTCCACGGTGGCGACCGCGGCGGCGGCCGGGCTGCTGTACCGCTGGCAGGGCATGCTGATCGTGTCCGTCGTCCAGATCGCCGGCTACTTCGTCACGTTCGGGTACGCGGCCTCGCGCGGGGACGCCGGGACCTTCCAGGAACTGGCCGGCCAGCCCGCCTACTACCCGCTCGCCGGCTTCGCCGGGGTCGCGCTGCGGCGGATGTTCGAGGACCACGCGGCCGTCGAGGACGCGCGGCTCTCCGCCGAGGTCGCGGCGGCGGCCGCCGAGGAGCGGGCCCGGCTCGCCAGGGAGATGCACGACTCGCTGTCCACCACGCTGCGGGGCGTGGCGCTCGCCGCGGCGGCCCTGCCCGCGTGGATCAGGAACGCGCCCGAGCGCGCCGAGCGGGAGGCGGCCCGGCTGGCCGCCGCGACCGAGACGGCGTCCCGCGAGGCGCGCGGCCTGCTCACCGGCCTGCGCGACACCACGGTCACCACGGGGCTCCCGGACGCGGTGCACGCCGCCGCCGGGGGCTGGGCCGCGCGGACGGGGGTGGCGCTGCACACCGAGATCGCGGACGACGCCGACCTCCCCCTGTGGCAGCGCCACGAGGTCCTCGCGATCCTCGGCGAGGCGCTCGCCAACGTCGAACGGCACGCGCGGGCCGGGAAGGCGACCGTCCGGCTCGTCCGTGCAGCGGGGGAGGTCGTCCTGACGGTCCGCGACGACGGCCGCGGGTTCCGCACCGGGCCGCTGGAGTCCTTCGCGCGCGACGGCCACTACGGGCTCGTCGGGCTGCACGAGCGGGCCGAACGCGCGGGCGGCACCGTCCTGGTCAGCTCCGAACCCGGGGCGGGCACCACCCTGGTGGTCCGGGTCGCGGCGGACCAGACCGGCCGACTGGCGGAGGTGAGCTGAGTGAACGTCCCGAACAGCACGCCGAACAGCACGCCCGGCCCGGCGCCGCGGGTACTGGTCGTCGACGACAACGTCGTGGTCCGCTCCGGGCTCGTCTCGCTGCTGGAGGCGCACGGGATCGAGGTCGTCGCGGAGGCGGGCGACGGGCACCACGCGGTGGAGCTCGCCGAGCGCCTGCGCCCCGACGTCGTGCTGCTGGACGTCCGGATGCCGCTCATGGACGGCGTTGCCGCCGCCGAGCTCATCAGCACCACCACCCGCGTGCTGATGCTGACCTACACCGACGACCCGGACGTGATCCGGGCCGCGCTGAGCAAGGGGGCCACCGGCTACCTCGTCCACGGCGCGTTCACCGCCGACGAGCTGATCGCCGCGGTGTACAACACCGTGCGCGGCGCTCACCCGCTCTCGCCCGCGGCGGTGTCGGCGCTCGTCGGCGCCGTCCGGGGCGAGACGTCCGCCGTCCCGAGCCTGGAGGAGGAACCGGACGGCGCCCCGCCCGTGCCGTTCCCGCCACCGGGGTCCGCGCGCCGCGACCGGTTCGGGCTGTCCGCCCGCGAGGCCGAGGTGATGCGGCTGATCGTCCAGGGCGCGTCCAATCGGGAGATCGCCCAGCGGCTGTTCCTGGCGGAGAAGACCGTCAAGAACCACGTCAACCGCATCTACGCCAAGCTCGGCGCCACCTCCCGCGCCGCCGCGATCGCGCGCTGGATCGGCACGGCCGAAGAACCCCACTGAACGCTCGGACGGTCCCGGTCCCGCGCCTCGGGGCAGGGACCGCCGGCCGAGGCGCGTCCGCGCCGGGCGCCCTGGGCCCCGCGGGTGGGCCCGGCGACCCCATGGATCAGGGCCGGGAATTGGGGCGGTGGACCCTGGGAAGGGCACATTCTGATCCATATTTTTATGGTCGTACAACGACGGCGGCCGTTATTCAGCCGAGCGGACGACGCCGATCCAGAAGAACCGTGACGAGCCCATAGTCTCCGCATTTCCCGGGCGACACGCCTTCCATCCGGCAGAGCAGGCCAGGAGGACCATGATGAACGTGCTTTTCCCGCTCGTTGTGCGGACGCATTTGTCCATGCAGATCGGCGTCGAAAGGTCCGCGCTGTTCGTCCGGGACCGGATCGAGCGGTCGCGGAAGGCCGACGACCGCGGCGCCGACCTCTTCGAATGGGCGGGGATGCTGATCCTCGTCGCGGCCATCATCTCCGCGCTCTACGGCCTCAAGATCGTCGACAAGGTCAAGGACAACGTCGACGGCGCCCTCAAGGACATCTTCGACAAGGACCCCAAGTAGGACCGGCCGTGGCCGACGCGGACACGGAGCGGGAGGGCCGCCGAGGCCGTCCCGCTCCCCGCCGCGGCCGGACACCCGTCCCCGGGACGGGCCGTCCGTGAGCGCGCAGAACTTCGTGACGGCGCTGGCCGTGGGAGGCGTCGGGACGGGCGCCGGATGGCTGGCGGCTCCGCTGGCCGCCGCGTACCACCGTCCGCTCACACCACGGGGCCGGGCGGCGGCGGCCGGTCTGACCGGTGCGGTCCTCGCGGCGCTGGCCCTGCGTCTAGGACCGGGCGCACAGCTCGTCGCGTTCGCCTACCTCGGGACGGTAGGCGTCCTGCTGGCGGTGATCGACGCGGCCGTGAAGCGGCTTCCCGACCGGCTCACGCTGCCCTCGTACCCGGTCGGCATCGCGCTCCTCGCCATCGCGGCGCCGTTCACCGCGAACGGCCCGGCGCGGCTGGTGCACGCGCTGGTCGGCATGGCGGTGCTGTGGCTCTTCTACTTCGTCCAGCACTTCCTTCTGCCGCACGCTATGGGCGGCGGCGACGTGAAGCTGGCCGGGGTTCTCGGCCTGTACCTCGGGTGGCTGGGCGAGGCGGCATGGGTGACGGGCGTCGTGGCGGGCTTCCTCTACGGCGGCGTCTACAGCGTGACCTGGATGCTGCTGGGCCGGGCCGGTCGCAAGGACGAGCTGCCGTACGGGCCCTTCATGCTGGCCGGTGCCCTGACCGGGGTGCTCGTCGGCGGTTGGTTCGTGCGGTGATTGGGTCCCAGGGCCCTGGGCGCCCCTACCGCCGTCCCTCTAGTTTCCGGGTGGAACGGCTTTCGCATCGGATGGGGCGTCCATGTTGCAGCGGCTGAGGGCCCGTCCGGGACGGGGTGACGACGGCCTCGCGTCCACCGTCCTCATCCTCGGGATGGCGCTGGTCCTGCTCGCCGGCGTCCTGGTGTTCAGCCGGGTCGCTCAGGCCGGAGACATGCGGACCCGCGCGCAGAGCGCCGCCGACGCCGCCGCGCTCGGGGCGTTGCAGCCACTGCGGCTGAAGCTGGTGGAGATGGCGCTGGCCGGCACCCCGCCCACCGGCTCGGGCGCATGGCTGGTCGCCGACGAGGCGCCCCAGGGCGGCGCCGAGGACTACGCGAGGCGCAACGAGGCGCGGGTCGCCGGCAAGGTCCACCTGTCCGGGCTGGACGGGACGTACGCGAAGGTGCGGGTCACCACGTCCGACTGCCAGCTCAAGAAGGACAACGAGCTCACCGAGCAGGAGCGGGACGACCTGCGCCACGGCCGCGGCCTGTGCACCGACCGGACGGGCGAGAAGGGCATCGGACGCACCGGCAACGCGACCGCCGTCGCCCGGCTCACCGTGCCGGGCTGCGCCTACGAGTCCGCGCCGCTGCCGCCGGGCGGGTCCCTGCCGGAACAGCAGCCCGCGCCACCGGCCCGGCTGGTCTGCGACGGCGTCACCGCGTGGCCGAACGGCAACGCCGCGGCGCTGAAGAAGAAGTTCACCCTCCGCCTCGTCGACAAGGAGAGCGCGGTCCCCTACAACGGGTTCCCGTTCGGGCAACCCGGTCCCGGCGGCCCCCTGCCGGACCCGGGCCCCCTGCCGGCGGGCACCCCGGAGACGGTGCGGCGCGCCATCGCGTTCGCCAAGGCGCAGATCGGCACCTGGTACCAGTGGGGCGGGACGTGCACCTCGCCCAGCCGCGCCACGGCCACGATGGGCAACTGCGACTGCTCCTCGCTCGTGCAGATGGCCTACCGCGCCGGCGGCATCTCCATTCCCCGCGTCACCTACGACCAATGGCGCTTCGGGCAGCCCATTCCGGCGGGCCAGGAGAAGCCCGGGGACCTGGTCTTCTTCAGGCCCGGACCGCGCGGCCCCGAACATGTCGGCATCGTCGTGGACCCGTCCACGCACCAGATGATCGAGGCCCCGCGCACGGGCGCGACGGTGACGCCGGCCAGTTACACCAGATCGAGCCTCATGGGATTCCGGCGCCCCTACGCGGGCTGAGGGACCCCTTTAACCCGACCTCTGAATTGGGTCTTGAATTGGGCCCCCGGGCTCATTCGCAAATGAAATGCGCGTGCGAATCTTCAACTCGTGCCCCTGATTCCGGAAGGACGGCGCCCGGCCCGCCGGAGGCCGCGCGACCGCGGCGCCTCCATTCCCGAGTACGTGGGGATCCTGTCGCTGATCGCGGCCGTCTGCGCGTCCCTGTTCGTCCTCGGCATGCCCGGCCGCACGGGCGGCGCCGTCTGCCGCGCCCTGCAGAAGATCCACATGGTGGACGGCTGCGACGGCGCCGGCCCGGGCGGCGCCCTTCCCCAGGACCCGGACGAGCCGCGCACCGCCTGCACGAAGGGGATGGAGTCCAAGTACCTCGAAGAGACGGTGACGATCCCGACCCGTGTGCTCGACGCGCGGACCAACAGCCGGAACACGCTGCAACTCGTCCAGAAGGTCGGCGCGGACGGCAAGACCACCTGGGAGATCGCCGACTTCACCTGGGGCGAGGGCGCCATCGCGACACCCGACGTCACCATGGGGATCGTCAAATTCGGCGTCTGGGGCGGCGGGCAGTTCACCAACGGGAAGGTGTACTCCTTCACCGACGAGAAGAAGGCCCGCGACTTCTACCGCGACCTGGTGAAGCACCGGATCGGGAACACCGCGAAGTTCGTCGTCCGGACCAATCCCATCACCGGCGGCCTGAGCTGGCTCGCCGGCAAGGTCCCGAAGGTCGGCAAGAAATACGAGGAATGGATCGGCGCGAGCGAACCCGACCAGCGCCCGTCGGCCGAATACCACGAGGGCGGCCCGACCGGCGGCTTCAAGGGGGAGGTCGACCTCGGGAAGGCGAAGGTCCCGTTCAAAGGCCGGGGCTGGCTGATCGACGGCACCCGCACCGACCTCAAGTCGGGCGAGAAGACCAGCTACTACTCCCGCAAAGGCGAGGGGGAGGCCGGCCTCCTCGTCGACCTCAGCGACGTGTGGAAGGTGCTGCCGAAAGGCGCCAGGGAACGCGCCTCCGCCGGCGCCGCGGACGCGCTGGACCTCGCCATGGGCGAGATCGACAGGCGGATCTCCGGCCGCGACATCGTCCTGACCCCGGGCGAGCGGGAGAAGATCAAGGCGCAGATCCGGATCAACCCGAGCTTCGGCCTCAACTTCAAGCACCGGGGCGCCACCACCTGGGCCTACACCGAGGACAAGGACGGCAACCCCATCCGGATGACCAAGACCAAGAACAGCCAGAACGTCATCTACCTCCGGGTCGACGCGAAGGGCGCGGGCGAGGCGAACGGCGGCAAAGGGGAGGTGACCGCGGGCAAGCAGTGGATACTCAGCTCCCAGCGGACGGTCACCGACAAGACGCTCGACTACAGCGACCCGCAGGACCTTCAGGCCATCGACGCCTACGGCCGGACCGCCGACGACGCCGCCCTCGACCGCTACTTCGACGGCGGGGGCGGACGGATGTCGCGCCTCACCTATGACGTCACCGGCGACACCGGCAAGCTCGACGGCAAGGGCCAGAGCGGCGGGAAGCGCAAGTTCGGCGGCTTCTTCGAGAGCGCCCGCGAGCACGAGAAGAACGCCCTGACCGCCGCCGAGTACTACAAACCCGGACAGGGGTGGGTGAAATGGAATCGATGTCTCGGCTGACCGCCTGCGCGCTCGCCGCGCTCCTGGTCGCGGGCTGCTCCTCCGGCGAGAAGAAGCCCCCCGCCCCGCCGGGCTCCCGCGAGTACCGCACGGACGCCTACACCTTCGCCTACCCGTCCACCTGGACGCCGAGGACCACCACCGAGGAGGGCGGCGCGCCCGTCCTGAAAGTGGACGGACCCGAACTGCCGTCCGGCGTCTACGACGGCCAGGTCCACGTCGGACGCCGCGACCGCCACGCGGGCGGACTCGCCGACCAGCTCTCCCAGTTCCGCGGCCTCGCCCAGCTGAACGGCTACCGCGTCACCGCCGTCCGCGAGACCAAGCTCGACGGCGCCGCCGACGCCCGCAGGATCGAGGCCCGCTACGAGATCACTACGCAGGACGGCACCCGCACCCCCATGCGCCTGCTCGGCCTCTACGCCCTGACCAAGCGGCGCACGCTCCTGGAATTCATGATCCGTTCCCCCGAGCGCGGTACCGCCGCCGCCCAGGCCCCCGCCATCCTCGCCTCGTTCCGGCTGACGGGAGGGCGATGATCTACCGCATCCTGATCCCGCTCGCCGGCTTCCTCGCCCTGCTCGCGATCCTGGACCAGATCCCCGCCAAGGCCGCGATGGCCGTCATCGGGCCCGGCCTCCTGCTCCTGGCCCCGCTCACCCTCGTCCGCGACACGGCCTTCCGCCGCCGCGCCCTGGAGAAGGCCCCGGGCACCGTCGTGTCCTGCGAGGAGGAGGGCATCGACCCCCCCGGCTGGGAGTACACCCTCACCGTCCGCTTCACCGCCCTGGACGGCCGCGAACACGTCATCACCGAGTCGGGCCGCCCCCGCAGACGCCCCGCCGACACCGTCC
>NZ_SMKU01000320.1 GCF_004349215.1 Actinomadura rubrisoli | reverse complement strand
CGCCGCCCCTGTCCCGGCCGAAGGACTCGCCGGAGGGCTCATCGCCTGCCCTCGGAGCGGCGCCAGACGCCCGTCTTGCCGCCGATCTTCTCCTCGACCTGAACGTCGGTGATCACGGCGGCGGGGTGCGGCCCGTCACGCCCGCGAGGCCGCGCGACAGGATCGACGCGGGCACCGCCTCGCGGCCCTCCAGGCGGACGGCCTCGGCGATGCCCGGAACCTCCCGCTCGATCACCAGGCGGGTCATCTCGGGCGTCTGGTCGGACGGGGTGAGGCCCGTCCCGCCGGAGGTGACGACGACGTCGTATCCGGCCGCCACCGCGTCGCGCAGGACGCCGGCGACGGGCTCACCGTCCGGGATCACCACGGGGCCGTCGACCTCGCAGCCGAGGTCTTCGAGCATCTCCACCAGCACCGGGCCGGACTTGTCGGCGTACACGCCCGCCGCCGCCCGGTTCGACACCGTGACCGCCATCGCCCGCATCATCGCCGCCCCTGTCCCGGCCGAAGGACTCGCCGGAGGGCTCATCGCCTGCCCTCGGAGCGGCGCCAGACGCCCGTCTTGCCGCCGATCTTCTCCTCGACCTGAACGTCGGTGATCACGGCGGCGGGGTCGACGGCCTTCACCATGTCGACGAGCGCGAGCCCGGCGACGGCGACGGACGTGAGCGCCTCCATCTCCACGCCCGTCCGGTCGGCGGTGCGGGTGGTGGCGGTGATGGCGACGCCGCCGTCCTCGATGGCCAGTTCGACGGCGACGCCGTGCAGCGCGATCGGGTGGCACAGCGGGACCAGGTCGGGCACGCGCTTGGCGCCCATGATCCCGGCGATACGGGCGACCGACAGCGCGTCGCCCTTGGGCATGTCCCCGGCGCGCAGCAGCTCCACGCACTCCGTGGACAGCCGGACGAACCCCGTCGCCGTGGCGCTGCGGGACGAGACGTTCTTGGCCGAGACGTCGACCATGCGGGCCGCGCCCTTCTCGTCCAGATGGTTGAACTCCGTGCCCATGGCACTCATGACGGCAACCTCATGACCTCGACGTGGGACCCGGCGGGCAGGGCCTCGGCGTCCTCCGGCAGCGCGATGAGGGCGTCGGCGGACGACAGGGAGCCGAGCTGGTGCGAGCCCTGCACCTCGGCCGGGGCGACAGTGTAGAAGCCGCGGGTGAACGACAGGCGCCCGCGGACGTAGTGGCGCAGCCCGGCCGGGGACCTGACGTCCTCGCCGAGGACGGCGCTCACGGTGGGCAGCGGCTCGGGCGGCAGGCCCTGCATGGCGCGCAGCGCGGGACGCACGAAGACCTGGAACGAGATGTACGCGCTGACCGGGTTGCCGGGGAGGGTGAAGACCGGCGTGCCCTCGAACAGGCCGAACCCCTGGGGCTTGCCGGGCCGCATCCGCACCTTGTGGAACTCCACGGTGCCGACACCGGTCAGCACCTCCTTGACGACGTCCCGCGTGCCCATCGAGACCCCGCCGGAGGTGACGATGGCGTCCGCGCGGACGAGCTGGTCGCGCAGGGTCTCCAGGACTTTGACGGGCTCGTCCCCGACGGTCTCCTGCCGGTAGCCGACGCCGCCCGCCTCGGCGACGGCGGCGGTCAGCATGAAACTGTTGGACTCCCAGATCTGGCCCGCGCCGAGCGTGGAACCCGGTTCCCGCAGCTCGGTGCCCGTGGACATCACCACCACGCGGGGCCTGGGCCGGACGACCGCGTGGGACCGTCCGACTGCGGCGAGCATGCCGATCTGCGCGGCGCCGAGCCGGGTGCCCGCGTCCGCGACGACCTGACCTGCGAGGACGTCCTCCCCGGCGCGGCGGATGTAGTTGCCGGGCGGCGCGGGACGCGAGATCCGGACCGTGGCGGCGCCGCCGTCCGTCCACTCGACCGGGATGACGGCGTCGGCGCCGGCGGGCAGCGGGGCTCCCGTCATGATCCGCGCGGTCAGCCCCGGCCGGATCGCCGACACGCCAGGGTCGCCCGCCAGGATGTCCCCGACGACCGGGAGGACGACCGGTTCCGCCTCCGTGGCGCCCGCGATGTCCGCCGCGACCACGGCGTAGCCGTCCATCGCGGAGTTGTCGAACGGCGGCAGCGGGACGGGCGCGGAGACGGGCTCGGCGAGCACCGCCCCGTGCGCCTCCAGCAACGCCAGATCAAGCGGCGGCAGGACGGGGACGCTGCCGAGGATGTCCGTCAGATGCTCGTCGACCGTTCTCATGCCCACCGCCCCAGTGTGACGCGTCGTCACGACACTCCCGCGCTCCCCACGCCGGTCACGCGTCGTACTGCCGGACGAACTCGCGCAACCAGGGGATGAACTCCGGCGCAAGGTCGGAGCGCTCGGAGGCGAACTGCACGACCGTGCGCAGGTACTCCAGCTTGTTGCCGGTGTCGTAGCGGCGTCCGCGGAACTTCACCCCGTATACGCCGCCGCCCTGGTCGGCGGGCGCGTCGGCCAGGGTGCGCAGGGCGTCGGTCAGCTGGATCTCGCCGCCGCGCCCGGGCGGGGTCTTCTCCAGGACGTCGAAGACCGCCGGGTCGCAGACGTACCGGCCGATGATGATCCAGTTGCTCGGCGCCTCCTCGGGGGCGGGCTTCTCGACCAGGTCGCTGATGCGCACGACATCGTCCTCGCCCGTGGCCTCGATCGCGGCGCAGCCGTAGGCCGAGACCTGGTCGGGCGCCACCTCCATCAGCGCCACGACGCTGCCGCCGTACTGCCCCCTGACCTCGATCATGCGCTTGAGCAGCTGGTCGCGGGCGTCGATCATGTCGTCGCCGAGCAGGACGGCGAACGGTTCGCGGCCGACGTGCTGGCGGGCGCAGTGCACGGCGTGCCCGAGGCCGCGCGGCTCGCCCTGCCGGACGTAGTGCATGATCGCCAGCTCGCTGGACTCGCGGACGGCGCTGAGCCGCTCGTCGTCGCCCTTGGCGCGCAGCGCCTCCTCAAGCTCGTAGGCTCGGTCGAAGTGGTCCTCGATGGACCGCTTGCTGCGCCCCGTGACCATCAGGACGTCGTTGAGGCCGGCGTCGACCGCCTCCTCGACGACGTACTGGATCGCCGGTTTGTCGACGATGGGCAGCATTTCCTTTGGTGTCGCCTTGGTGGCGGGCAAGAATCGGGTACCGAGGCCGGCCGCCGGGACGACCGCCTTGAGTACAGGTGCAATGTCGGCCATGTAGAGACCCTAGTCACCCATGAGGACAACAGCGTGCACGACATCGTCACGAAAGCCCGTCTCCGGGCGGAACTGCTGGTTGAGCGCGCCGCCCTCGGCGCGGAGGCACGGTCGGCCGCCGCGCGGTCACTGCGCGACGCGCTCCTCTCGGTCCCCCAGGTCGAGATGGCGGGGACCGTGGCGGCGTACGTGTCGGTGGGCGCCGAGCCCGACACGCGCAGCCTGCTGTTCGCGTTGTGGAAGCGCGGCACGTACGTCCTGCTTCCGAGGCTCCTGCCTGACGGCGACCTCGACTGGGCGTCGTACGAAGGGCCCGGCTCGCTGGCTCCGGGCCCGCGCGGGCTGCTGGAACCGACCGAGCCCCCGCGCGGGCCAGGCGCGGTGGCCAGCGCCGACGTCGTCCTCGCGCCCGCCTTGGCCGTTGACCGGACGGGCATGCGCCTCGGCAGAGGGGGCGGCTCGTACGACCGCGTCCTCGCGCGCGTGGGCCCAGCCATCCTGACGGTAGGGCTGGTGTACGACTCGGAACTGGTGGAGACGCTGCCGTCCGAGCCGCACGACCAGCGCGTCCGGGCCGCGGCGACCCCGTCCGAGGGCCTGGTCAGGCTCGGCTGAGGGCGCGGCTGGCGCGGGGGTCTAGGGCCTCGGGACGGGACAGAGCGGACGGAGCGGGGGCGAAACAAGGCGGGACGGGACAGAGCGGACTGGGCTCGGCGCGGGGCCAATAGGGTGAGGATCAGCAAGATCGCGGCATTCGGGGGCGCGATCCACGACAGGCTGACCTGGGAGGTTCACGATGACGGCGCCGTGGCGGATCCTGTCGCTGCCCCCACTCGGAGAGGACCTCGTACGCGGGCTGTTCGCGCATCTCGGTGACGCGGCCAAACTGACGTTCCCTTCGTCCAGGGACCGTGCGGGCCTGCACGCCGCCCTCGCGGACGGCGCCGAAGTGGTGATCGGCGACTTCACCGGACTGCTCGCACTGGACGCCGACGCCGTGGCCGCAGCACCGGACCTCGTGTTCGTCCAGATGCCGTCCGTTGGAACCGACAGCATCGACGTCGCCGCACTGTCCGCAGCGGGCATCCCGGTGGCCAACACAGCCGGTGCCAACGCGCGCGCGGTAGCGGAGTGGGCCGTCGGAGCGGCGTTCGCGCTCTGCCGTCACCTGGTCTATGGCGACCGCGGTGTGCGCGCGGGCGAGTGGCCGCAACTGGAGGTCCTCGCCCGGGGGACAAGGGAAATTCACTCGCAGCGCGTCGGCATCGTCGGTTTCGGTGCGATCGGCGCGGAGGCGGCGCGGCTGTTCCAGGCACTCGGCTGCGCGGTCTCGTACTGGACGCGCCGTCCGCGCCCTGAGGCGTCCGCGACGTACCGGGAACTGGACGATCTGGTCGCCACGTCCGACATCCTCGTACTCGCCCTGCCACTGACCGGCGAGACGCGTGGGCTGATCGGTCCCGAACGGCTCACGCTACTGCCCGACAACGCGCTGCTGGTGAACGTGGCGCGCGGGGGCATCGCGCCCGATGACGCCGTCCTCGCCGCCTTGGAATCGGGACGGCTGGCCGGTGCGGCCCTAGACGTGTTCGACCAGGAACCTCTCACCACGGATCATCCGCTGCGTGCGCACGAGAGCGTCCTGCTGTCTCCGCACACGGCCGGTGGGACGGCGCAGTCCCAGTTGAACATCGTCGCGATGGTGCGGGACAACGTCACGGCGGCCGTCGAGGGCCGCGAGGTGCAGAACGTCGTCAACGGGGTAAACCCGCAGGTCAAACGGAGATAGGGAACGATCGCGACATCCCATCCATGAACCACAAATATGCAATCGGCCCGCGAATCTGTAGGATTCCTAAACGGTCAACTTTGACGACCCCGAAGGGTGGGATGTGCAGCTCGACATCTGGCTACTCCTCGGGGCCACACTCGTACTCAGCGCGATCATCGCGGTCAGGCTGTCCCACCAGGCGGGCCTTCCCACCCTCCTGGCCTATCTGGGACTCGGTCTGCTCATCGGCGAGTCCGGCCCCCTCCACATCGACTTCGACAACGCCGAACTCGCCGAGACCCTCGGCCTGGCGGCCCTCGTCCTGATCCTGGCCGAGGGCGGCCTCACCACCAGCTGGCGGCATGTGCGCCCCTCCGTGCCCGCCGCCGTCAGCGTGTCCACGATCGGCACCCTGCTCAGCATCGGCATGGTGGCGGGCGCCGCCATCCTGCTGCTCGGCATGGACTGGCGGCCCGCGTTCCTGCTGGCCGCCGTGCTCGCCCCGACCGACGCGGCGGCCGTGTTCTCGGTGCTGCGGCGGCTGCCGCTGCCGTCCCGCCTGACCGGACTGCTGGAGGCCGAGTCGGGCTTCAACGACGCGCCCGTCGTGATCATCGTGGTCACGCTCAGCTCCGTCCACTCGGGTGCCCCCAACATCGCCGAGCTGCTCGGCGTGATGGTGTACGAGCTGATCGCCGGCGCCGTGGTCGGCATCGCCGTGGGCTGGCTCGGCGCGCAGGCGCTGCGCCGCATCGCGCTCCCCGCGTCCGGCCTCTACCCGATCGCCGTGCTGTCGCTGTCGGTCGGCTCGTACGGCGCCGCGACGCTGCTGCACGCCAGCGGCTTCCTCGCCGTCTACGTCAGCGCCCTCGTCCTCGGCAACGCACGGCTCCCGCACCGGCCCGCCACCCGCGGCTTCGCCGAGGGCATCGGCTGGCTGGCGCAGATCGGCCTGTTCGTGATGCTCGGCCTGCTGGCCTCGCCCAGCGAGCTGCCGGGCCAGATCGTCCCCGCGCTCGTGATCGGGTTCGTCCTGCTGCTCATCGCCCGTCCGGTGTCGGTCGTCCTGTCGACGATCGGGTTCAGGCTGTCGTGGGGCGAGAAGCTCTTCGCCTCCTGGGCGGGGCTGCGCGGCGCCGTCCCGATCGTCCTGGCCACCATCCCCATGGTGGAGGACGTCCCGGGCGCCGGACGGATCTTCGCCATCGTCTTCAACATCGTCGTCGTGTTCACCCTCCTCCAAGGCCCCACGCTGCCGCTGGTGGCGCGCTGGTGCCGCCTGGAGAGCGACGAGGAGACGCGGGAGCTGGACGTGGAGGCCGCGCCGCTGGAGGAGTTGCACGCCGACCTGCTGGAGGTCCGGATCCCGCTCGACTCCCAGCTGAACGGCGTGGAGATCTTCGAGCTGCGGTTGCCCCAGGGCGCGTCCGTCACCCTCGTGGTCCGTGACGGTTCCAGCTTCGTCCCGTCCCGGACGACGCCCTTGCAGGCCGGTGACACGCTCCTGGTCGTCACCACCGACGCCGTAAGGGAGATCACCGAACGCCGCCTGCGCGCGGTCAGCCGCCGCGGGAAGCTGGCAGGCTGGTTCGGCGAAACGGGAACCTGAGGCCGGACCACCGGGCGGGATGTTGGACGGGCCTAGCGCGCGCCCGGAGCGGGCCCGAGACGCGCCCGGGACGGGGCCTGGGAGGAGCCCGGGCGGGCCCTGGGACGAGCCCGGGGGCGGGCCTGGGGCGGCGCCGGGAACAGACCGGGGACGAATCCCGTTCCACGCATGGGTACCATTAGCAGTCGTTCAGAGTGAGTGCCAGTCCCGGGAACAGACCGGACTGAGTCAGCGAGGAGGAACCGTGCCGACGTATCAGTACGTTTGCACCGAGTGCGGCGAGCCTCTTGAGGTCGTGCAGAAGTTCAGCGACGACGCGCTGACCGAATGCCCGGCGTGCGAGGGCAGGCTCCGCAAGGTCTTCTCCGCCGCGGGGATCATCTTCAAGGGCTCGGGCTTCTACCGCACCGACAGCCGCGGCTCCAGCAAGACCTCCACCGTGAACGCCTCGTCCAACGGGTCCTCCGGTGATTCGGGCGGCGATTCGGGCGGTTCGGGCGGCGACTCGGGCAAGTCCGAGAAGCCCGCGCCCTCCTCCTCGGGCGACTCCTCGTCCTCCTCGTCCTCCTCCTCGTCGAGCAAGCCGTCCTCGACCTCGTCCTCGGAAAAGGTCGCCTGACCGCTTAGACCTGCGCGAACAGCCGGGAGATCTCCCCGCCGCCCACATCCGGCCGGAGATCCCCCGGCTTTCGTCATGCCCGGGGACCCCTCGTCCCGCGCCCGCCGCGTCCACCGTACGGACCGGCGGGTTCTACATCTCCAGGGTGAACCCGGCGGTCGCCCCTGCCTCGAACGAGGTAGCGCGGCTGCCCTCTGCAGCCGGACGCGCCAGAGCATGCCGCCATCCGACGATGGGCCCACAACCGATCAAAGGCGACGGCATGGACCCGCGAACGAAAAGCCGGCCCTCCAGCCCACTTGACAAGCCTCTATTTTAGAGAGACTCTCTAAGCGAGAAGCTCACTTGAAGCGGTGACGACCGGGACGGTTGAGATACTACTTGATATCTCTCTGATAGCGAGACACTCTAGATCTCGAACACGACATATCGCGAATCCCCCGAAGACGGCACAGGAGAAGGAATCATGAGCGCACACAGCCCGGCTCCCCCTAGATCACGAGCCCATCGCCTGGCCAGCCTGATCGCCGGCCGCCGGACCAAGTGGGCCGTCCTGGCCCTGTGGATCGTCTTGCTGCTCGCCCTCGGCCCCCTGGCCGGCAAACTCGGCGACGTCGAGAAGAACGACGCGGCGGCCTGGCTCCCCGGCGGGGCCGAGTCCACGCAGGTCGTCAAGCTGCAGGAGCAGTTCCGCAAGGACGAGACGATGCTCGCGGTCGTCGTCTACGAGCGCCCCGGCGGCATCACCGCCGCCGACCGCACCAAGGCCGCCTCCGACGTGGGCGCCCTGCAGCACCTGCCCGGCGCCCAGAAGGCGCAGGGGCCGTTCCCGTCCAAGGACGGCAAGGCGCTGCAGACCCTCGTGCCCTTCACCGACGAGGACGTCACCGGCGCCGTCGACGGGGCCCGCGACCTCGTCAAGCGCGGGCCGCCCGGCCTGAACGCCCACGTCACCGGTCCCGCCGGAGGCGGCGCCGACCAGTTCGAGGTCTTCAAGAGCATCGACGGCTTCCTGCTGATGGCCGCCGGCATCGTCGTGATCGTCCTGCTGCTGATCATCTACCGCAGCCCGGTGCTGTGGTTCGTCCCGGTGCTGAGCGCCGTGTTCGCCCTCGGACTCGCGCAGTCCGTCGTCTACCTCCTCGCCAAGAACGCCGGCCTGACCGTGAACGGGCAGAGCGCCGGCATCCTGACCGTCCTGGTCTTCGGTGTCGCCACCGACTACGCGCTCCTGCTCGTCGCCCGCTACCGCGAGGAACTGCACCGGCACGAGGACCGGCACGAGGCCATGGCGTACGCGCTGCACCGCGCCGCCCCGGCCGTGATCGCCTCCGCCGCAACCGTCGCCGTCGGCCTGCTGTGCCTGCTGCTCGCCGACATGAACTCCACCGCGGGCATGGGCCCGGTCGCCGCCGCGGGCGTCCTGACCGCCCTCGCCTCGATGGTCACCCTCCTTCCCGCCCTCCTGGTCATCTTCGGCCGCTGGCTGTTCTGGCCGCTGGTCCCCCGCTACGACGCCAAGTACCTGAAGCCCGAGGCGTACGAGGCCGAGCACGGCATCTGGAGCCGCGTGGCCACCCTGGTCGGCAAGCACCCGCGCGCGCTCTGGGTGGGCACCGCGATCGGCCTGCTGGCCCTCACGTTCGGCCTGGGCTCGCTCAAGGCCGACGGGCTCTCGGACGCCGGGCAGTTCACCGGACGTCCCGACTCCGTCGTCGGCTCCGAGATCGTCGCGCGGCACTACCCGGCCGGCTCCGGCGCCCCCGCCGTCGTCATCGGCAAGGCGTCCGCCGCGGGTCCGCTCGCCGCCACCATCGGCAAGACCCGGGGAGTCGCGGAGCTCAGCCGTCCCGTCGCCGCGAACGGGCTCGTCCAGTACGAGGCAACCCTACGCGACCCCGCCGACAGCAAGGCCGCGCAGCAGACCATCGACCGGCTCCGGGACGCCGCGCACGCCGTCCCGTCCGCCGATGCCAAGGTGGGCGGCACCACCGCCACGGCCCTGGACATCCAGCGGGCCTCCGACCGCGACAACAAGGTCATCATCCCGATCGTGCTGTCCGTGGTCCTGCTGATCCTCATCCTGCTGCTGCGCGCCCTGGTCGCGCCGCTGCTGATGATGGCCACCGTGGTCCTGTCGTTCCTGGCCTCGCTCGGCGCCTGCGCCCTGATCTTCCAGCACGGCTTCGGTTTCGAGGGCACCGACACCGGGTTCCCCCTGCTGGCCTTCATCTTCCTGGTCGCGCTGGGGGTCGACTACAACATCTTCCTGATGCACCGCGTCCGCGAAGAATCGGAGGCCCTCGGCACCCGCCGCGGCATCCAGCGCGGCCTCACCGTCACCGGCGGCGTCATCACCTCCGCCGGGCTGGTCCTGGCCGCCACGTTCGCCGCCCTGGCCACGCTGCCGCTGGTGTCCATGGCCGAGATGGGCTTCGTGGTCGCCTTCGGCGTCCTACTCGACACGCTGATCGTCCGGTCGCTGCTGCTGCCCGCCCTGTCGTACGACATCGGACGGCGCATCTGGACCCCAGGCCGCCTCGCCCGGAACCGTCCGTCCCCCGAGCGCTCGAAGGTGCTCGAACCGGTGGGCTGACAGGAGACGAAAGGGCCCGGCCACCCGGCCGGGCCCTGGCGTGTCCGGACGACGATCATGGAGTTATCCACATTTGGCGGCGGGTCTCCCGGGGCCGGTCAGCGGGTGGCTAATGTCGGCGCCATGTCCACTTCGCCTTCCGCCGCACCGCCCGCCGCCGAGATCGGCGTGATCGGCGGCTCCGGTTTCTACTCGTTCCTCGACGACATCGAGGAGCTCAGGGTCGAGACCCCGTACGGCCCGCCGAGCGACCTCATCGCGGTCGGCGAGCTCGCCGGCCGCCGCGTCGCGTTCATCCCCCGGCACGGCCGCGACCACCGCTATCCACCGCACCGGATCCCCTACCGGGCCAACCTGTGGGCGCTGCGCTCCCTCGGCGTCCGGCAGGTGCTCGCGCCGAGCGCCGTCGGCTCCCTGACCACCGACTACGGCCCCGGCACGCTGGCCGTCCCCGACCAACTCGCCGACCGCACGCACGGCCGCGCCCAGACCTACTACGACGAGGGCGGCGCGATCCACGTGTCCTTCTCCGACCCCTACTGCCCCACGGGCCGCCACACCACCGTGGGCTCCGCACAGGCCGCCGGCTGGGACCCCGTCGACGGCGGCACCCTCGTCGTCATCGAGGGCCCCCGCTTCTCCACCCGCGCCGAGTCCCGCTGGTACGCCTCCCAGGGCTGGACGCTCGTCGGCATGACCGGCCACCCGGAGGCCGTCCTCGCCCGCGAGCTGGCCCTCTGCTACACCCCGCTCTGCCTGGTCACCGACCTCGACGCCGGCATCGAAGAAGGCGAGGGCGTCACGATGGAGGAGGTGTACCGCGTCTTCGGCGAGAACATCGGCCGCCTCCGCACCCTCGTGGCCGACGTGGTCAAGGCCCTGCCCACCGAACGCGACTGCCCCTGCCCCCACGTCCTGGACGGGATGCGACTCCTCCTGGAACTGCCATGAGCACCCGCTTAACCCGCCTGCGGCGGCCCTTGGCGGCACTGTTCGCCGCGGCCGCCGCTGGTTCCGCCCTCGCCGCCCTCCGCCCCGGCCCGCCACCGTCCGTCCGCATTCTCGGAGCCGCCCGCGACCTCCCCGCCGGTACCACCCTCAGCCCGTC
>NZ_SMKU01000031.1 GCF_004349215.1 Actinomadura rubrisoli | reverse complement strand
GGCTCCCACCCCCCGACCGAACCCCCTAGCCACGCCGATGATCGTCGATCATCTCCCCGATCCGCGTCCGGGCCCAGGCGTCCGAAGCCGCCCGGGGGAGCATCGCGGCGAGCCCCCATCCCCGTCCCCGCGCCCAGGTCGCCTCGTCCACACCGAGCGCCGTCCGGTACGCGTCCCGGGCCGTCCCGGCGGGCAGGAGGGTCCACGCGGCGAGCAAGTCGACCGCCGGATCACCCACGGCCAGGGTGCCGAAGTCGATGACGGCGCTGAGCCGTCCGTCCGAGGCCAGCAGGTTGCCGGTGTCGAGGTCCCCGTGAATCCACACGGCCGGACCGTCCCACGCCGGCGCGTCCAGCGCCGCCTCCCACACGGCCGTCACCGCCGCCCCGTCCAGCACGCCCTCCAGAGCCGCGATCGCGGGACGGACCCGCCCCTCCACGGCCAGCGAGTCGGCCGGATCCCCCATGGGCACGCCCCGGAACGCGTTGCTCCACTCAGGCGGCGGGCCACCACCGGCATCGATCTCTTGCAGCGCGGCAACGAACCCGGCCAAGTCCATCGCCGCCGCGACCGGATCGGCGACCCGCTCCGGCGTCGCACGCTCCCCGTCCAGCCACCGGTAGACGGACCAGGGGAACGGATACCCCTCGCCGGGCGCCCCCCTCGCCAGCGGCACGGGAATGGGAAGCGGCAGATGCGGCGCCAACCGCGGCAACCACCGATGCTCCCGCTCCACCTGCCCGACCCACCTCGAAAACCGGGGCAGCCGCACCGACAGGTCCTCACCCAGCCGATACGTCGCATTGTCCATCCCGGACGACGCGACCGGCGCGATGGGCAACCCCGCCCACTCCGGAAACTGCGCCGCCAGCAGCCGACGCACCAGACCCATATCGGTGAACACTTCACCAGGACGCGGCTCCGACATCGGGCGTCTCCCGCCGTAGGGGCTCCAGCCCCTAGATCCCACCGATCACCCCGGCACCCTGTCCACCGATTTACCGCCGGACAGCACGAAGGCCCCGACAGCAAGTGCCGGGGCCTCGTCCTGCATGCGGCCGGTGTGTGGGGTCGCCTCTCGGCGAGTGGCACAACGCGGCTCCAGCCGAACGGTATTCCGCGAAGGCAAAAGGTGAGGCCCGGGGACACCAGGCACACCGACCACTACATGTAACGACCCGACCCCACGCATTGTTCCCACCCCATCACTCCCCCGAGGCAGCACACCGACCGCCCCAAGAGCGTTCGCCTCTGGATGGGCGTCAGCCCTGAATTCCGAGGCCCTGACGCGCGAGAGCCCTGCGACCTAACCTGAGAGTGTCTTCGTCTCAGGAGGTGCTGGGCCCGTGCCTGACGCAAGCACGATAGGAATCACCCTCAAGCGCATCCGTCACGAGCGTGGTCTCACTCAGGAGGGCCTGGCCGAGAAGGCAGGGCTCTCCAGGGACACTGTTTCCAAGCTGGAGCAGGGACGACGGCAAGGCGAGCGGACCACCACGCTGATGCGGCTGGCGAACGCGCTCGACGTGGACTTGGGCGAACTGACCGGACAGCGCGAGCGGGTCGGTGGGCGGGACGGCGCCGCGGTGGCGCGCGGCTGGAAGATGTACTGGGACGGTGGCCTCACCGCGCTCACGGCAGCCGTTCCCGGCTTGATCGCCGAAGCGCGCCTAGCTCAGCGGTCCGTGGGGTCCCGCGCGACTGTACCGCTCTCCCGCGCCTACCAGTTGGCCGCCTGCCTGCTCAATCACCTGGGCAAGGCCGACCTCGCGGCCGTCGCCGCCGAGCGCGCCATCGCCGCCGCATACGAGGGCGACGACGATCTGCAGCACGCGGCAGTGCAGGGCACCTATGCGTGGGCCCTGCACCGTCAGGCCCGGCTCTCCGAGGCCGAACGGGTCGCAGCGAGCGCCGCCGTCTCCATGGAGCCGTCGTTCAATGCCCCACCGATCCGTCTCGCCGTCTGGGGTGGGCTGCTGCTGAACGCGCTGGCCCCTCGTGTCGCTGCCGGCAAGGATCCGGAAGAGTATCTGGCCCCGGCCCGAGCAGCCTCCGCCGCGATCGGCACCCGTCGCGTCGAGCACTACGAAGCCTGGTTCGGGTCCCACATCGTGCACATGCAGAGCGTGTACGCGTGGGCGACGCTCCGGGAACCCGGCCGCGCGTTGGAAGCGGCGCGCGGCGTCCAGCTCAGCGGGCTGCACGGCATCTCCCGGGGTCGGCACCTGCTTGACGTCGCCCAAGCGCATGTGGACGCCCGGCAGCCACAAGCCGCTGAAGCGCGGCTCGCCGATGCGCACGCCATGGCGCCGCAGTGGTTCCGCCATCAGACTCTTGCGCAGAGCCTTGTGGAAGAGGTCCGCCAGGTGACAACCCGACCAACCCTCCGCATCCGGGCCCTTGCCCACGAGGTGGGCCTCGATTAGGACACGGCGTCCTAGATCGGCGGAACCGGATCTGGTCTAGGCAGGACGCGGTGTCCAAGCGTGGCCGGTCGCGGCCTGGGGTGTAGGACGCTGCGTCACTAGAACGTCACGCAAACGTGCGAGTCAATGACACTTGTGACCCATGACACAAAGGAAGCGAAGGTTGCGCTGCGGGAGGAGTTCCCCTCTTGGAGCATCATCCACACCACTGACACCGGTCGCTGGTGGGCGACGCGGACTTCCCGGCGTGCCCGGCTCGACAGGCCCCTGCTCGGCGTGCATGTGGCAACCGAGCTTCAGGCCGATACCGCCGAGGGGCTGCGCGCCAAGTTGCGTGAAGTCGCCGAGGCCGAGGCGGGTGAGCGGGCCGGAGGCGTGGCGCGGCCTGGTCGAGGAGTTCCTGGCTGGGTGGTGGAGGTGAAGGACGGGCTGGGGTGGTGTGCCTCGCGGTTGGTTCCGCCTGGACACGGTGGGTTTCTGGGCGTCCGGGCGGATGAGGCGGGGTTGTTGCGTGAGTTGCTGCATGAGGCGGCCGGGGTGGATGCCCGGCTGGCGTTGCGGGATCTGGCGGTGGAGTTGCGCAAGTGCGGGATCACGGCCACGGCCTATGACACGACGCTGACCGCGACGGGTCCGGGAGGGCGCACGCAGATGCTGACCTGCCGGTTGGGGTTGTTCCGCTGGTTGGCGGGCGGCCGGGTGATCGGGCCGATCGAGGATCTGCTGGCCGCGTCGACGCCGTCCTGGCGTCCTTTCGGGAGCGGTCATGAACCGGCTGGTGGACGCCGTGGCGCCGGTCCGGGACGTGCCTGCGGTGATCCCTGCCGGGATCATCACCTGGTGGGGAGAGGCCACCAAAATGTGGTGGGCCCTGGTGCCGTCGCGGTACGGGCCGCGCTTGGTGGAGGCGCCCAGCATGGAGGCGCCGGCGGTCACGGTCGACTGGTATCTGCGGCGGGCGACGATCTAGGTGCCTCGTCCTCTCAGGCCGGGGGCGGCGTTGCGCGTGGTGGTCTGCCGTGCGCGGGTGTTCCTCGCGGGACGGCTCGCTCGTCATTCCACGGCCGGGCAGGCGGAGGTCCTGCGCCCTGGCGCGGCGGCCGGGGGCGACGTCGGCGTCCCCGGCCGCCGCGCCGCCTTGCCGGTGACTGCGGTCGATCATCTGGACGCTCTCGCTGATGTGCTGGCCGCCGCCGGGTGGGTTGCGTCCCCGCGCTACCGGGAGGAGCCCGCGCTGTTGCGGGTGGTTGCGGTTGGGCTGCCGGGGGTCGGCGAGAGCGTCTGGGTGAAGCCGGGCGTGGGCGGCGTGCCATGGTTCATCTCCTCGACCGGTGAACCGCTGATGCCCTGCCACGATCTCGCCAGGTTGTGGGTTGATTTCACCAGAACCAGTCGGGTGCTTGCGCGAAGAGGAAGGCGTCCAGCAGGAGGGGGGCGGCGAGCGCCACGGTGATCAGGGCGTAACGCACCTCGGACCGGGAGGGCCGTGCGGCGAACCAGGCGGCCAGCGAGGCGATCAGGCCGATGGGTGCGGTGATGAGGAAACCGAGGGCGGTGGCGCCGTCGCCCTGGCAGGAGACTTCGGCGCAGTCCGGCCCGGTGATCGCCAAGAGGGCCAGCGCCAGATTGGCCAGCCCCAGTGGGATGCTCAGCAGTGTCACCACGGTGAGGGCGAGCACGGTCACCGGGGCCACATGATCACCACGTCCCGGACGCGGCATCGTCCGGCTCCGCGGGTCTCCGCCCTGATGGGTCATCACAAGCTTCTCCTTGCGGTCGGCGGGCTCATCGGAACGATCGCCCAACGCGCCGCCGGAGAGCAGGGTGGTCTGACTCATGTTCCGCTGCCATACCTACTCAGATGCCGGGTGGAGCCCGCCGAGATCCGTATGGAGTCGTTGTGTCGGAGGGACAGGGCATCCTTGCGAGGAGGCGGGCGGGAGGGAAGCGATGAGGAAGATCATCTTGTCGATGTCGGTGTCGCTGGACGGGTTCTTCGAGGGGCCGGACCGCGAGATCGACTGGCACGTGGTCGATGACGAGCTGCATGGCCACTTCAACGAGTGGCTCAAGGGGATGAGCGCCTTCCTGGAGGGGCGCGTCACCTATGAGCTGATGGAGGAGTTCTGGCCGGCGGCCGACACCGATCCGGCGAGTACCGCGCCCATGGTGGAGTTCGCCGGCATCTGGCGCGACATGCCGAAGATCGTGTACTCGAGAACCCTGGAACAGGTCGGCCCGAACGCCACGATCGTGCGGGATGTCGTCGTGGAGGACGTCCTTGCGCTCAAGGCGCAGCCGGGCGGCGACATGGTGGTCGGCGGCGCCGATCTGGCCGCGACGTTCATGCGGCACGGCCTGATCGATGAGTACCGCGTCTACGTTCATCCGGTCGTCATCGGACGGGGAAGGGCGCTGTTCCCGGAGTCGGACGGCAGGCTCGGTCTTCGGCTCACCGAGTCGCGGACCTTCGGGAACGGGGTCGTCCTCCTCCGCTACGAGCCCGCGACCGGGGGTGAGGGGAGCGCGTCCTAGCGGCGCGGGAGTACGCCGCGACGTGGGTGTGCCGCCTGCGATCGTCCTGGACGTGGGCCGTCCGCACGACCGCTGGCCGGGACGCCGGATGGGCGGCAGTCACATATCAGGCGCGGGGGATGGATTGCTCGATGAGGGCGACAGCGGCACGAGGGTCATCGACCTCGATGACGAGGCGGTCGTAGGTCTCGGCGTCGGCGAGGCGGAAGCGGTCGGCGGTGATCACTCCGGGGAGATGGGTGCCGCCGACGCGCAGGCCCTTCGGCTCGCGGGCGAAGCCGGGGTCGTGGGTGGCGCCGCGCACGTGGGCGGGGGGGACTTCCAGGCGGCTCTTGAGAGTCCAGAGCTTGTCGAGGCCCTGGAATTCGGCGGCCAGGAGGCCGTGCTCGCGATCGATGGAGATCCGGGCCATGTCAGTGCTCCTTGGATGTGTCGGCCTGGGCGCACAGGCGCAGGCGGGCACCGAGAACGGTGGAGGCGATGTGAGGGGCGGACTCGCCGTGGGAGGGCCGTAGGGCGTCTTCCAGGGCGGTGATGGCTTCCGCGACCAGCGCGGCGACCTCCGGGTCGTGGGGGCCCGTTCCGCGGCGGCCATGAGGAGGAGGCCGGCGGCGGGGCCGTTGTCGTACGAGGCGATGGCCGCGGTCAGGGCCTGCGCGGGGTCGGTGAGGGCGGCGACGGCGGCGGCCGGGCCGATCTCGCGGTCGAGGTGATCACGCAGGGCTGTCAGATGCAGGCTCCGCTTGGAGCCGAACACCTTGTACAGACTGCCCCGGTGGCAGTGACCAGGTCGTCTACCGAGGTGCCCTCATAGCCGCGAGCGGCGAAGAGCGCGCCGATCGCCTACGACTGCGAGGAAACATCCGTCCAGGGGTTGACCTCAACTAATGATGAGGTTTCACAGTGGTCAGCGGAGGGCCCGAACGGGCCTCCCGATCCCGTTGATCCGCACAGGCATTGAGGAGATGGACATGAACGGGCAACCGCTCCGCGTCGCCGTCATCATCGCGAGCACACGTGAGGGACGTTTCGGACCTACGGTCGGGACGTGGGTCACCGAGCAGGCCCGCGGGCGCGACGACATGGTCGTCGACGTCATCGACGTGGCGGACGCGCCGCCGCCCGCCGCGCTGGGGAAGGCGCTGCCAGGCGAGACCGCGGCGAGGTTCGCCGAGGTGACCGCGAAGCTGAAGGCGGCGGACGCGTACACCGTGGTGACCTGCGAGTACAACCACAGCTTCCCCGGTACGCTGAAGAACTTGATCGATACTCACTTCTTCGAGTGGCGCGCCAAGCCCGTCTCGTTCGTGTCGTACGGCGGGCTGGGCGGCGGGCTGCGGTCCGTCGAGCACCTGCGGGGCGTCTTCGCCGAGCTGCACGCGGTCACCATCCGCGACACGGTGAGCTTCCACAGCCCCTGGAACTGGTTCGGCGAGGACGGCCGGCCGGACGATCCGGAGGGTGCGGGCGGCGCCGTCACGGGCATGCTCGACCAGCTCGCCTGGTGGGGGCACGCCCTCCGCGACGCCAGGTCCGCGCGTCCGTACGCGGCGTGACCGCCGTGACGACGGCCTCCCGGACGGAACCGGCGTCCGAGGCGGCCCGCAATCCCATGACGATCGTGCTGGTCCTGGTGCTCGGCGCGATCATGATCACGCTGGACACGACCGTCGTCAACGTCGCCATCAACCGGCTGTCCCAGGACTTCGACGCGCCGCTCGCCACCATCCAGTGGGTCGCGACCGGGTACTCGCTGGCCCTCGGGGCCGTCATCCCGAGCACCGCGTGGGCGGTCGGCCGGTACGGCGCCCGCAGACTGTACCTCGGCGCGATCACCGCGTTCGCGGTGGGCTCGGTGCTCGCCGGGCTCGCCTGGAACGTCGAGTCGCTGATCGTGTTCCGCGTCGTGCAGGGGTTCAGCGGCGGCATGGTGATGCCCGTCGGGATGACCATCCTGCTGCGCGCGGCCGGTCCGGAGCGGCTCGGGCGGCTGATGAGCACGCTCGGGCTGGCGATCCTGGTCGGCCCGCTGGCCGGGCCGGTGCTGGGCGGCTGGCTGATCGACGAGGTGTCCTGGCGCTGGATGTTCTTCGTCAACGTGCCGGTCGCGGTGGCGGTGGTGGCGCTCGCCGCCCGGTTGTTCCCGCCGGACGTGCCGGGGAAGGCCCGTCCGCTGGACGTGCCCGGACTGCTGATGCTGTCCCCGGGCCTCGCCGCCCTCATCTACGGCGTGACCACGGGCGGTGAGCGGGGCGACTTCGCCGCGACCGGGGTGCTGGTGCCGCTGGCGGCGGGCGCGGTGCTGATCGTCGCGTTCGTGCTGCGGGCGCTGACGGCCCGCGACCCGCTGATCGACCTCGGGCCGTTCCGCGACCGGACGTTCGCCGCGGCCGCCGGGACGCTGCTGCTGTTCGCGTTCGGCTACTTCGGGTCGATGCTGCTGCTCCCGCTCTACTTGCAGGTCGTCCGGGGCGAGAGCGCGACGGCCGCCGGGCTGCTCAGCATCCCGTTCGCGCTGGGCTCGGGCACCGCGATGCAGGTCGCGGGACGGCTGGCCGACCGGCTGCCGCCCGGACGGCTCGTCCCGGTGTCGATCGCGACGTCGGTCACCGGGTTCGCGCTGTTCAGCGTCCAACTCGACGCGGACGCGTCGTACTGGGGGCTGTGCGGGGCGATGCTGCTGATGGGCGCGGGCGGCGGCGCGACGATGATGCCGACGATGACGGCGGCGACCCGCGGCATGTCGCACGACCAGGCGCCCGCCGCGAGCACGACGGTGAACCTGATCAACACGACGTCCGCGGCGATCGGGATGGCGCTGGCGTCGGTCGTCCTGTCCGCGCTGATGAGCGACGTGGTGCCGGACGGCGGGGGCGGCACGCTCCAGACGCTGCACAGGCTCAGCCCGCAGGCGCACGCGGCGATCGCCCAGCCGCTCTCGGACGCCTTCCAGCACACCTACCTGTTCGCTCTCGCGCTGCTGGCGCTGGCCCTCGTCCCGGCCCTGTTCCTGCCGCGCGCGCGCAAGAAGGAGTAGCCCATGGTCCCTCCCGAAGGACCCCCGGACCGGAAATCTCCCGGTCCGGGGGTTCCCCTCGTGAGAGCCCGGGACGCCGGCCTGCCCTGCCGCCGCTGCGGGGCCTCGCGTCCTCGTCAGGTGGCGGGCGGGATGTTGTGGTTCAGGCGGAACAGGTTGGACGGGTCGTGGACGGCCTTGAGCTCCCGCAGCCGCCGGTAGGCGGCGGCGTCGTAGGAGGCGCGCACCTGCTCGGACGTGGCGTTGGCGCCGAACAGGAAGTTCAGGAGCCGGCCCGAGGATCTCTTGTCCAGCAGGTCACCGGCCCGTCCGTGCAAGGCGTGGACCGCGTCGGCGTCGATCTCCGGGCCGAGCCTCGACAGGACGCCGACCAGGTATCCGGCGTCCCGGTTGCCGACCGCGTTCGGGACGGCGGGCGCCTGGGCGAGCGCGCCGCCCAGCTGCCGGATCTCGACGATGGCCCGGTCGGGTGCGCCGGGCCCGGCGAGGTCGAGCAGGCCCTGGACGGTGCCGGCGTCCAGATCGTCCAGCGCGAAGTTCGTCGCGTGGTAGGCCATCGGGACGGGCGGCTCGTTGTGGATCGTGCCGGACTCGGTGTACGGCATGTCCCGCACATTGTCGATCAGGCGGGGCCCGACCGCGCGCAGCGGTTCGATCAGCCGTTCGCCCTCGGCCGCGTCCCCGACGTAGGCGATCCGGACGTGGGCGACGTGACGGCCGCGCAGCGGCTCGGGGAACACCGGGAGGGCGGGGACCGGCATCAGCGCGATCGACGAGGTCATCTCGTCCGGGAGCGCGGCCGTCCACGTCCGCCACGTCTCCATCACCCCGGCGATCAGGCCCGCGTCGAAGTACAGGCCGCCGCCGTACAGCCGCGTGACCGGCACCAGCCCGATCTCCAGGCTCGTCACCACGCCGAAGTTGGCGCGGCCCCCGAGCAGCGCCCAGAACAGATCGGGGTCGCTGTCGGGCGTCACGTGCCGCGGCCGCGCGTCGGCGGTCACGACGTCGATGGACCGGACGTGGTCGGCCGCGTTCCCGTACATACGCGACATCAGCCCGACGCCGCCGCCGAGGACGTACGACACCGCGCCCACCCCCGGGGACGATCCGCTCAGCGGCGCCAGCCCGTGGGCCGCGGCCTCCGGGACGACCTGGCCCCAGCGCACGCCCGCCTCGATCCACGCGGTGCCGGCCTCGGCGGGGGTGCCCGCCTCGCCCGCCTCGGCGGCGGGGGTGATGCGCAGGCCGGTCATCCGGCGGGTGCTGATCAGCAGGCCGCCCTCGGCGGCCAGCGGGAGCCCGTGCCCGGTGTTCTGCACGGCCACGGGCAGCCTGTTCTCCGCCGCGTACTCGACGGCGGCCCGCACGTCCCCGGCGTCCTCGGCGCCGACGATCACGCTGGGACGGTGCGGATCGTTCGTCTGGAACCCGGTCCGCTCGTCGTCGTAGCCTTCGTCGCCCGGCGCGAAGACCGGCCCCCGGACCCTCGCCGCCAGCGTCTCGTGCGTGCTCATCGTGCCCCCTTGGTCGTTCTCCTTGCCGTTCACCACCCATCCTGGCGAGGAGACATCGAGAAGTCCAAGAGATAGATCTTCTTGAATCCAGCACGTTCGCTTATGGCGATGCCCGTGCCGGAGCGGGTGCGGGTGCGGGTGCGGGTGCGGGTGCGGCAGAACGCTCCGGCACGGGCGAGGGGTTGGCCAGACCTCCTTGAGGAGGGGGTGGTCAGACCTCCTTGAGAAAGCCCGAGTCGACCGCGAACTCCGCGCCCGTCGTGCTCGCGGACCGGGGCGAGACGAGCAGCGCCACCACGTCCGCGACCTCCTGCGGCTCGGCGAGGCGGCCGGTGGACAGGCCCATCATCTCCGGCGCGACGCGGTCCATCACGGCGTCGCGGTCGGAGCCGGTGACCCCGGCGAGGATGTCGGCCGCGCCGCCCTCCTCCGTCCACCACGGGGTGCGGACCGGGCCCGGCGCCACCGTGTTCACGCGGACGCCCTGCGGCGCGTACTCCTCCGACAGGCCCTTGGTCATGTTGTTCAGCGCCGCCTTCGTCGCGTTGTAGTCGAAGTTCACCGGCCCGGGATGCCGCCCGTTCCCCGAGGAGATGTTCACGATCGACGCCGCGTCGCTCTTCAGCAGGTGCGGGATCGCCGCCCGGATGGCCCGCACGACGGCGAACAGGTTGAACTCGAACATCGCGCGCCAGTCGTCGTCCGTCGGGGTCATGAAGCCGAAGCGCGGCAGGTCCGCGCCGGGCGGAGGGCCGCCCGCGTTGTTGACCAGGATGTCCAGCCCGCCGAACGCCTCCACCGCGCGCTCCACCGCCAGTGCCGGGGCGGACGGGTCCATCAGGTCAGCCGATACGTGCAGCAGGTTCGGCCCCGCGAGCTCGTCCAGCTCCGCGCCGGACTTGCGGGAGACGGCCACCACGCGGGCGCCTTCGTCCAGCAGCGTCCTGGTGATGGCCAGCCCGATCCCCTTCGACGCTCCGGTGACGATGGCGACGCGGCCGGTGAGCTGCAGGTCCATAGGGTTCCTCTCCTAGACGCGCACGCCTCCGTCGGCGTGCCGCCCCCCTTGAACCCCGGCGCGCGCGCGGGCGTTGCACCTCAGTCCGGATCGTCCAGCCGGCTCAGGACGGTGTTGTGGACGTGCTGGAAGATCACCGAGGTCCGGAAGCCGGCGATCTCCTTGCGCTTGCTCAGCCCGTCCAGCAGGAACGCGTGCAGGTGGTCGAGGTCCTGGAGCCCGACGTGCAGCACCAGGTCGTCGCCGCCCGCGACCACGAACACGCCGATCACCTCCGGCATGCCGGACACGTAGTCCTTGAACGTGTTGATGACCGTCCGGCTGAGCGGGCGGACCTGGAGGGACACCAGGGCCTGCACGCCCCGGTTCAGCGCCGCCATGTTGATCTCCGCGTGGTAGCCGCGGATGACGCCGCGCCGCGTCAGCGCCCTGACCCGTTCGAGGCAGGTCGAGGGCGCGATGCCGAGCGTCCGGGCGAGCTCCCGGTTGGACTGCCGAGCATCTGCCTGGAGAAGCCGCACGATCTCCGTATCAAGTTCGTCCACAGACGGATTATCGCCCCGATTCCGAACGAACGTTCATCCCGGCACGTTACAAGCCGCCCATATGACTACTTTCTAATCAGTTGGCTGACCATGCGAGAGACCGGGGGCGACATGGGGAAAGCGACCGCGCACAGGCTCGGCCTGAGCCAGGGGACGGCCCTGTTCGTGGGCGCCGTCCTCGGCCCGGGCGTCCTGGCCCTGCCCCACCTCGCCGCGGCGGCGGCCGGACCGTCCTCGATCATCGCGTGGGCGGCGCTGCTCGCCCTGAGCGTGCCGGTCGCCCTCACCTTCGCCACGCTCGGGGCGCGCCATCCCGACGCGGGCGGCGTCGCGACGTTCGCGGCCCGCGCGTTCGGGCCGCGCCTCGCGACGATCGCGGGCATCTGCTTCTTCGCGGTCGTCCCGGTCGGCGTGCTGGCGGGCGCGCTCATCGGCGGCGACTACGTGGCCTCGGCCGCCGGTCTCGGACGTCCCGGAACCGTGGGCGTGGCCCTCGTCCTGCTCCTCGGCGCCTTCGCCACCAACTACGGCGGGGTGCGGATGTCGGGCCGGATCCAGCTGTTCCTCGTGGCCGTGCTGACGACGCTGCTGGTCATCGCCGTCGCCGCCGCCTCTCCTCACGTCCGAGCGGGGAACTTCACCCCGTTCGCGCCGCACGGCCCCACCGGCATCGTCCAGGCGGCCGGGGTGCTGTTCTTCGCGTTCGCCGGCTGGGAGGCCGCGAGCCACCTCTCCGCGGACTTCGCCGACCCCCGCCGCCTCCTGCCCCGCGCCACCGCGCTCACCCTCGCCATCGTCGGCGTCCTCTACCTCGGCCTCTCGATCACGGTGACGGGGGTCCTCGGCGACCGGGCCGCGTCCTCGCCCGTGCCGCTGGCGCTGCTCCTCGCGGACGGCATCGGCGCGGACGCGGCCCGTCCCGTGACCGCCGGGGCCGCCCTCGTCCTCAGCTTCGTCGCGATGAACACCTACATCGCGGGCGGCTCCCGGCTCGGCGCCGCCCTCGCCCGCGACGGCGCCCTCCCGGCCGGGCTCTCCCGCGGATCGGCCGCCGGGCAGGTCCCGCGCCGGAGCCTGACGCTGCTCGCGGCGCTGACCGCCGTCCTGTCCGCCATCGTCCTGCCGGGCGGACTGGACCTGGATCCGCTGATGCGGATCACGGCGGCCTGCCTCGCCGCCGTCACCGTCATCGGCATGGCGTCGGCGACCCGCCTCCTGCCGGGACGCGGCCGCGCCCTCGCACGGGCGTCCACGCTGTTCACCGGCGTGGTGCTGCTGTCCTGCGGCCTCTACCTGGCGGTTCCGGCCGCGCTGGCCGCGGTGGTCCTGCTGACGGAGCGGCGCCGTCACGGTCGCCGTCCGTCCGGCCGTGCGGTCGAGGACGCGCCGGAAGAGATCCCGGTCTAGCTCTCCGGCGTTTCGGATCCGCCGGGACGGGGGCCCTGCCGGAGATCGACGAAGTAGCTGTCGTGCTCCACGAAGAACTTGTCCCGCTCCTCGGCCGGAAGCCCGACGAACTTGCCGACGTCCTCGAAATAGCCCTCGCGAGGCGCTCCCGGAGCGAACAGCATCAGGAACGACGCGGGCTCGTCCGACTCGTTGTAGAAGGAGTGCAGGCCGCCCGCCGGGACGTAGAGGAAGTCGCCCTTCGTGCCCTCGATCCAGCGCTCGCCGTCGAACAGCCGCAGGGTCCCCGCGGTCACGAAGAACGACTCGGACATCGTCTTGTGGAAGTGCGTGCCCGTCCCGGCCCCGGGCGCCAGGTCGATGACGTGGTAGAGCCCGAACTCGCCGTCCGTCACCGCCCCGGCTCCGCGTCCGGCGGGCCTGCCGGTCGCCAGGTAGTGCGTCCGCGTTCCCTGCGGCGAGACCAACTCCGGTTCGGTGTCCGCCGGCCGATAGACCGCGCTGACCTCGCCGACGTCCCCCACGTACCGGGCCTCTGGATACGACATTCCCGCTCCTCTGCTAGCCGTCCGTCCAAACTAAACCAGGCAGTGCAATAGCTCAACTATACGGTGTAGTTTCCTATTGAGGGCGGACGGGGCCGCGGGTCCGGGTGCGGCCCCGTCCGTGTCGGGTCGGATCACCCCATGGGCACCTCCGATGGCGAAGGCTCCGGCGTGGGGGTGGTGCTCGACCTGCGTTCCTGCGGGTCCCGTCCGGCCTCGGTCGCCGGGGGCGAAGTGGAGCCGCCGGTAGGGGACGCCGTTGGCGTGGCCGTGGACGGCATGTCCAGCACGTCCCTGGCGATGGCGAGCACCTTTCGTCGTCGTTGTCGTGCGCGAGGATCGCTTCAAGCCGCTTTTTCGCCGCCTTCCAACGGCTCTTGACCGTCCCCGCCGGAATGCCGGTCGCTTTCGCGATATCGACAAATCGCAAGCCGAGATAGGCATGCCCCACAACGACCTGCTGCTGGTCGAACGGGAGCCGATCCACCAGATCAAAGAAGGAGATGTCCGACTCGACCAGTCTCCGGAGATCGGGCCGGACGGACTGCGACACGGCATCGGCGATCCTGACCTCCCTGAGCCTCACGCGATGGAGCTGGAAGACATGCGTCACCGCCGCCCTGCGCGCGTACTTCAGCACGACGTCCATGTCCGACCGCTCCCCGGTCTCCCTCGCGACCTGCAAGAGCACCTGGAAAGGCTTGGACGCGTAGAGGTCCACCACCGTCTCGCTCACGAGGTCCTCGACCCGAGGGGAACACGCGACGCGGCAACGCGGAACGACCACGCGTTCGGGCGCCGTCGACGTCACCCTTGAATAACGCCCTGGAACGGAGAAACGACGAGCCGCCAGCCAAGATTCTTAAACCCGAACGCCTTTTATGGAGAAATCATCTTCAGACATATAATCTGGGGATTGATCAGACAAAGCGCTGACGGCGCGCGGTCACGGCCGGGACATGACGTCCGCGCCTAGACCACGCGCGACGGCGCCACGGACGACATCGTCCGTGGCGCCGTTGCAGCATGTGCTCTAGCTCTAGAGGAGCCGCCGAGTTCGCGGACTCGGAAGACCGGTTCAGCCCGCCAGTATCGGCGAGATGTTGATGGTCCCCTTGTTGCAGACCGGGCCGTAGTTCCACGCGACCACATTCCAGCCGGGCTCCGGCGTGGAATGGGGAAGGTCGACGTCCAGCGACGCCGCGGTGGGCTGGCACGGACGGTCGACGGGCTCGTCGCCCGTCGGGACGACGCTCCAGTCCATCCGCGTCACGGCCCGCTCGAACGGCTCCAGCGTCACCAGCTTCGGCTTCCCGGGAAGGTGCACGACGCGGGTCGGGAGCGGCTTCCCCTTGGCGTCGAGCAGCCGCAGGCTAACGTACGACTGGAGGCTGCAGGTGTTGTCCGAGTCGTTGGCGAGCACCAGGTCGGCGTACCGGTGTCCGGCTCCGGCGCCACCCGGCTTGATCGTCACGCTCATGTCGTCCTGATGGCACCAGCTCGGCTCCGAGGGCGCAGCGGGCGCCGAGGCGTTCTCGGCCGACGCCGCCATCTGCCCGATGAACACCATGGACGCTCCGAGCGCACCGATCCCGATCGCGCGGCGGATACCGACATGGGCCTTGTTTACAGTTCCCATCCTGCCCCCTGACAGTGGATCTGTTTTCCTGTAAGACGCGGCACACCGCGGACAAGTTGGCGTCCCAACGGAGGATTGAGAGCGCGTTCTCGGCCCGTCCAGCCAGCGGACGGGCTTTCTCCAGGTCAGCGAGTACCGGCGGAGGACGTGCCGTCGATAGCGCACGCCGGGCAGAAGCCGTCTCGAAGTCCATGTGGTGAATCGTGGACACCGAGCATTGGAACACGGTCCAGCCTCCTCTACCGAAGATGGACGCGTTGGCTGGATCGTCGGCCGCGCCCCTGGCTCCTAGCGTGAGGCAGCACGATCAGTAACAGCTGATCTCCTGTTGCGGGGGCCCGGAAGTGGTGTCCTCCGTGCGCCTTTCGAGGGAGGACACATGAGCCTGAGAACGTTCATCACCGCGGGAGCCGCCGCCGTGGGCCTGCTGATGGGAACCGCCGCTGTCGCCGATGCGACGACGACCGCGACGTACGACTTCGGCTACGAAAGCGGCTTCGAGGGATGGGTGGCCCAAACAGACGAGACCACCGGGACACAGGACTGCCCGGTCCGGCACAACTCGACCATCGTGCATTCCACCGACAAGGCCCGCACCGGTACGCACAGCCTCGATTTCCAGACGAACGGCGTGAGTGACTGCGGTCTGGTGTACGTCCAGCGACAGTTCCAGGTCGGCACCACCAGCCCGGTACAGCTCGACCTTTCGTTCTGGCTGTGGAGCCCGGACACGACAGGCGGCGGCACCGGCGGCAAGAACCGCGCCCTGGCCTACAGCGGAGCCGACTGCGTCACCGACCCCGAGGGGCCCGTCGGCGGGAACTGGCAGGGCTTCACCGACCTTGGGTACACCGGGCATGAGGGAGGCCCGGGCTGGTACCAGTACAGCTACCGGGCCACGGTGACCCCGGACTCCAGCGGGCGGATCTGCGTCGCCCAGGCCGTGATGATCGCCTCGACGTACACGATCTTCAAGAGCTACTACCTGGACGACACCACGGTGACCGTCTCCTGACCGCCATCGACCAGCCGGGTGCACGGCCGCGGCGCCGCCGCCCATCGACGCCGCCGCGGCCGCCCCTCCGGGTCAGGACCCGGACCGGAAGGCGCCGGCATTCTCGGCGGCCCGCTCCGCGAACATGCGGGCCGGCCGTCCGGTGACACGAACGTGCGGGCCGGCCGTCCGGTGATCTGCTCGTCGGCCGGGACATCGACGGCCGGGACAATGGTGCAGCCCTCCTCGGGAGTGTTGCCAAGCGCAAAAACCCACTGGCGGAGCGATGAGTTCCGCCCCGGCAGCTGGTCCTCCTTGTGGCGGCCCGGGAATCGGGTGCGCCGCGGTCGAGCGCACATCCGCGACCTGAGGAGATGCCGATCATGAGTGACCAGCTGAAGACGTCCCGCGGCGACCGAGTCGCCTATGACCTGCGCGGGTCGGGCCCCGCGCTGATCTTCATCGCCGGCGCGGGCCCCTACCGGGCCATCGACCCGTACACCACGACGACCGCCGAGTCGGCCGCGCGGCAGGGCATCACGACGATCGTGTACGACCGGCTGGGCCGAGGCGAGAGCAAGGTCGAGGGACGGATCGACCTGGACCGGGAGCTCGACGCCGTCGCCGCCCTAATCGAGGCCGCTGGCGGCAGCGCGGTGCTGTGCGGGCACTCCTCCGGCTGCTCCATCGCGCTCGCCGCGGCCGCCCGGGGGCTCGGCGTCGACGGGCTGGTGCTCTGGGAGGCGCCGCTGGGCCCGCAGGACGGCGGGGCGCGGGAGTGGGCCGAGGAGGTCGACCGGCGCCTGGACGCCGGTGACCTGGAGGGCGCGCTCACCTACTACATGAAGGACATACCGCCGGAGTTCCTCGACGCGTGGCGCGCCTCCCCGGAGTTCCCCGACCTCGTCGCCCAGGCCGGGAGCCTGCGGCCGGACGGCGAGTCGCTCACGTGGGCCGAATCGGCTCCCCTCGCCGAACTCTGCGCCGGCATCCGCGTCCCGGTCGAAGTGCTGGTGGGCGAGGAGACGTTCCCCGTGATGCTCACCGCCGCCGACTCCATCGTCGCCGCGATCCCCGGGGCGACGCAGAAGCGGATGCCGGGAGCCGCCCACACCTGGGAGCCGGAACCGATGGCCAAGGAGCTCGCGGAGTTCGTGAAGGCGGCCCGCTGACCGCCACGTCCGAGATCGGCGGCAGGGGTGGGGCGCCCAGCGCACGCGGGCGCCCCACCCCTGGGTCAGCCGGCGTGGACGGCGGCGGTCTCCGCCGAGCCGTCCGTGGAAGGCGCCTTGTCCGCCTTACCGAAGGCGAACGCCACCGGGATCAGCGCGGCGATGCCCACGGCGGCCACGAACACCGCCTCCCGCAGGCCGTCCGTGACCGCGACCCGCAGCGCCTCGCCGGTGCGTCCGCCGGTCCCGGCGTTGGCGACGCCGACCAGGACCGCCAGGCCGACGGCGCTGCCGACCTGGAGGCCCGTCGAGGCCATTCCGGACGCGACGCCGTACTCGTGCGGCGGCACACCGGTGGAGGCGGCGGCGAACATCGTGGTGAAGACGATGCCCTGCCCGAAGCTGAAGATCAGCATCGGTGCCGTCAGCGCGACGTACGAGCCGTGCGGCGCCATCGCGAACCCCAGCCAGACCGTCCCGGCCACGCCCAGCGAGAGCCCGGCCACCAGCGTCGCGCGCGTCCCGAACCGGGTCGCCAGATGCCCGCCGAGGTTGGAGCCGGCGACCACCGCCGCCATCGGCACCAGGTAGGCGACGCCGGTGCGCAGCGGGCTGTAGCCCTGAACGGTCTGGAAGTAGACCATCAGGAAGTACACCAGCGTGCCGAACGTCGCCATGAACAGGAACGTGGTGGCGATGCCCGCGCTGAGGTGGCGGTTGCGGAACAGGCGCAGCGGCATGAGCGGATCCGAGCCGCGCCGTTCGATCAGCACGAACGCGGCCAGCAGCACCGCGCCGGCCGCCACGGCGACGGCGACGGGCGGCGCGTTCCAGCCCGACTCCGGTCCCTGGACGAGCGCGAAGACGATCAGGGTCGTGCCCGCCGTGGCGGTGAGCGCGCCCGGAAGGTCGAACGAGCGGCCGGTCCCGCGCGGCCCGTCCGGCGCGATCAGCGGGAACGCCGCCAGGATCCCGGCGAGCGCCAGCGGCACGTTGACGTAGAACACCGCGGCCCAGCCGAACGCCTGGGTCAGGACGCCGCCGAGCAGCGAGCCGAGCACCATGCCCCCGGCGCCGGCCGTGGCCCACACGGCCATCGCCCGGTTGCGCTCGCGTCCCTCGGCGAACGTGGTGCTGACCAGCGACAGCGTCGCGGGGAACAGGAAGGCCCCGCCGATCCCCTGGACGGCGCGCGCGGCCAGCAGCAGGCCGGGATGCGTCGCCAGCCCGCCGGCCAGCGACGACAGTCCGTACAGCGCGAGGCCGAACACGAACATCCGGCGGCGGCCGAACAGGTCGGACGCGCGTCCGCCGAGCAGCAGCAGGCCCCCGTACGCCACCGCGTACGCGCTGATCACCCACTGCAGGTTCTGCTCGGAGAAGCCGAGGTCGCCCCCGATGTCCGGCAGCGCCACATAGACGATGTTGTAGTCGAGCGAGATGATGAGCTGGCCGAATGCCAGCAGGGTGAGGGTCAGGCCCAGGCGATGGCGCCGGGCCGGGGTCGAGGACATGCGGGTTCCTTTCGTCCGCTGGGAAGTCCGGTGACACATGCGTGCACCGGTCCCGGCGGGCAGCGGGAAGCGCATCCCTTCAGCGACGAGCGGTGCGGCGTGCCCGCGCCCACGGCGTCCGGACCCGACATCGCACCTCCCCGTCCCGATCAGTCCTTCGAGGATCTCCGAACGGGCACGCGGGAGGTATCGGCCATCGGACGGTCCGGCCCTAGGACCTGCGGCGTAGGTCCGGTGGTGTCCTCGGTGTCGGCGTGCCGCGCGGCGGTGCACACGATGCCCGCGGCGAGGGCGGTCACCGCGGCCAGGACGGCGAACGCCGAGGTGTAGCCGTGGCGGTCACCGAGGTCCGAGACGAGGAAGGCGGGCAACCCGCCGATGGCGATCGCGAGAGTCGCGCAGGCGGCACCGCGCCCGCGCAGGTGGCTGGGGAGCAGGCGGCCGAGGAGCGCCCAGTAGGCGGGCGTCCAGCCGGACAGAAAGATCGCGGCCAGGACGGAGCCGGTGACCGCGACGGCGAGGTGGGGCAGGGCCGCCATGAGGGTGAGGGCGGACGCTCCTGCCAGGAAGAGCAGTCCGATCAGCCGTATCAGGGCCCCCGCGCCTGCTGCGGCCGCTCGTCCGGCCAAGGCCGCGCCGAGGGCCAGCCCGGCGATGCCGCCGGCGCCCACGCCGATGCCGATGAGCCCGCGTCCGTAGGGGCCGACGCCGTGGTCGTGCTCAAGGAAGAAGGACAGGAGCGCGGAGATCGGGCCGAGGGCGAGCCCGGTCAACGCGGTCGCCGACAGGATCCGCCGCATGGCCGGCGAGCGCAGGATCGTCCGGGTCCCGTCCGCCGGGACGTGCGGGGACGGCGGGCGTTCGGGCTCGGCGACGCGATGGAGCGCGGCCAGGAGGAGGACGCCGAGGACGGCCAAGGTGAGCAGGACACCGCGCCAGCCGACGGCGGCGGCGATCAGGCCCGCCAGCGGCCCGGCGATCTCGGCGGCGCTGTAGGCGCCCTCGTGCAGGGCAAAGACCCGCGAGTGGTCGGGCCGCGGGTAGGAGTCGGCCAGAAGGCTGGCGTGGACGGGTTCGTTGGCCAGCGACCCGAGCGCCATCGCGACGCGGGCCAGCAGCAGCACGGCCAGCCCGGTGGCGAGCCCGGCGAGGGCGGCCGCGATGGCCCAGAGCGCGAACGAGGCCAGGGCCAGGCGGCGCCGGTTGCGCCGGTCGGCGAGCGCGCCCATGGCCAGGAGGCCCGCGAAGGCGACGAGCAGCCCGGCCGACAGCGTCGCGGTGAACTGGGCGTCGGTGAGGCCGAAGGCGTCGCGGATCTGCGGGGCGAGGGTTCCGAAGGCGACGAGTTCCAGTTGGGTCAGCGCGGCCGCGCCGCTGAGCACGAGTGCCGGAAGGGCGGGGACACCGCCCCGGATCCGTCTCATCCGAACAGTCGGGTGATGAGCGGGCCGAGGACGGGCAGGGCACGACCGGTTCGTGCTTCGTACCGGTCCACGCCGTGGGCGAGCGTGCTCATGGCGCCGATGCCCCACCGTGGCAGCGGTCCGGGTTCCCAGCGCGGTGACCGGTGGCCGACCCAGCACAGCCGGGTCTCCTCGCTGTCCACGCCCACGATGAGATGGGCGAGGGTGCGTCCAGCGAGGTTGGCCAGGGCGATGCCGTCGCCGCCGTACCCCCCGGCCCAGCCCAGCCCGCGAGCGCGGTCGAACCCGGCGCGGGGGTGGAAGTCGCGGGCGATCGCCATCGGCCCTCCCCACCGGTGGCTGATGGCGGCGGCCCCGCCGAGCTGGGGAAAGAGGGCGTCGAGGGACGCGGCGAGGCGGCGGTGGATCGCGGGCGCCCGGTCGTGGGCGGGCCCGGGAGGCCCGGCCGGATTGCCGATGCCGCGGCCGCCGAGCGCGATGCGGCCGTCGCCGGTGCGCTGCAGGTAGGTGAAGTGCAACCGCAGGTCGGCGAGCGTCGCGTGATCGTCCCAGCCGATCGCCTCCCACACGTCCTCGGGAAGCGGCTCGGTGGCGATCATGTAGGAGTGGACGGTGGCGAGGGAGCGCCGGGCTCCGGTCGGCGCGGGAGTATACCCCTCGGTCGCCCGGACGATCGCCTCCGCGCGGACGCTGCCGTGGTCGGTGCGCACCAGCCCGGGACGGATCTCCCGGACCGCGCTGCGCTCGTGAATGACCGCTCCACGTGCCTCAGCGGCTTCGGCCAGGCCGTGCGCCAGCCGCGCGGGATCGAGCGCGGCGCAGTGCGGTGTGAAGGACGAGGCGACGACCCCGGCCGCCGCGATGCGACCGGATGTCTCCTTCGGCCCGAGCAGCCGGTAGTCGCCAGAGCCGAAGCCGAGCGCGTGACGGCCCGTGACCATCGCCGTGAGCCTGGCGGCCTGCGGGTCGCTCAGGGCGAGCAGCCGGGACCCGCCACGGTGCATCCGGCAGTCGATGCCCTCCCGCTCGACGACGCGCCCGACCTCCTCGACCGCGGCGAACGCGGCTCGCTGCATCGCCACCCCGGCGTCCTTCCCGTAGCGGTGGACCGTGGGAGCCGGGCCTCCGGGCAGTTCCCCGGAGCACCAGCCGCCGTTGCGGCCCGACGCGCCGAACCCGGCCGTCTCGGCCTCCAAGACGATCACTGACAGCTCCGGCGCGACCGTCCGCAGGTAGTAGGCCGTCCACAGGCCCGTGAAGCCCGCGCCGACGATGACGACGTCAGCGGACGCGTCGCTCCCAAGGCCCACCCGGACGGGCCGCGGAGGCAGCCCGCTCTGCCACAGCCCGGGCGCTCCTCCGGCATCTCCTCTAATTTTCATAACGAGCATTATCATAATATTCGTCATGAAAATCAAATGCACTAGGGTCGGACGGGAGATGCCTGATCAGCAACAGCGACGGCCGGTGGGCCGTCCGCCCAAGCCGGGCCGCCGTGCCGAGATCCTGGACGCGGCGACCGAGGTCGTGGCTGAGCGCGGTCTGGAGACCATCTCCCTGGCCGAGCTGGCCAAGGCGCTCGGCTGCAGCACGTACACGCTGACCTACCACTTCGGGACGAAGGAACAGCTGCTCGCCGCGATCGTGGCGCACGTCGAGAGCGCGCTCCAGACGGAGATCGCCGAGCTCGCGGCCGATCCCGGCACCTCAGGCGCGGACCTGCTGCGCCGCTACTGGCGCGGCACGCGCGAGCCGGCCGCCCGCTCCTATATGCGCCTGTGGCTGGAGCTCCTGGTGCTGGCGAGCCGGCAGCCCGAACGCTTCCCCGGCTTCCAGGAACGCGCGTCCACGGGCTGGCGCGCCCTCGCCGCCGACATCCTGCGTCAGCGCACCGGCTCGGACGCGCTGGCCACCCTGATCGTCGCGGCCGTCACCGGCCTCGAACTGGACCTCATGCTCGACCCCACTCCCGCCGCGGCGGACGCCGCACTTGAGCAGCTGATCACCTTCATCGAGGACCGCGGGCTCTGACCCTCGCCGGTCACCCAGGCAGCGGTGCCCGCAACCATCCCGGCACCACGGCCGACACCGCCGGACGAGATCATGCGGAGGTGCTCGCTGATGATCTTCTTCACCGCCCTCAAGGGAACGCCGGGCGGGCCTTGGAGTCGGCCCGCCCGGCGTTGTGGGCGATCGGTTCAGCGCGTCCCGAGCAGGATGGACGAGGGCGCCCGCGTCGCTACGGGGGGCAGCTTCGCGCCGTTTCCGGCGGTGCCCGCCTGGGTCGCCATCGCGCTGGCGTCCGCCGGGCCACGGGTTTCGAGGGCCGGTTCGGGGGTCCGCTCGAACGGCTGGATGTCACCGACGCACACCTTGCCCGCGGGCGGCAGCGTCCCGGAGACGAGGTAGTCGCCGACCGACTTGGTCACGCACGCCGAAGTGCCGTAGGCGGTGTGCCCCCAGCTGTTGCTGGACAGCAGCCGGCTCTTGGGCAGCAGCTTGCTGGACGAGACCGCGTCGTTGTAGTTCGTGGCCGGGTCGTAGTAGTTCCCGACGAACAGGACGGGAGCGCTCGTCCGCCGGTTGAAGGGACCGTTGTAGGCGTTGGCGTCGCGGACCGTCCAGGCGTCTCCGGCGCACTGAACGCTGCTCCAGCCCCACGCGCGCCCGAAGTAGGGCGCCCGCTTGTCGGACGCCGCCGTCAGCGCGGGCCAGTTCCCCGCCTTCTTCGGGTGCAGACCGTCAGTACAGACGACACTGCTCAGCGCATCGGGGCCGTTGTCGTAGGGGAAGTCCCTGGCCAAGATCTTTTCCGCGGCGTCCTTCTGCCGCTTGACCTGGGCCCGGCGCTCGGCGATACGGGCGGCGAGGGCCTGGCGCGCCGCGGCCGCCTGCGCCGCCGTCGAGGCGGGCGAGGTCGCCTTCCACAGGTCGGTGACCGTGGCGTCGATGAACTCGTAGCCGTCCGGGCTGTACAGCGAGCCGAGCGTGCCGCCGATGAGGTCGGCGTAGGTGACCTTCTCGCCGTTGATGTCGGCGGGCTTGGCCTTCAGCCGGTTGGCGAGGACGTCGAAGTTCCTGACGGGATCGCCGTACTCGGCGAACTTGCACTTGGCCTTGCCCGCCTTGCCGCAGCGGACGAGGATCTCCCGCAGCGCCTTGTAGGCGCCGTCGGCGGACCGCAGCCGGTCGTCCAGAATCTCGTCAGCGGTCTTGGGAGTGCCGACCCAGGAGACGGGATTGATGACACCGTCGGCGACCACGGCGCGCAGCCGGTCGGGGAACATGTTCGCGTAGTACTGGCCGAGCGCCGTGCCGTAGCTGAAGCCAAGGTAAGACAGCTTCTTGTCGCCGACCGCCCGGCGCAGGACGTCCATGTCGCGCGCCACCTCGGCGGTGGACATCGCACCCGCCAGCCTCTTCCCGGTCGTCGAGCAGCCCTTGCCGAGCGCCGTCGCCGACTTGATGTAGGCCGACTCCTCCTTCGCGCCGATCGGGAAGGCCACATCCATCCCGGCCAGCGCGAGCGTCTGGTCCCTGGTGGACTTGAAGCAGGCGACGTTGTCACTGAACCCGACACCGCGCGGGTCGAAGCCGACGATGTCGAAGCGGTCGAGGACGTCGGCGCTGAGGAAGCCCGGCGCCTCGTATGCCAGGACGGTGCCCTGCCCGCCGGGCCCGCCCGGGTTGACGAACAGGCTGCCGATCCGCTTCTTGGCGTCCCGTGCCTTCACCCTCAGAACGGCGACCTCGGTGGTCGCGCCCTTCGGGTCGTCGTAGTCCAAGGGCAGCCGGACGGTCGTGCATTCGGCGGTGCGGTAGCACTTGTACCAGTCAAGCTTAGGAGTGGGCACACGGTCGACACGCTCGCTCTCGACCGGGCTCGTCGTGTCGCCAGGGCCTGGGGCAGCGAGGGCGGTGATGGCTAAGGCGGGCACGAGCGTCAGCCCGGCCACGCCGGCCGCCAGAACCCTGTGTCTGAGGCGCATGTGGTTCCCTTCTGGGGGGATCGATGCCTTTGCCGCGAAGGCGCGGATTGGTGCACCGATTCTCGTTCGCGCCACTTGTCCCCGTGATCCACCACCGGACCCGACATCCGCTCCGGAAGATCACCCCGAAGACCGATTGACGCGTATCCCCCAGCGGCGTAGCCGCAAGGCGACTGCCGCCGCCGAAACCACCTTTCCGGACTTCACCTCAACGCCGGTGACCAGGACGCCGGTCATGCCAGCGGTTCGTGGTTCGCCCAGGCGACGCTGTACGGGTGCCGCGACTACCGGTCGTCGATGACCTCATGCATCCCGGGCACGGCGAACGCCTTCGCCGGCGCGTCGGTGTCGGCCGGGCCCATCCGCACGATCACGGTCGCGACCAACGCCGGCACGGCCTCCTCGCCGGGGACGGGGATGTGGCGCCGGGCCGTGACCGACTGCACTCGAACCGGCACCGTCCGACCTGGTCTGCGTCCCTATGACCGACGCGCCGCCCAGTCGTCTGGTGCTCGCCTGGAACGAACACGACCGCCGCCCGCCCGTCGCGTCCTTCGTGGTCGCCGCCCTCAGGTGCCGCCGGGCCGCAGGCTCCTTCAGGACGTCCTGAGAAGCAAGAGAGCCCCCGCGCTTGTTGCGTGGGGGCTTGTTCCGTCAGTGTGTGGGGAGGACTTGCGTCACCATCCCTGAGTGGGCGAGGAGGGATTTGAACCCTCACATCCTTTCGGACACACGGACCTGAACCGTGCGCGTCTGCCGTTCCGCCACCCGCCCGAGGGTGTCGCCCCGTTTCCGGGTGCTCGAAAAGGCTAGCACGGGGGCGGCAGTGGTTAGGTATCCAAGTACTTCGAGCGAACCTTCGCACCGATACGATCGTCTACCAGTGAGGAAGGGAGGTGCCCGTGGGCGTCATTCAGCGCTTCGAGCGACGGCTTGAGGGCATGGTCGAAGGAGCCTTCGCCCGGGCCTTCAAGTCCGAGCTCCAGCCGGTCGAGGTGGCCAGCGCTGTGCAGCGCGAGATGGACGATCGGGCGGCGATCGTGGCGCAGGGCCGCACGCTGGTCCCGAACGACTTCGTCGTCGAGATCTCTCAGCAGGACGGGCAGCGGCTGCAGGTGTACGCCGACAGCCTGAGCCAGGAGCTGGCGAACCTCGCGCGCGAGTACGCGAAGGAGCAGGGGTACTCCTTCGTGGGTCCGGTGCGCGTGCGGTTCGAGAACGCGGGCGATCTCGCCACGGGCATGTTCCGTATCAGGTCCGGTGTCATCAGGGGCTCCACCGTCGAGGGCGGGGAGATCCGGCAGCCGGTGAGCGATGTGCCGCAGGGCGGCCGGGGCGGCGCCTTCGGCGGCCATCCGCGGCTGCTGGTGACGACGGCCGTGGAGGGTTCCGACACCACTCAGCGCACGTACGAGATCAACACTCCGGTCACCCTGCTGGGTCGCGGCACCGACTGCGACCTGCGCCTCGTGGATCCGGGCGTGTCCCGGCACCATGCCGAGATCCGCGTAGAAGGTCCCGAAATCGTTCTCGTGGATCTAGGGTCGACCAACGGCTCGTTCGTGAACGGGCAGCCGATCCGGCGGGTCACGCTGGTGGACGGCTCCCGGGTCACGATGGGCCGGACAACCCTTGTGTTCCGCCGCGATAGGGAGTAACCCCGACTCCGATGTCCGAATTCACCCTCACGCTGATCAAGCTGGCGTTCCTCGCGGTTCTCTGGCTCTTCGTCATCGCGGCCGTCGGTGTGATCAGGGCCGACCTGTTCGGTTCGAAGGCGGCCACGAAGGCGGCCAACCGGGCCTCCCAGCCGCCCCGTCCCGCGAAGGCGGCCAAGCAGCCGAAGCCGCCGCGCGCCCAGCAGCAGCCGCGCAGCGCCCAGCACGGCAGTCCGACGAAACTCGTCGTCGTGCAGGGCGAACGCGCCGGCACCGTCATCGACCTCACGGGGGTGCCCATCACCATCGGTCGGGCGAATGACGCCACGCTCGTAGTGACCGACGACTACGCTTCGAGCCGGCATGCCCGACTTTATGCGCAGGACGGTCAGTGGATCGTGGAAGATCTCGGTTCGACCAATGGGACCTATCTCGGACGCACGAAGGTGAGCCGGCCGATGCCCGTGCCGCCGGGCGTACCGGTCCGTATCGGCAAGACCGTGATCGAGCTGCGCAAATGACTCTGGGAATCCGCTACGCCGCGCGCTCCGACGTCGGCATGCTGCGCGAGGGCAACGAGGACTCGGCGTACGCGGGGGCGCACCTGCTCGCGGTGGCCGACGGGATGGGCGGGCATGTCGGCGGCGAGATCGCGAGCGCCGCGGCGATCGAGGCCCTGCGCGGGCTCGACAAGGACCTCCCGGCGACCGAGCTGCTGGCCGCGCTGGAGCACACGGTCAAGTCGGCCAACGACAACCTGCACCGCATCGTGGAGTCCGACCCCGCCCTCCAGGGCATGGGGACGACGCTGACCGCGATGCTGTGGGCGGGCAACCAGGTGGCGCTGGTGCATATCGGGGACTCCCGCGCCTATCTGCTGCGCGACGGCAGCCTGTTCCAGATCACGCACGACCATACGCTGGTGCAGTCGCTGGTGGACGAGGGCCGCATCAGCCCGGACGAGGCGGCCTCGCACCCGCAGCGCTCGCTGCTGCTGCGCGCGCTCGACGGCCGCGGGGAGGTCGACCCCGACCTGTCGCTGCGCGAGGCGAAGGTCGGCGACCGGTACCTGCTGTGCTCGGACGGGCTGTCCGGCGTCGTCACCGCGGAGACGATCTTCCAGGTGCTGACGGACGTGGGCGATCCGGAGCAGGCCGTCCGGCAGCTCATCGACCTGGCCAACCGGGGCGGCGGCCCCGACAACATCACGTGCGTCGTGGCGGACGTCATCGACCTCGACCAGCAGCCGCCGACGGGCGGCCCCGGGCACGCGGTGGGCGCGGCGGCCAACACCGCGCCGCCGCAGCCGCCCGGGAACGGCCCGAACTCGGGTCCGGCCGACACGCCCGCGGGACGGGCTGCGCAGCTGCGCGACACCATGCCCCAGCCGCCGGTCGCGGTGGACGAGATGCCGCCGCCCGCGCCCGCGCCGATGGGCGACCCGATGGCGGGCCCTCCGCCGGGCACCATGCCGCAGGCCGCCGTCCGGGGCGGGCGGGTCCGGCGCGGCGGAGCCCGCAAGTGGATGTGGCTGATGGTCACCGCGGGCGTGGTCGTCGTGGCCGTGGCAGCGGGCGGCTTCGTCATGCTGGAGAACGTCCGGAGCGGCTATTACATCGGGGAGGAGGACGGCAAGGTCGTCCTCTACCGGGGGACGAACGACGAGTTCCCGCTCCTCAGCCTCTCCCGCAAGGCCGCCGCCAAGGACCAGCCGAACCCGCCGATCCTGGTGGCCGACCTGCCTCAGAACGTGCAGCAGGATGTGCGGAACACCTACACGGTCAAAGGCAAGGCGGCGCTCGACCTCCTGAAGGACAAGGTCTGCAAGTACGTCCTCGCGGACGAGGCCGGCAAGGTCGTGATCCTTAAGGGCAGGGGCCAGAAGGACTGCCAGCCGCAGGTCAGGGCCAAGACCAGCGACATCGCCCTGACGGACCTTCCGGGCTCGGACGTCACCGCGGTGTCGAAGGGCGCCCTCTCGTTCATCGGCCAGGCGCCCGCCGAGCAGAAGCTGAAGGAGCTCGGCGTGCGGCGGGACGAGTGCAAGGCGTCCAAGCCCGCCATCCCGGACTGTCCCGCATCCGGGGGGCGACCCAGGTGAACACACTCGGGGAGCAGATCAGGGCGCACCTGCCTTACCAGCGGCGCAACGCGGCCTCGCTGACGCTGCTGGTCTTCGCGATGGTGCTGACGCTGTCGGCGTTCGCGGAGGTCGGGCTGGCCCGCGACGGCAAGATCCCGCCCGGGCTGTTCGGCTACGGCGGCGGCCTGGCCGTGCTCGCCTTCGCCGCCTACTTCGTCCAGGCCAAGTTCGCCTCGTACGCCGACCCGCTGCTGCTGCCGCTGGCGGTGGCGCTGAACGGCCTCGGGCTGGCGATGATCTACCGGCTCGACCTCGACACCAGCCACGACAAGAAGGTCGCGATGAGCAGCGGCAAGAAGCTGCTCAGCGACGCCGCGGACGCGCCCGGCCAGCTGGTGTGGACGTTCGTCGGCATCGGGCTGTTCGTCGCCGCCGTGCTGATCATGCGGGACACCGACAAGACCGACGCCCCGCTGTCGTTCACGCCGAAGACCGCGCAGCGCTACACCTACCTGATCGGCCTCGGCGCGATCATCCTGCTGCTGCTGCCGATCGTGCCGGGCATCGGCGCGGAGATCAACGGCGCCCGCGTCTGGATCAACGTCGGGGGCCTGTCGGTGCAGCCCGGCGAGTTCGCCAAGCTGCTGCTGGTCGTGTTCTTCGCCGGCTACCTGGTCAACAAGCGCCAGGCCATGTCGCTGATCGGCAAGAAGGTCGGCCCGGTCAGCCTGCCGCGCGGCCGCGACCTCGGCCCGATCCTCGTGATCTGGTTCTTCTGCCTGGGCGTGCTGTTCATGCAGAAGGACCTCGGTACGGCGCTGCTGTACTTCGGCCTGTTCGTGTCGATGCTCTACATCGCCACCCAGCGCGTCTCGTGGGTCGTGATCGGCGTCGGCCTGCTGGCGGTGGGCGTGTTCATCGCGACGCTGCTGCCGTTCATGGGCCACGTCAACCAGCGCATCGACATCTGGCAGAACCCGAAGCAGTACTTCGACGGCGGCTGCCTGCTGGACAGCGGCAAGGTCGTCCCGGTCAATCCCGACAGCGACATCTACAAGCAGACCAAGCAGCAACTGCTCCAGAAGGCCGCCGAGTACGAGAAGGCCGGGCAGGTACAGCAGGCCAAGTCCACCAAGCTCATCGCGCCGGGCTTCTATGCCTGCGCGAAGCTCGGCGGGGAGTACTCCGACAGCGCGCAGCTGATGAAGGGGCTGTTCTCGCTCGGCCAGGGAGGGGTGCTCGGCACCGGCCTCGGCCAAGGGGAGCCCTGGCGCACACCGCTGTCGTTCAGCGACTTCATCTTCGACTCGATGGGCGAGGAACTCGGGCTCACCGGCCTGATGGTGCTGCTGCTGATCTACGCGCTGATCGTCCAGCGGGGCATGAAGACCGCGGTGGCCGCGCGCGACCCGTTCCTGAAGCTGTTCGCCGGAGGCGTCTCGTTCGTCCTCGGCCTCCAGGTGTTCGTGATCGTCGGCGGCGTCACCCGGCTGATCCCGCTCACCGGCCTGACGACGCCGTTCCTGTCCCAGGGCGGCTCGTCCCTGATGGCCAACTGGATCCTGATCGCGATCCTGGTCCGGATGAGCCATGACGCGCGCAAGCCCGCCCCCCAGGCGATCCAGGACGAGGGCATGACCCAGATCGTGAGCACGAGGTGAGCTCCTCCCCATGAACATGGACAAGCCGATCCGGCGGGTGGCGATCTTCGGGTTGCTGCTGTTCTTCGGGTTGATGGCACAGGTGAACTACGTCCAGGGCACTCAGGCGGAGTCCCTGCGCAACGACGAGCGCAACAGCCGGCAGTACGCCGAGGTGTTCAACTCGCCGCGCGGGCAGATCTCGGCGGGCGGCGAGGCGCTGGTGACGTCGCAGGCGACCAAGAAGGACAATCCGAAGTACGGCCGCACCTACAAGGACGGGCCGGTCTTCGCGCCGATCACCGGGTACTTCAACGGCAACGCGAGCGGCGTCGAGCGGGCCTACAACTCGCTGCTCGGCGGCAAGGACAAGCGGATCACCCGGCAGCGGTGGTTCGACACGTTCATCGGCAAGAAGGCCGAGGGCGCCAACCTTGAGCTGTCGATCAACCCGCAGGCGCAGCGGACGGCGTACCAGCAGCTGAAGGCGCAGACGCAGGAGGGCCGCCGCGGCGGTGCCGTGGTGATGGACATCAAGACGGGCGCGTTGCAGGTGGCGGCGTCGTGGCCGTCGTTCGACCCGAACGAGGTGGCGCCGCAGACGGGCGACAAGGGCGCGAAGCGGCTGAACGAGCTCGACAACGCGGAGGGCGTCATCAAGCCGCTGGTCGACAACGCGCTGAGCCAGACGTTCCCGCCGGGCTCGTCGTTCAAGGCGGTGACCTCGGCGGTCGGGATGGAGACGCTCAACCTGACGGAGTCGAGCGTCGTCAACACCGGTCAGCTGATCCTGCCGGAGTCGGGCCGTCCGCTGCCGAACTCCCACGACCACGGCAACTGCGGCAGCCAGGCCCCGCTGAAGGGCGCGTTCGCCGAGTCCTGCAACACCTCGTTCGGCAAGATGGCGCTGGATCTCGGCATCCAGCAGCTCAGCGACGGATCCAAGAAGCTCGGGTTCGGCGAGCGCGTCAACATCGAGCCCGACTTCCCCGCCGCCAAGAGCGAGGTGCCCGTGTCCATCCAGGACGCGAGCGGGAAGACCATCCCGACCGGCAAGGACGGGACGGCGCGCTCCGGCATCGGCCAGGAGAACGTGCGGGCCACGCCGCTGCAGATGGCGATGGTCGCGGCGGCGATCGCCAACAACGGCAAGATCATGAACCCGTACGTGGTGCAGAGGGTCCGGGCGAAGGACCAGAGCGAGCTGTACAGCGCCGCACCGAAGCAGTTCGCGCAGGGCATGAAGGCCGACACGGCCGAGCAGCTGCGCGACATGATGCGCGCGGTGGTCACCGTGGGCACCGCGAAGAACCTCCAGGGCCGCAACATCGCCGGTAAGACCGGTACGGCCGAGCAGGGTCCGCCCATCCCGAACTCCCGCTGGTTCGTCGGGTTCGGCCCGGTGGAGAACCCGCGGTACGCCTTCGCCGTCGTCACCGAGGGCCCCAACGACGGCGCGACGAACGCCGGTCCCGTGGCCGCGGCGATCATGGCGCAGGTGTTGAAGAAGTGAGCGCGGGCCTCGTCCTGAACCACCGGTACCGGCTGCTGGAGCGGCTGGCCACCGGGGGGATGGGCGAGGTCTGGCGCGCGTCCGACGAGGCCCTGGGCCGGCAGGTGGCGGTGAAGCTGCTGCGGCTGGAGTGGGGCGCGGACGCCACGGCCCGCTTCCGGTTCGAGTCCGAGGCCCGGTTCGCGGCGGAGCTGCGCCATAACGGGATCGCCCAGGCGTTCGACTTCGGCGAGCAGGACGGCCGCGCGTTCCTGGTGATGGAGCTGGTGCCGGGCGAGCCGCTGGACGAGATCCTCGCGCGCGACGGCGGGCTGCCGGTGGAGGCCGTCCTCGACCTGGTGGTGCAGGCGTGCCGGGCGCTGACGGTGGCGCACGAGGCCGGGGTCGTGCACCGCGACGTGAAGCCGGCCAACCTCATGGTGTCGCCGGACGGCACCCTCAAGATCACCGACTTCGGCATCGCGCGGCGGCTGGCGGCGGCGTCGCAGACCCAGACCGGGATGGTCATGGGGACGGCGCACTACATCTCGCCGGAGCAGGCGTCCGGGCAGCAGATCAGCCCGTCCGCCGACGTGTACTCGCTGGGCGTGGTGGCCTACGAGTGCCTGACCGGCTCCCCGCCGTTCGACGGACGGACGCCGGTGGAGATCGCGTTGAAGCACGTCCGGGACGCGCCTCCCGAGCTGCCCTCGCGGGTTCCGGCGGCGGCGCGCGACCTGATCGCGGAGATGCTGGCCAAGGCCCCGGAGGACCGTCCCGCGGACACCGGGGCCGTCGCCGACCGCGCCTTGGCGATCCGCGCCGCCCTGAGCACGGGCCGTCCGATCCGGGACGCGCGGGGCGCGGCGGCGGACCGGCCGATCGGTGTGAACCCGGTCACCCCCGGGCCGCACGGCCGGGGCGCCTCCGGGGCGCGCGGTCCGATCAGCCCAGGGTCGCGCGGTGCGGCCGCCGCCTCCGCGCGGCATTCCGTCCAGGCTGGCCGGTCGTCCGGTTTGCCGGGATTTGACGCCCACGGAGCGGCGGATAACCTCTCGAACGGGACAGTGACCGGGCAACGGCGCGCGGCGCGGCGACGTCCGGCACGGCGGCGCTCGGCGATGACCTACACCACGGTCGCCGCGGGGCTGCTGCTCGCCGGCGCCCTCGCCGCGGGGCTGTGGAAGGGCTTGGCCTTCGCGAGCTCGGGCCGCGAGCAGCGGGATCCGTCCCGGGCGCCGGCCACGCGTCCGGTCGGCGGCGACATCGACGAGGACCCGGCCGCCGGTCCCGGCACATCGTCCGCGCATCGGACGGGAAGCCCGAGACCGACCGTGACCAGGCGGTACCGGACGGACAGGGTCCGGCCGTCAACGCGGGGGAGCCGCAACGCGTCCCCTACACAGAAGCCGATGAGGAATCCGTCCCGGGCGGCTCCCAGCGCCCCAGATCCGACACCGACACCGACGGCGAGCACCACGACTCCGTCAACTCCGAGCCCGGATCCCGCGCCCACACAGAGCGGGAAGCTAGGTTCGGAGGACAAGGTGTAGACGTACGAGGGAAAGTGCACATATGAGTCAACCTCGGCTGCTCGGCGGCCGCTACGAGCTCGACACGGTGATCGGGCGTGGCGGCATGGCCGAGGTCTACCGTGCCCGAGATCTGCGACTCGATCGCGTGGTCGCGGTCAAGACGCTGCGTTCCGACCTGGCCCGCGACCCCACGTTCCAGGCACGGTTCCGGCGCGAGGCCCAGTCGGCCGCGTCGCTGAACCACCCCTCGGTCATCGCCGTGTACGACACCGGCGAGGACATGATCGGCGACACCTCCATCCCGTACATCGTCATGGAGTACGTGGACGGCAGCACGCTGCGCGACCTTCTCAGGGAGAACCGCGCGCTGATGCCCGACAAGGCGCTGGAGATCACCGACGGCATCCTGCGGGCCCTGGACTACAGCCACCGCGGCGGGATCGTGCACCGCGACATCAAGCCGGCCAACGTGATGCTGACCCGCAACCACGAGGTCAAGGTCATGGACTTCGGCATCGCCCGGGCCATGTCCGACTCGGCCGCGACGATGACGCAGACCGCCCAGGTGATCGGCACCGCCCAGTACCTGTCGCCCGAGCAGGCCCGCGGCGAGCGGGTCGACGCGCGCAGCGACATCTACTCGACCGGTTGCGTCCTGTACGAGCTGCTCACCGGCAAGCCGCCGTTCACCGGCGACTCCCCGGTCGCGATCGCCTACCAGCACGTCCGCGAGGAGCCCGTCCCGCCGTCGCAGGTGGATCCGGAGATCCCGCAGTGGGCGGACGCCATGGTGCTGAAGGCGATGGCCAAGGAGGCCGACCACCGCTACCAGAACGCGAACGAGTTCCGGCAGGAGATCCAGCGCGTCCTCCAGGGGCAGCCGGTGGCCTCGACCGCCGCGTCCACGATGCTGATGGGCGCGCAGCAGCCGCAGGGCACCCAGGTGATGGGGGCCTATCCGCCCGGCGGCGCGGGCCGCACGCAGGTGCAGCGTCCCGACGGCTACGACCTGCCGCCCGTCCGCTACGACGACCAGCCCCCCGAGCGCGGCGGGGCCGGCAAGAAGGCCGCGCTGTGGATCGGCCTCGCCGTCGTGTTCATCGGCGCCGCGGCGATCATCGGCTTCATGATGTCGGGTGGCGGCGGCGACGGCGAGAAGCAGATCGCCGTCCCGCAGTCGATCGTCGGCTCCTCGCAGGAGAAGGCGGAGAAGGAGCTCACCGACCTCGGCCTGAAGGTCGGCGAGTCGAAGACCGACTACGACGACGAGGTCAAGAGCGGCAACGTCATCTCGTCCGACCCCGAGCCCGGCACCAAGCTGGACAAGGGCGCCACGGTGGTCCTGACGGTGTCCAAGGGCAAGAAGCCGCCCACACTGATCACGGTCCCCGACGTGACCGGCAAGCCGTACGGGGCCGCCAAGAGCATCCTGGAGGAGAAGGGCTTCGACGTCGAGAAGAGGGTCGAGACCAGCGACTCGGTCCCGCGTCTCAGCGTCATCAGCACCGACCCGGGCGGCGGCGAGAGGCGGCCCCGGAACACCAAGGTCACCGTCGTCGTGTCGAACGGGCCGAGCAACCTCAAGGTGCCGAACCTGTTCAACAACAGCCAGCGGGCCGCCTGCGCCAAGCTGACGAGCCTCGGACTGAGGTGCAAGGTGCAGATGGGCACGCCGCCGCCGGACAAGCAGGTCACTCCCGGCTTCGTGTACGACCAGCAGCCGGCCCAGGACGCGACGGTGGCGCCCGGTGACCCGGTGACCATCTTCGTGGCGCAGAAGGAGACGGCGCCGCCGAGCACGTCCCCGCCCCCGACCGGGTTCCCCGATTTCCCGAACGGCGACGGCGGCTGATCCGGCGACCGTCCGAGCGACAGGGCCCCGGCCCCCGAAGGAGGGGGACGGGGCCCTGTCGTGTCACGTGGCGGACTGGTGGACGGCTGGACGGCGCTGATGCCGCCGCGCGCCGCGCGCGCGCCGGAGCGGGCGGCTGGGCGGCTCTCGGCCGCCGGGCATGAAAGAGGGCCTCCGCCACTCGGGGGCAATGGCGGAAGCCCTCAATATGGTCTTCGGACCGGGATGCCCCGTCGTTACGGGTTTCAACAGAAATTTTCCCCGGCGCGGTGGCGAACGGCTCGCGGACGCCTCGTCCGAGCGCGGATCACGCAGGTCGAACGGCGGACGCGCATGTCGCGAGCCAGTTGGCCAGCAGCCGGTGCCCTCCGGCCGACAGCACCGACTCGGGGTGGAACTGGACGCCCTCGATGGGCCGGGTCCGGTGCCGCAGCCCCATGACGACCCCGTCCGGCGTCCGGGCGGTGATCTCCAGGACGTCCGGGACGGTGGCGGGCTCGACGGCGAGCGAGTGGTAGCGGGTCGCCGGGAACGGGTCCGGCAGGCCCCGGAACACGCCCGCGCCGTCGTGCCCGATCGGGCTCGTGTACCCGTGGACGATCTCCGGCGCCCGGGACACCGCCGCCCCGTACACCTGGCCGATCACCTGGTGGCCGAGGCACACCCCGAGCAGCGGCACCGCGCGCCGCTCGGCGTCCCGGACGAGGTCGAGGCACACCTCGGAGCCGGCCGGGTGCCCGGGACCGGGGCTCAACAGCACCCCGCCGGCGGACGCGGCGTCGGCGAGCGTGACGTCCGAGCGGTCCTTGACGACGCAGTCGGCGCCGAGCTCCAGCAGGTACTGGACGATGTTGAAGACGAAGCTGTCGTGGTTGTCCACGACGAGAACGCGCATCGGGGCCCTCCGGTCAGCCGGGCTTGGCCGGGCTGGACGGCGTCCCGTCGACGACGCCGTGGTCGAACTGGACCTTGGGCTCCAGCCAGGGGAACACGACGTACCAGAGGACGACGGCGGCCACGACGGCCAGCAGGACGGCGAGGGCGGTCTTGGCCTGCCACGTGCCGGGCAGCCGGCGCCAGATCCATGCGTACACAGGGCCTCCTACTTTCCGGTCGGCGCGGCGGCGCGGGGCTTCTCGGCCACCAGCTCCCCGAAGACGATCATCCGTTCGGCGGCGGAGTACTTCGGGTGGCAGGTGGTGAGCGTGATCAGCTTCTCGGTGGGGGGCCGTTGCGGGTGGAACGGGACGGGGGCGGTCACCTCGACCGCCGACGGCTTCACGATCCGCCGGTCGGTGACCTTGTAGACGTACTGCTCGTCGCGGGTGTCGATGAGGATCCGGTCGCCGGCGCGGAGCTCGCCGAGCCGGTTGAAGGGCGCCGAGTAGGTCGTCCGGTGCCCGGAGACGACGAAGTTGCCGACCTGGCCCGGCAGCGCGCTGCCCGGATAGTGGCCGGGGCCCTTGCGCAGGTCGGCCCGGTCGACGCCCTCGATGACGACATAGTGGTACTCGGCGCCGAACCGCGGGACGCGGATCATCGCGAGCCCCTTGCCGAGGCTCACCTTCTCGGTGGTGACCTTGGGGGCCTGCCAGGTCTTCATGAGCTCGCGGCCGAGGCGGTCCTGCTGCGAGCGGGTGTACTGGCCGGTCCCCCAGAGCTCGTACATGACGAACAGCATCAGGATCACGCCCGCGGTGATGCACAGCTCGCCGAGGCTCCGGATGACCACCCGCACCGTGCGTCCCCCTCCGTTCCGTGTTGAGCATCGTTCCGTTGAGCACCGCTGCCGATCCCGCCTGGCCCGTCGGCCCGCCCCGCCCGCCTGGCCCGACCGGCGGCGGTGCCGCGAGGCCGGTCTGATCGCGGGACGCTAGCCCCCGCCTTCGCCCGGCGGCACCGTCGCGTGGTTCATGGTCACGTTTCCGGTGTAGGCGGGCAAGGTCGCGCGGTCCAGCGTGCGGACCGTGTAGCCGAGCCCGTACGCGCGGACGTACTTCCGGTAGATCCCGATCCCGGGGGAGGCGTCGAGCGCGGCGCGGAGCCGGGCCGGGTCACCGGCGGCGGTGATCCGGAACGGCGGGGAGTACACGACCCCCTGGAGGATCAGGGTATTGCCCACGCACCGCACGGCGCTGGTCGAGATGATCCGCTGGTCCATGATCTGCATCGCCTTGGCGCCGCCCGCCCACAGCGCGTTCACGACGGCCTGGACGTCGCTCTGGTGGACGACGAGGTCGTCCGGACGGACGCCGTGGGGCAGATCGCCGGACTCGGGCAGCGGCGCGTCGTCCAGCGACACGCGTACGGCGGGACCGCTGTGGGGCGTGAATCCGGAGCGGGCGGCGAGCCGGTCGGCCTCTCCCTGGGCCTGCTTGACGCGGGCGTCGTGCCGTCCCGCCTCCCGGGAGATGCCGTCGACCTCGCGGCGCAGCCGCCGGTACTCGTCGCGTTCGCGGTGGCCACGGCGCTGCTCGGCGGTGATCAGCTCGGTGATCCGGGTGCGCCCCTCGTCGCGCAGGCTCGTGCCGCGGGCCGTGCTCGCGCTCGCCGCGAACAGGGTTCCCGCAAGGAGCGTGATAGCTGGGATGATGCTTCCCCACGCTGGACGCCGTACGCTGCTCACCAGCGACTACGCTAACCGACAAAACACCCATGCGCGGACCGGCGCTCCGGCCGCCGGACGCCCGAGGAGAACGATCCCACCGTGGCCAAGTCCAAAGTGCGCAAGAAGGCTGTCTACACACCCCCGCAGAAGTCCAAGGCTCCCGAGGTCAGCCCGCGCTGGCTGGTGCCCACGATGGTGGGGCTCTGGCTGGTCGGCCTGATCTGGATCGCGGTCTTCTACGTGACGGCCAGCACGAACACCGACGTGCCGTTCATGAGCGACCTGCACAACTGGAACCTGGGGATCGGCTTCACCGCCATCATCCTCGGCGTGGTGCTCTCGACCCGCTGGCGCTGACGCGCCTCAGGTCCGCGGGAGCGCGTTACCCGTTTTACGGCGAACGAATCCACGAAAGTTATCCACAGACTGGGGATCCCGCACCCGGGCTTTCCCCAGGTTTTCCACAGGCGCGGGGCCGGAATCGGCCGTCCGGCCGGAGTCGGGCGTCCGCATGCGCTGAGAAGACCCGTGCCCGCGCACCCCTCCGCACCCGCGCACCCCTCCGCACGAGCCGTCAGATGGACGGGCTGAGCTCCGCGGTCTTGACCATCACCAGAACCGCGAGCAGTCCGAACATGACCACGGGCGCCGCGATGTGGACGAGCCGGCGGCGCGCGGCCGGCGCGTACGCGAAGGCCACGGCCAGCGCCGCGCCGACCACCAGGCCGCCGATGTGCCCCTCCCAGGAGATGCCGTCCACGGAGAAGGTGAGCACGAGGTTGATCACCAGCAGGAACACGATCGGCCCGACCTGCCCGCCCAGCTTGCGGCCGATGACGAAGAACGCCCCGAACAGGCCGAAGATGGCGCCGGACGCGCCGACCGCCGAGTTGCCCGGGTCGACCAGGTAGAGCAGCACCGACCCGCCCAGCCCCGCCAGCCCGTACAGCGCCAGGAAGCGCCACCGGCCGAGGACCTGCTCCAGCGCCGGGCCGAGCGCCCACAGCGCCCACATGTTGAACAGGATGTGGGTGATCCCGAACGATCCGCCGCGCTGGTGCAGGAACATCGAGGTGAACAGCCGGTACCACTCGCCCTCGGCGACGCCGACGATCTTCCCGTTGGGCAGCACGCCCTGGCCCACCATCATGAAGTCCGTGATGAAGCGCCAGGACGACAGCTCGGCGAGATAGGCCAGCACGCAGACGCCGATGAGCGAGTACGTGACGACCGGCACCGACGACGACGCCCCGCGGACCCCCAGCGCCGTGTGGGGACGGGCCCGCCGGACGCCCCGGTTGCCCTCGGCCACGCATTCGACGCACTGGTGCCCCACCGCGGCGTCCCGCATGCACTCGGGGCAGATGTAACGGTCGCACCGCGTGCAGCGCACATAGGTCTCCCGCCCCGGGTGCCGGTAGCAGGTCGGCACCGAGGTCTCGGGGGCGGGACTGGATTCTGTGCTCATCTGGGGCTCCGTCGGGGCCGGGGCGAGGTCTCACCCTGGGAGGGGTCTCCCCCAGTAAACGGCTAACGTCGCTCGATCGTCACCGACTCGATGGCGACGTCCTGCTTCGGCCGGTCCCGGGCGTCCGTGGGGACTCTGGAGATCTCGTCAACGATGTTAGTGCCCTCGATGACCTTGCCGAAGATCGTGTGCTTGTTCGTCAGATGCTGCGTGGCGGCGACATTGATGGTGATGAAGAACTGCGAGCCGTTGGTGCCGGGCCCGGCGTTGGCCATGGCCAGCAGGTACGGCTTGTTGAACTTCAGGTCCGGGTGGAACTCGTCCTTGAACTGGTAGCCGGGGCCGCCGGTGCCGGTGCCCAGCGGGTCACCGCCCTGGATCATGAACCCGCTGATGACGCGGTGGAAGATGGTGCCGTTGTACAACGGCGCCTCGGTCTTCTGGCCGGTGTTCGGATCGTGCCAGACGCGGTTCCCCTCCGCCAGTTCGACGAAGTTCGCCACGGTCTCGGGCGCCTGCTCCGGGTAGAGCTGGATCACGATCTTGCCGAGCGACGTGTTGAGCGTCGCGAAGATCTCGTTGGCCACGCTGGCCGCCTCCTCGTGAAGTGGGTGTTCGGGCCGGTCCCGGACATGCACGAATCCCTCACGCTAAGTGATCAAGCGATCGTGTACACAGGGTTTACCCCCGGGTCTTGGGGAAGGGTGCAGAACAGGACCTCGCAAACAGGGAGGTTAGCGTGTCCCTAATGATCAGAATCCGCCGGAAGCCGCAGGAGGAAGTCCTCACGCGGCTCGGCCGCGCTCAGGAGGCGGCTCGCCACGGCGCTGAAGTGTGCCGGCAGAGTGCCTCCGCCGCGGCGGAGCGGATCGGGCCGGTCGCCACCGAGCGCGTCCTGGCCGCCCGCGGCTGGGGTGCTCCCCGGCTCCGGCAGGCGGCCGGGTACGTGGAGACCGGGCTCGCTCCGCGGGTGAGCACCTTTCTCAGTGACGTCGCCCACCGGGTGGAGCCGCCGAAGGCGAACAGGCCCCGGCGCGCCCCGCTCATGGCGATGATGGGAGCGGTGGCGGCGCTCGGGGTGGCGGGCGTGGTGATGACCAGGCGCAGCGCCATGCGCGACATCGCCGGAGACTCCGGTGGACGTGACGGGTCGGCCACCTCGGCCGACTCCATGACGGTCAGCGGTACCGACGCCGATGGCCAGGTACATTCGCCGCACTAGCGGGGCGTGAAACGGAGGGCCCTGCCGTCCTGGCCGGGCCCTCCGCCATGTCCGGTGACGGCGGGTTCCTACCAACCGGTACGGTGAACGCCATGTCGCCGAAACCCCGCTCCATACGGCAGCTTCTGGCCGCCCGGGCCAGGGACCGGGCTCGCCAGGGCGTGCACACGGCCGTGCATCACGCCTGGGAGTGGATCCAGCGCCATGGCGAGATCACCCCGCACACGCCGGGCCGCCGCAAGTTCGCCTACCTGGGCGAGGGCGCCTGCATCGGCTTCCCCGTGGGCTCGATCTACGGCGAGCCGTGGATCTCGATCGGCGACCACACCCTCGTCGGGACGCACGTCACGATCTCCGCCGGTTTCGTCCCCGGGCTCGACCTCGGCCCCGACGTCATCGTCAAGATCGGCGGGAGCTGCTCGATCGGCCGCGGGACGCACATCGTCGGCCACCAGTCCGTCGAGATCGGCGACCACGTCTTCACCGGCCCGAACGTCTACATCACCGACCAGAATCACACCTACGGCGACCTGGACGCGCCCATCGGACGGCAATGGCCGGAGAACAACCCGGTGGTGATCGGCGACGGCTGCTGGATCGGCACCGGCGCGATCGTCCTGCCCGGCACCCGGCTCGGCCGGAACGTCGCGGTCGCGGGCGGCGCCGTCGTGCGCGGCGAGTTCCCCGACCACTCGGTGATCGGCGGCGTCCCCGCCAAGGTCCTGCGCAGCCACGACAAGGAGAACGGCTGGCAGCCGCCGCTGCGCTCCGGCCCCCTCATGTCGCTGGACGAGCTGGCCGCCCTGTCCGTGAACGGCCTGGAGGGCCTGCAGATCCTCCAGGACAAACTCCGCGAGGAAGCCGGCTGACGTCCCCGATGGACCGGAAGGCCATATGAGCAGGCCGCCCGTCCACAGCCCGGAGAATGCCACCATCGCGAACAACGAAGAGCCCTCGTCCTGGGCAACCGGGACGAGGGCTCTTCGTGTATGCGTCAGTTGTAGCGGGCAGGACTGCGGTCGCCGCCCTCGCGGCGCTGGCCGCCGGACCCGTACGAGCCGCCACGACGGTTGCCGTGCGAGCTGCCGCCGGCGCGGGGACCGCTGCCCCCGCGGCGCTCACCGCCGCCGGCGTACGGGCTGTGTCCGCCCTCGCCGCGGGCGTCGGGACGGGAGCCCTCACGCCGCTGGCCGCCGTCCTGGCGGTCGAACGAGCGCGGCCCGCGGCCGCCGCCGCCGAACCCGCGGCCGCCTCCACCGCGGCGGCCGCCGCCCTGACGGCCCCGGCCGCCCTCGCGGCGGGGACGCTCGGGGATGATCGGCTCCGGGATCGGGATGCCGGACGGCTGCCGCGCGCCGGTCAGCTTGACCAGCTCCGCGTCGCCGGAGGACACCTTGACCCGGGGCGCGTTGATGCCGGCCCGGCGCGTCATCGCGGACGTGGCGCGCACCTGGTGCGGCAGGACGAGCGTGACGACGGTGCCGCGCTCGCCGGCCCGCGCCGTCCGTCCCGCGCGGTGCATGTAGTCCTTGCTGTCGGCGGGCGGGTCGACGTGCATGACCAAAGTCACATCGTCCACGTGGATGCCGCGGGCGGCGACGTCGGTCGCGACCAGCACGCTGATCGTGCCCTCGCGGAACTCGGCGAGCGTCCGCGTGCGCAGCCCCTGGCTCTTGCCGCCGTGCAGGCCCGCCGCGCGGACGCCGACCTGGACGAGCTGCTTGGCCAGCCGGTCGACGCCGTGCTTGGTGCGGGCGAACAGGATCGTCCGGCCCTCGCGGTTGGCGATCTCGGCGGTGATCGCGCTCTTCTCCTTGGGCGCCACCAGCAGCAGGTGGTGCTCCATGGTGTCGACGGACTCGTCCACCGGGCCGATGGCGTGGTTCACCGGGTCGTTCAGGTAGCGCTTCACCAGGACGTCGACGTCCTTGTCCAGGGTGGCCGAGAACAGCAGGCGCTGCCCGCCGCGCTTGGCCTGGTCGAGGATGTCGGTGACGTCGGGCAGGAAGCCCATGTCGGCCATGTGGTCGGCCTCGTCCAGCACCGCGATCTCGATGTCGGACAGGTCGCAGGCGCCCTGCCGCATGAGGTCCTTGAGCCGGCCGGGGGTGGCGACCAGGATCTCGACGCCGCGGCGCAGCGCGTCGATCTGCTTGAACATCGAGGTCTGGCCGATAACGGTCTTGAAGTGCAGCCCGAGGCCGCGGCCGAGCGGCTCCAGGTTGGTCTGGACCTGCTGGGCCAGCTCGCGGGTCGGCACGAGGATGAGCGCCAGCGGACGCTTCGGCGCGGCCTTGCGGCCGGCGAGGCGGGCGAGCATCGGCAGCCCGAAGGCGAGCGTCTTGCCGGAGCCGGTCTTGCCGCGGCCGAGCACGTCACGTCCCGCCATCACGTCGGGGATCGCGGCGGTCTGGATGGGGAACGGGGCCTCGATGCCCTGGCGGGCCAGGGCGGACACCAACACCGACGGGAGGCCGAGCTCGGCGAAGGAGGGGACCCGCTCCTCACCCGCGGTCGCGGGCACGTCGGCAGACGGGTTATGAGCAGCAGCAGCTGTGGTCACGCAGTACCTTCCGAGAGGGGGGCACGTCTCGGGAGGCACCACGATGAGATCAGTGGGCTGCAAGGACGAGCCTGGCGCCATTGGGGCGCCGAAGAGTGATTTGTTCAGTCTAACGTCGTCGGGGTACCTCCTTATGCCCCGTCCCGGACGGAACCCTTGGTATCACGCCCCACTTTGGACCGTTTCACCCCCTCACGTTCGCCGGTGTCCGTCGCGGTGGGTCAGCAGGCACACGAGACGCCGCCGGCCGGAGCCGTCAGCGGATCGGGGGAGCGGCGCGTGACCGTCCCGCCACCGGTCTCCACCGCGAAGCCCTCCCGCACCCAGTACTCGAACCCCCCGATCATCTCCTTGACGGGGTAGCCGAGCTCGGCGAACTCCAGCGCCGCCTTCGTCCCGCCGTTGCAACCGGGACCCCAGCAGTAGACGACCACCGTCGCGCCGGACGGGACGACCGTCTCCGCGCGCTCGGCGATCTCCGCGGTCGGCAGGTGGACCGCGCCCGCGACGCGGCCCTGCGCCCAACTCTCGGCGCTCCGCGTGTCCACGATCACAACGCCCCCGGCCCCGGCGTCCAGGTGGGCGGCGACGTCGGAGACGTCCGTCTCGAAGGCCAGCCGGGCGGCGAAGTGCCGTCGCGCCTCATCTGCGGACGCGGCCATCGTGTTCATCTGCTTCTCCTTCGACTACGGCTGCGAACACCTCGATCCTCCGGCTCGATCACCCCGGCTCAAAAGTGGCATGAATGCCTCCGACCGCTAATATCCCGCCATGCGCATCGGTCGCCACACCGTCTCCGTCCTGGCCTTCGACGGCATGGCGCCGTTCGAGCTGGGATCTGTCGTGGAGGTCTTCGGGCTCCCCCGTCCTGAGCTGGACGTCCCCTGGTACGACCTGCGGGTCTGCTCGCTCGAACGCGGCCCGATGCGCACCGTAGGCGGCCTCGCGATGACCGCCGAATACGGCCTGGACACGTTCGCGTCCGCGGACACGGTGATGGTCGTCGCCGCCGACGTCCGGAGCGACCCGCCCGCCGAGGTCATCGCCGCCCTGCGAGACGCCCACACGCGCGGCGCCCGCATCGTGTCCATCTGCTCGGGCGCGTTCGCGCTCGCCGCCGCCGGCCTGCTGGACGGCCGCGAGGCCACCACCCACTGGCAGTACGCGGACCTGCTCCAGCGCCGGTACCCACACGTCCGCGTCACACCGGACGTCCTGTACGTGGACGGCGACGACGTGCTCACCGGCGCCGGCAGCGCCGCCGGTCTCGACATGTGCCTGCACCTCGTCCGCCGCGACCACGGGCCCGCGTCGCCAACGCGGTCGCGCGGCGGCTGGTCGTCCCACCGCACCGCGAGGGCGGGCAGGCGCAGTTCGTGGAGGCCGCCGTGGGCGGTGCCCCACCGGAGGACGACGCGGTCGTGCGCAGCATGACCTGGGCGCTCGCCCACCTAGCGGAACCGATCACGGTGGCCGCCATGGCCCGCGAAGCGCGCGTCGCGCCGCGCACTTTCATCCGGCACTTCAACCGGCAGACCGGCACGAGCCCGCTCCGCTGGGTCATCACCCAGCGGATCATGGCGTCACTTCCCCTCCTGGAGGACGCCGCCATGCCGATCGAGGAGATCGGCGCAGCCGTCGGATTCGAAAGCCCGGTCACCTTCCGGCACCACTTCAGCCGCGCAATGAAGACCTCCCCGTCCGCCTACCGCCGCACCTTCCGCTCCACCGCATCCTGACCGCCCCGCTCAGCCCTGCCGTCCGGCCCCGCCGCATCCAGACGACCATCAAGCTGACCGCGCTGGTCCTTCGCCCGCAAGACGCGCGGCCGGACGATGAGGGACGACCTCTCCTCAGCGCGTTCGAATCCACCGGCTACGCGTTCAACGCGCTCGTCACCGCGTCCCGCACCCACTGGGCGGGCCCCACCGTGATCTCGGCGACCGCACTCCCGTGGCTCCGCACACTCTCGCCCAACCAGGTGCCCACGAAGGTGCGAGCCACGCCATCTGCACCCGTCGCTCCACCACGGAACCGATTGTCCGGGAACTAGCCCCACACGTCACGCAAAGGTAGTGGTAGCCCTACCGGCAGCCACTCCTCAGTCCCACCGACATGCCCGACACAAAGGCACAAGATTACGTTCATCGGCAATTCACCTCCCACAGAGGATTTCCCATGAACGAGACCATCGCCCGGCGCTTCACCGGCATCGCCGGCGCCGCGTCCGCCGCCGCGCTCATCCTTGAAGTCCCGCTGTACTTCGTCTACTCGGACGAACCTCCGGCCTCCAATGTCCTGAGCCGCCTCCTCATCGGTCTTTTCGCCCTCGGCTTCCTCCTCGCCTTCGTGACGGGCTTCCGCGAACTCGTCAAGCGCGTGAATCCCGAATACGAATGGGTGGGCTCACTCGCCTTCGCGGCGGGCCTGGTATACGTGACGGTCACCTTCGTTTCCAGCGGCCTGGAAGCAGGCGCCGTCATCGCCTCAGACCACCCGATCGACCCGACCATCACCGTGGACGGCACGTACATCCTCTACGGATCCATCGGCCGCCTACTGCTGGCATTCTTCCTGACCGCCGTCGGCTACGCCCTCGCCCACACCCGCGCCCTGCCCCGCTGGACGAGCCGCTCGGCCTACGCCCTGGCGCTGATCAACCTGGCCTTCGTCCCGTCCCTCTTCTTCGGCAACACCCCCGCGAACTTCTACGCCGCGAACGGCTGGGGCACGACCGCCTTGATGGGCGCCATTCTCAGCTACTGGATCCTCGCCGTCAGCATCGCCCTGCTCCGAAGCGCCCGCCGCCAGCCCACCGCCTGACCCATACAAGCCAAAAGCCCAGGCCGGAACAAGCTTTCCCGACCTGGGCCCCACACCGTCCAGCTCCAGAATCGCCCCTCACAAACAAACTGGCCGATTCCGAACACAGCAGCCACCAAAAGGGCACAAGCGCCCGCCAAACGCGCGCTCCACAGAACATCAGCCCCAGACCAACCAACAGACCGCAATAATGCTTACTCGTAGAACCAGATCTCCTCAGTCAACGACTCCTCCAGCATTAGCGGGAGACAGTTCTGACCAGCCCCTCTTGCCTGTTCCCTGCGGCCCACGGGCAACACCCTCGCCGCGCAGAGCGGGGCAAGCCTGCGTGACCTCATGGACCGTGTGGGGCACGACAGCGTCCGAGCGGCGATGATCTACCAGCACTCGACCTCGGCGGCGGGACGGGCGATCGCGACCGCGCTCAACGACAAGATCAGGGCAGAGCGGGGCCGCGACGATGACGAGGAGGAGGATGGCGGACTCGGCGGGGTTCTCGTCCCGGTGGCCTAATCGCACGCTAATCGCACGAACGCCCTCATCCGCGATCGGGATGAGGGCGTTTCGGCTGGTGGAGCCTAGGGGATTCGAACCCCTGACACCCGGCTTGCAAAGCCGGTGCTCTACCAACTGAGCTAAGGCCCCTTGGTCTCCTGCTATCTACCTGCGGTTACACCGGTTCAGCGCAACCGGCATCGATCGTACACCGTGGATTCAGTACAGGCTTCCCCGGA
>NZ_SMKU01000319.1 GCF_004349215.1 Actinomadura rubrisoli | reverse complement strand
AGAGGTGTATAAGAGACAGGACCGGAGCCGGGGGACGAGCGGCCGGTGCTGACCAACCGGCAGGGGCATCCGGTCTACGACAACCAGAATCAGCGGACGGTCGGGGCGCGGGGGCCGGCGACTCTGGAGAACTACCAGTTCCTGGAGAAGATCAGCCATTTCGACCGGGAGCGGATTCCGGAGCGGGTCGTGCATGCGAGGGGGGTGACCGCGTTCGGGTTCTTCGAGGCGTACGGCAGGTGGGGGGACGAGGCGGTCGGCGCCTTCACGCGGGCGAAGCTGTTCCAGGAGCGGGGGAAGCGGACGCCGATCGCGCTGCGGTTCTCGACCGTGATCGGGGGACGGGACTCGTCGGAGGCGGCGAGGGATCCTCGCGGGTTCGCCATCAAGTTCTACACCGAGGACGGCAACTGGGATCTCGTCGGGAACAACCTGGCGGTGTTCTTCATCCGGGACGCCATCAAGTTCCCCGATGTCATCCATGCGCTGAAGCCGGATCCGGTGACATTCCGGCAGGAGCCCAACCGGATCTTCGACTTCATGTCGCAGACGCCCGAGTCGATGCACATGCTCGTCAATCTGTTCAGCCCGCGCGGTATCCCGGCCGACTACCGGCATATGCAGGGGTTCGGCGTCAACACATATAAGTGGGTGAACCAGGCGGGCGAGACGCGGCTCGTCAAGTACCACTGGATGCCCAAGCAGGGTGTCCGGAGCATGACGGAGGAGGACGCGGCGGCCGTGCAGGCCGGTGACCTGGGGCACGCCACCAGGGATCTGCACGAGGCCATCGATCGGGGCGACTATCCCGAATGGGAGTTGCTCGTGCAGATGATGAGCGACGAGGAGCATCCGGAGCTGGACTTCGATCCGCTCGACGACACCAAGGTGTGGCCGGAGGACCGGTTCCCGGCGCTGCCGGTCGGGCGGATCGTGCTGGATCGGAATGTCGCCGACAACTTCGCCGAGAACGAGCAGATCTCGTTCGGCACCGGGGTGCTGGTGGACGGGCTGGACTTCTCGGACGACAAGATGCTCGTCGGACGGACGTTCTCGTACAGCGACACGCAGCGGCACCGGGTCGGGCCCAATTACCTGCAGTTGCCCGTGAACCAGGCGAGGTACGCGGACGTGCGGACCAATCAGCGCGATGGCCAGATGGTCTATCACGTGGATCGGGCTGGAGAGAACCCGCATGTGAACTACGAGCCGTCCATTACCGGGGGGCTGCGGGAGGGACAGTATCCGACGCACGACGAGCAGGGGCCGGAGATCCGGGGGCGGCTCACGCGCAAGCGGATTCCGCGGGCCAACGACTACAAGCAGGCGGGGCAGCGGTACCTGCTCATGGAGGACTGGGAGCGGGACGATCTGGTGCGCAATTTCGTCACGCTGCTGTCGCAGTGCGAGCGTCCGATCCAGGAGCGGATGGTGTGGCATTTCCTGCTGGTAGAGGACGACCTCGGGCTGCGGGTCGGTCAGGGGCTCGGGATCGGTCCGGATGATGTCACGCATTTGGAGCCGCTGGCGAGCCAGGATCTCACCGATGAGGACCGGGAGCGTCTGGGCAGGCTGGGCAAGAACGGGTCACGGGACGTCAGCGGGCTGAAAATGACGCACTGCGTTCCGGACGAGCGGGCCGTCCACCGGTTCAACGGTCCTACTTGAGGAGGGTGAGGAAACGTTGGTCAGGGCGTCGCGGACGGGTTCAGCGTCACCCGGTAGGCGCCGTCGGCGTGGCGGAGGCGGATCAGCTTCTTGTCGATCTTGCCGACGCTGGTCTTCGGGACTTCGGCGATGAAGGCCCAGCGTTCGGGGAGTTGCCAGCGGGCAACGTGGGCGGAGAGGAATTCGCGGAGTTCGCCCGCGGTCGCCGGATGGCCGTCACGGAGGACGACCAGAGCCAGGGGCCGCTCGCCCCATTTCTCGTCGGGGACGCCGATGACGGCGGCCTCGGCGACGGACGGGTGGCTCATGAGGTGGTTTTCGAGTTCGACCGAGGAGATCCATTCGCCGCCGGACTTGATGACGTCCTTGGCACGGTCGGTGAGGATGAGATAGCCGTCTGGCGTGATGTATCCGACGTCGCCGGTGCGCAGCCAGCCGTCATGGAATTTGTCCGGCGCTTCGACGCCGTGGTACGAGCCGGTGACCCAGGGCCCGCGGGTTTCCAGTTCGCCGACGGATTTGCCGTCGAAGGGGAGTTCCCTGTCTTCGTCGTCGATAAGGCGGGCCTCGACCTGGGCGAGGAGGCGGCCTTGGGAAAGGCGCATCTCCTGGCGGTCGGCGGGCGGCCGGGAGAAGGTGCCGAGGGGCGACGTCTCCGTCATACCCCAGGCGTGGAGGAGGGTGATGCCCAGGTCGTCGTACCCCTGCATCAGGGACGGCGGGCAGGCCGAACCGCCCACCACGGCCTCCTGAAGGGAGGTGATGTCGGACGGGTGCGTCCGGACGTGGTCCAGGAGGCCCTGCCAGACGGTCGGGACGCCCGCGCCCTTGTTCGGACGGGACGCGGCGATGAACGCGGCCAGCGGTTCGGGGGCCAGGAAGCGGTCGGGCATCGCCACGGAGGCGCCGGTGAGGAACGCGCTGTAGGGGAGGTTCCAGGCCAGCACGTGGAACTGGGGGACGATCGCCAGGAGGGTGTCGGCGGTCGAGAGCGCGAATGTGTCCGGCATGGCCACGGCCATCGACTGCAGGTAGATGGAGCGATGGCTGTAGACGACGCCCTTGGGGTCGTCCGTGGTGCCGGACGTGTAGCACATGGCGGCGGCCTGGTGCTCGCTCGTCTCGGGCCAGTCGTAGCCGGTCGGGTAGGGCTCCAGGAGGCTCGCGTAGGAGTGGACCTCGATGCCGTCGGGGGCCTGGAGGTCGGCGCGGCCGTTGACGATGACGTGCCGGATGCCCGGCATGTCGGGCAGGAGCGGCGCCAGGAGCGGGACGAGCGTGTCGTCCACGATCAGGATGCGGTCCCCGGCGTGCCGCGCGATCCAGGTGATCTGCTCGCCGGGCAGCCGGATGTTGAGCGGGTGCAGGACGGCGCCCATGCAGGGGACGGCGAAGTACGCCTCCAGGTGCTCCTGGTTGTTCCACATGAACGTCGCGACCGGGTCTCCGGGGGAGGCGCCGAGGGCGCGCAGCGCGTGGGCGAGGCGGGCGGCGTTCTCCCTGACCTGCGCGTAGGTGCCGCTCCGGGTGCCGGTGGGGGTCGCGGTCGTCACGGTGGACGTGGCGTGGACCGTCCCGCCGTGGTCGAGGATCCGCCTGATCCGCAGCGGAACGTCCTGCATGGTGCTGTGCATCAGCGGCCTCCGGTCACGTCGTTACCAGCTGACACTGGGATTGATGGCCGAGATTAGACCATCGCGCGCGAACGCGATAGAGGCATGTTACCGACGCGTAGGCCGGATGCGCTGCCTGATCCGGGCGACTTCCTTGCTGAGGCGCCGGTCCATCGCACGGGCGAAGTGCTCGTCCGCAACTGTCCTGGCCACGGGACGCATGCGCCCGACCAGCTCGGCCAGCCGGTCGAGTTCGTCCGGGGACGGCTCGTCGCCCAGACGGCCCAGCAGATGGCCGCGCACCAGCTCGACGAAGCTGAAGGCCATCCGGTCGAAGGCCGCCTCCAGCTCCCACGTCACCGCCAGGATCGCCGGGAGCGGGATCCCGGCCCGGACGAGCTGCGCGGTCGCGTCGAGCAGCCGAGGGCTGTTGACGACGACGCGGTCGCCGTCGAGCGTGATGTGACCGAGTTCGGCCGCCTCCGCGAGGACTTCCGCGGTCACCTGCCCGTCGAGGAGCTCCGACAGCTCGTCCAGCGACAGCGCGACGGTGCCGCGCTCCGACCACGGCGCGGCCGCCGCCCACTCGAAGCCGAGCAACTCCGTCACGTCTTGCCGCTGACCGGCGGCGGCGAGCAGTTCCTCGATGCCGTCCAGCCGGTAACCCCGGTCGAGCAGCCGGGCGATCAGGCGCAGGCGGTCCAGGTGGGACGTGGAGTACAGCGCGACCCTGCCCGCACGGCGCGGCGCCGGGAGCAGCCTTCGCTCCTGGTAGTAGCGCAGCGTCCGGACCGGGATCCCCGCCTCGGCTGCCAGCTCCTCGACGCGGTACTCGCGGTCGTCCATCGCGGCCCCCTCTGCGCTTGTGGCCCCCTCTGCGCTGCGGGCACCGACCTTAACAACTGGCGCTGTAATCATTGTCATGACGCCGGTACCTGGCCCGGGTGATGCGCCGGGTCGCCGGTTCGGAACGTGTGGCGGTACATCGACGGCGGGACGCCGATCGTGGCGATCAGGTGCTGGCGCAGGGACGCGGCCGTCCCGAAGCCGGCCTCCTCCGCGATGCGGTCCACCGGCAGATCGGTGGTCTCCAGCAGGCGGCGGGCCAGCTCGACGCGCTGCTGGGTCAGCCACTGGCCGGGCGTCGTCCCCACCTCGTTCCGGAAGCGGCGGGAGAACGTCCGGACGCTCATGCGCGCGTGGTCCGCGAGCTCGGTCAGCGGGATGGGCCGGTGGAGCTGCCCGAGCGCCCATTCCCTGGTCGCGGACGTGCTGGCCGCCGTCGACTCGGGGACGGGACGCTCGATGAACTGCGCCTGCCCGCCCTCGCGCCACGGCGGGACGACGCAGCGGCGGGCGACGCGGTTGGCCACCTCGCTGCCGTGGTCGCGGCGGACGATGTGCATGCACAGGTCGATCCCGGCGGCGACCCCGGCCGCGGTGAGGACGTTCCCGTCGTCCACGAACAGGACGTCCGGGTCGACGTCGACCTGGGGGAACATGCGCTGGAAGCGGTCCGCCTGGTTCCAGTGCGTGGTCGCCGGACGGCCGTCCAGCAGTCCGGCGGCGGCCAGGACGTACGACGCGGTGCAGATCGAGACGATCCGCGTCCCCGGACGGATCCGCTCGAACGCCTCGGCCAGCGGCGGAGGGAACCAGTCCTGCTCCTCCTCCGGACCGGAGCCGAAGGGTGGGATGATCAGAGTGTCGGCCGTCGGGACCGCCTCGGCGCCGTGCTCGACGGCCACGGCGAAGTCGGCGTTCGTCCGGACGGGCCCGCCGTCGAGGCTGCAGGTCAGCACCTCGTAGAGCGGTTCGCCGCGGTCGGACGCGGCGGTCGCGAAGATCCGGACCGGGATGCTCAGCTCGAAGGGGTACACGCCCTCAAGGGCCAGGACGACGACACGGTGCATGGCCAGATTCTGACATACATCGAATTCTGGCCAGTGCGATGCGCCGCGCCACGTCCGCTCGATCCAAAATGGTTGTTCATGTGCACGTGCATCTGCACTTGCACTAGGCTCTGGCTCCGGACGGGCGCAGACCTGGATGACGAGCGCAGACCTGGATGGAGTGGTGTTGACGCCAGCGCGGGACCAAGGGGCGCGACCGGGCGCGGGCACGCCCGCCGGGGGGCCGACGGTCCGGCGCATGCTGCTCGGGGCCAGGCTGCGCCGGCTCCGGGAGGCGAAGGGCCTGTCCCGCGAGGAGGCCGGGTACGCCATCCGGGGCAGCCACTCCAAGATCAGCCGGATGGAGCTCGGGCGCACCGCGTTCAAGGAGCGGGACGTCGCGGACCTGCTCGTCCTGTACGGCGTGACGGACGACGCCGAGCGGGAGTCGCTGCTGCGCCTCGCCAGGGAGGGCAACGCCCGCGGCTGGTGGTACCGCTACAGCGACATGATCCCCGTCTGGATGCAGTCGTACCTCGACCTGGAGGAGGCCGCCCGCTGCGTCCGCACCTACGATCCCTGCCAGATCCCGGAGCTGCTGCAGACCGAGGAGTACGCCCGGGTCAGCCTCACCGTCCGCGACGGGATCCGGGCGGGCACGACGCAGATCGAGATCGAGGACCGGATCACCGTCCGGCTCCTGCGCCAGCGGCATTTCGCGCGCTCCTCGAACCGGGCGTTCACGGCCGTGGTGGACGAGGCGGCGCTGCGGCGCTTCGTCGGCGGCAAGGGCCTGATCCGCAGGCAACTGGAGTACCTGGTGGAGCAGGGCGACTCCGCCGGGGTGGAGGTGAGGATCATCCCCGTCGACAGGACCTCGATCGTCCCGGTCGGGCAGCCGTTCACGGTGCTGCGGTTCGAGGATCAGGCCATCCCGGACGTCGTCTACATGGAGCTGCTCGCGACCGCCCTGTACCTCGACAAGCCCGCCGAGGCCGACGCGTACGAGCGGGCGTGGGAGCGGCTCGCCGGCGAGGCGCTCCCACCGGGCGCGAGCCGGAGACTGCTCACCGGTCTGCTCGAAACGATCTGACAGGGTCGCTTCGCCGCTGCCGCTAGTCCGCGTACTGCTGCGGGGTGAATCAGAGGGCCGGGTTGGCGGCCGGTCCTTCGGTGCTCAGCAGGACGACGGTGCTCGCATGTCCGGGCGCCAAAACGGAGCGGCGATCCGGGGTCAAGGCCGCCCGGACGCCCGCGAGCGACGCGGCCCCGCACGGACCGGCGGGCACGCCGAGCGCCGCCAGGTCCTGGACGGCGCGGACGGCTGCGGCGTCGGGGACGGCCACGGCGGCGTCCACGCCCGCGCGCAGAACGGGCCAGGCCAGGCCGGACGGGGTCGCGCAGTTCAGTCCCGCCATGATCGTCGAACCGGTCTCGACGGTCGTCGGACGGTCGTGGAGGAGGCTCGTCAGAACGCACGGCGCCGCCTCCGGTTCCACCGACAGCAGCGTGGGCGCGTCCTGTCCGGCGCGTTCGGCGCGTTCGGCGCGGTAGTGCGTGACGGCGGCCTGGGCCAGCGAGCCGACCCCGGCCGGGACGGCGACGAGGCCCGCCGGTTCCGCACCGGCCGCGCGCAACTGCTCGTCGATCTCGGCGAAGAGGGTGGAGTAGCCCTCCACGATCCAGCGGGGCGCCCGCTCGTACCCCGGCCAGCCGGTGTCCTGGATGAGCAGCGCGGACGTCCCGGCCGCACGGGCCGCGCGCCGGACCGCCTCGTCGTACGGCGCGGCGATCCTCGTCACCCGCGCCCCCTCCGCCTTGATCGCGTCGAACGCCGCCGGGTGGACTCCGTCCGGGACGAAGACGTCCGCGGCGAGGCCCAGCAGGCGCGCCATCGCGGCGACCGCGCGGCCGTGGTTGCCGTCGGTCGCGGTGACGAGGCGGACGGGCGGCTCCGCCCCGATCCGTTCGCGCAGACGATCGAGCGGATCAAGCGGATCGCCCACCCGAGCGCCGCCCCGAACGACCACCCGAGCGCCGCTCCGAGCGCCCACCGGAGCGCCGCCGACCCCTGCGCTCAGGGGCAGGTCGTAATGGTCGCACAGGGCTCTGTAGACGCCCCACGACGCGCCGAGGATCTTGAAGGCGGGCAGGCCGAGCCGGTGCGACTCGTCCTTGACGAAGACCCTGCCCACGCCCAGCTCGGCGGCCAAGGCGGGGAGTTCCGCGAGCGGTGTGCGCGCGTACCCGGGCAGCGCCTTGTGGAAGGCCGCGACGTCGCACGGCGCGGGCGGGCACGTCCAGGTCCTGGCGGCGGGACGTGCGAACCACGGCTCACGGACGAGCGGGGAGGCGACGGAGGCGGAGGTGAGAGCGGTGGTCATGGATCCCACGCTGCCGTAAGCCTCTTCCGTCGGTCCAGCGAATCTTTCCGAGCGATAATCATTAGGGAAACCGATGAATGTAGGCGCCCATGCTCGATCTCCATCGGCTCAGGCTGCTGCGTGAGCTGAAGCACCGCGGGACGCTCGCCGCCGTGGCCGCGGCGCTGTCCTACAGCCCGTCCTCGATCTCGCAGCAGCTGTCCGTCCTGGAACGGGAGGTCGGGGTCGCGCTGCTGGAGCCGGTGGGACGCCGGGTCCGGCTGACCGCGCAGGCCGAGATCCTCGTCGCGCACACCGAGGCGGTACTCGAACGGCTCGAACGCGCGGAGGCCGAACTCGCCGCGTCCCTGGAGGGCATCACGGGGGTGCTGCGCGTCGCGGCGTTCCAGACGGCCGCGCTCGCCTTGGTCCCGGACGCACTGAGCCTGCTCCGCGAGGCGCATCCGGGGCTCCGGGTCGAGGTCACGGAGCGCGAGCCGGAGATCGCGGTTCCTGCCCTGCTGGCACGTGACTTCGACCTGGTGGTTACCGAGGAGTATCCGGTGGATCCCAACCCTCGTCCGGCCGAAATCGAGTACGAGGAGCTCTGCGGGGACGAGGTCCGCCTGGCGCTCCCCGCCTCCCTGTCGCCACCGGGCCGGACGGAGATGGCGCTCCATGAACTGGCCGAACGGCCCTGGGTCATGGAACCGGTGGGCACCGCGGCCCGCAGATGGGCGATGCGGCTGTGCCGGGAGGCGGGATTCGAGCCCGACGTGCGGTTCGAGTCCACGGACCTCCTGCTCCACCTGCGTCTGGTGGAGCGCGGGCATGCCGTGGCGCTGCTGCCCGACCTCGTCTGGTCGGGCCGTCCGCCGACGGTCACCGTCCTGCCGCTGCCGGAGGATCGGCGCACCCGCCGCCTGTTCACCGCGACCCGCAGGGGCGGCGGTTCGCATCCGGCCATCCGGGCCTGCCGGGAGGCGCTCGTCGGAGGTGGGGCATTTGGAGGACGGAGCTAGCCTGGAGGTATGGGATTCGTGTCCCGCCACGGACGGCTCGGCACCCACAGGGGCCGCGGCGGGGAGCTCGCCGGACGCAGTGAACCCGCCGAAGCCCGCAGGTCAGAGCCCCCAAAACTAAGACTCCACCTTCTGGAATAGAATATTCCATTCTGCTAAAGTGGAGACACCTACACCGGCCGGGTGGAGACAGGACTACGGGTGTTATGAGGGTTAGCCCCACCAAGGTTGGGGGTTTTCCCCGATGGCGATGAGTTCTTCCAGTCGTCAGAGTCGTAGTTAGCAGCAGGGGAACGAGGACCCCTCCGCAGGAAGAAGGCACACGATGTCGAACGCGCAGAGCTTCACCTCGATGAGCACCTCCGATCTGGCCCTGATCCTCTTCAGTTCCCGGTTGCAGGCTTCCGACCATCCGTCCGCGGAGCAGGTCCGCATGGCCATCGACGCCCGGCTCTGCGACTGCGGCGAAGACCGTTCCGTGTGCGCCGCCCTGGTCGCCCAGGAGGCGGGCGACCACCCCGACACCTACGCCGCCCGGATGCGCTGGGCGCTCAGCACCGTGTCCCAGGTCTACGCCGCGGCGGCCTGAGCCACACCCCGTCCGCGCACCGGCGGGTTCCCACCCGGCGGAGCGACGGGACCACGGTCCGACCGAATCACGGTCCGACAGAACCACGAGCCGAACGAACTACGAGCCGAACGAACCACGGTCCGGCAGAACCACGGTCCGGCAGACCACATAAGAACCGGCGGGATCCCCACAGCACGACGAGGACCACGGCCGGCTCCCCGGAAAGAGGGAGAGTTCCGATGCGTTCAGCGTTCAGCGACAGGCCCGAGGACATCGTCCCCCGCACGCTCCGCGACCTTCTCGCCGCCGAGGCCGTCCAGGCCCCGCAGGCCGCGAACGAGAAGAGCCGACGTCGATCACGCAAGACCATGACCCTGCGCCGAGGCACATGACCGGGTCCGGCACCGCGTCGGTCAGTGCGACTTGGTCTTGGGCTTCTTCTTCTTTTGCTTCTTGTGGCCGCTGCCCGACTCCCACTCGTACCCGGGAGTGTGGTTCTTGCAGTAGCGATCGCTCACCTTGGTGTCGGTCGCGTCGTGCTCGCACCACCGCTTCTCCGAGCACGCGCTCAGCCCGAGCCCGGCGACCAGGACGGTCATCGCGAGCAGGGTGGAACGGGTCTTCAGCATGATCGGCCTTTCGGCTGGGAAATCCGCGCCCGGCCGAGAGTAACCCACATCCGCCCTGTTCACGTGGGACGAGCATCAGGCGCGAGCCCGTCCGGGATCACGCCGGGATCACGCCGGGGTCACGCCGCGCGCGGGGCGGGCGGTGGGCGCCGGCGGGGCGGTCGCCATGGGCCGGACGGGCCGTCCGCGAACTATGCTGGCGCCCGTGAGCGAAGAGGCGGCGGAGGACCAGAGCGGCACCCCCGGCGACGGCGGCGGCGGCCGTGAGTACCGCATCGCCGAGCTCGCGCGCGCGGCCGGCGTCCCGGTGCGGACGCTGCGCTACTACCAGGAGCGCAAGCTGCTGCCCCCGCCGCGTCGGGCCGGCCGCGTCGGCCTGTACTCCGCGGACCACCTGGTCCGCCTCCGCATGATCGGCAACCTGCTGGAGCGCGGGCACACGCTGGAGGGCATCCGCGAGCTGCTGTCGGCGTGGGAGCAGGGCCGCGACATCGGCGCCCTGCTCGGCGTCGAGAAGGCGGTCACGACCCCCTGGTCGAACGAGGTCCCGGTGACCATGACGCTGGACGAGCTGACGGCGCTGTTCCCCGGCGAGGTCGACCCGGGCGCCGTCGAGCGGGCCGTCGACCTGGGGCTCATCGAGGTGGACGGCGACCGCGTCACGCACTGGAGCCGCCGCCAGCTGGAGGCCACGGTCACTCTCGTCCGGGCCGGGGTGCCGCTGAAGGCGGTCCTGTCCGCCGGGCAGGAGCTCCAGCGCAGCATGGACGCCTTGGCCGCGATGTTCGTCCAGCTGATCGCGACGCACGTCGTCGGCCGCGCCGACGACCAGGACCTCGGCGAGCTCACCGACACGCTCGCCCGTCTGCGCCCCGGCGCCCAGGCCACCGTCGAGGCCGGCTTCGCGGCCGCCATGGACCGCCAGGTCCGCACGGCGATCGACCAGCTCCTCGGCCGCCTCGCCACCCCTTGAGCCCCGCGGCCTCGGGCCGCCTCGCCACCCCGTGAACCCCGGGCCTCGGCCGCCTCGCCCCTGAGCCCGCCTCGGCCGCCTCGCCACCCTCTGAGCCCACGGCCTCGGCCGCCTCGCCCCCCTGAGCCCGACCT
>NZ_SMKU01000318.1 GCF_004349215.1 Actinomadura rubrisoli | reverse complement strand
CACGCCCGCCACGCCTGCCCACGCCGCCGCCTGCGCGCCGCTCCGTCCGCCGCCCGCCCGCTCAGGACCGGCGGGCGGCGGTCTCGCGCTGCCCGCCGTGCCAGGACGACCAGAGCGCCGCGTACGAGCCGTCCTCGGCGATCAGCTCGTCGTGCGTGCCCAGCTCGGTGACGCGGCCGTCCTCCACCACGGCGACGCGGTCGGCGTCGTGGGCGGTGTGGAGGCGGTGCGCGATCGCCACGACGGTCCGGCCGTCCAGGACGGCGGCGAGCGAGCGCTCCAGGCGGCGGGCGGCGCGCGGGTCCAGCAGGGAGGTCGCCTCGTCCAGCACCAGCGTGTGCGGGTCGGCCAGGACGAGCCGGGCCAGCGCGAGCTGCTGCGCCTGCGCGGGCGACAGCGCCTCGCCGCCCGAGCCGACGACGGTGTCGAGGCCGGGACCGTCCCAGTCGACGGCCTGGAGGACCTGGGCGACCTGGGCGTCGGTGGCCTCCGGGCGCGCCATCACGAGGTTCTCGCGCAGCGTGCCGCGGAACACGTGGTGCTCCTGCGTGACGAGCGCGACGTGGCCGCGCAGCTCGTCCAGCGGCAGCTCGACCAGCGCGACCCCGCCGTCCGGGACACCGTCCCGGCCGTTGCCTGGGTCGCCGTCCGGGGTGCCGTCCGGGCCGAGCGTGACCGAACCCGAGCGCGGGCCGTCCACGCCCGCGAGCAGGCGGCCCAGCGTCGACTTGCCCGCGCCGCTCGGCCCGACCATCGCCAGCCGCTCCCCCGGCCGCAGGTCGAGGTCGACGCCGTGCAGCACGTCCTTGCCGGGGACGTAGGAGTAGCGGACGCCGCGCGCCGTGAGCCGCTCCCCGCCGGGACGGCGGCCGTTCGGCGCCCGGTCCGGCGGCACGTTGCCGACGCCGAGCAGGCGGGCCAGGGACGCGCCGCCGAGCTGCAGCTCGTCCAGCCAGGTCAGCAGCATCTCCACCGGCCCGATGAGCTGCTGGACGTACAGGGTCGCGGCGGTGACCTGCGCGAGCGAGGCGTTGCCGTGGATGTAGAGGAGCCCGCCCGCGAGCAGCGTCGCCGCGACCGGCAGCACGAAGCTCATCTCGATCACCGGGTAGAGCACCGTGCGCAGCCGCAGCGTGTACCGCTCGACCTCGTACGAGGCGGCGATGTCGCGGTCGCCGCGCGCGTGCCGCCGCTCGGCGAGCCCGAACGCCTCGACCGTCCGCGCGCCGTGGACGGTCTCGGCGAGCCCGTCGGTCATGTCCGCCCACGCCGCGTTCTCCCGCAGGTAGCCGCCGTGGGCTCGGGGCAGGTACCAGCGCATCACGGCCCACAGCAGCGGGACGGCGACCAGGCACGGCAGCGCGACGAGCGGGCCGGTGATCAGCAGCGCGCCGGCGGTGAACCCGACCGCGACGACGGCGATGAGCGTCTCGGGGACGGCGTAGCGGACCGACGTGCTCAGCGTGTCCACGTCCCGGGAGGTCCGGGTGACGAGGTCGCCGGTGCCCGCGCGCTCGACCGTGGACAGCGGCAGCTCCAGCACCTGGTCGACGAAGTCCTCGCGCAGCTCGGCCAGCACCCGCTCGCCCAGCCGCGCCGAGGCGTAGTAGGCGTAGCGGGTGAGCACGCCCTGCAAGATCACGAACATGGCGATGGCGAGGCCGACCGTGTCGAGGTCCGCCCCGCCGTCCCGGACGCCCTCGACCAGGTCGCCGAGCAGCCGCGGCGTGACCAGCCCGGTGACGGCGGCCAGCGCGTGCAGCCCCAGCGCCCCGGCGAGGGCGCGCGGATGCCGGAGCGTCAGCCGGCGCGCGTAGGCCCGCACCTGCGCGGGCGTGGCGACCGGCAGGATCTCGGTGCTCACGGCTGTGGCCTTTCTGTCGTCGGGTCCGTCGGCGCCTTGCCCGGGTCAGGGCGCGGGTCGTCGGGTCAGGCGCGGGTCGTCGTCTCGCCGCGGGTGACCGTGGCCGCGTAGCGCGACTCGGTCTCCAGCAGGTCGCGGTGCGTGCCCTCCGCCACGACCAGGCCGTCCTGGACGAAGGCGACGTGGGCGGCGCGGTCCAGCATCAGGGGGCTCGTCGTGCACACGACCGTGGTACGGCCCGCCCGCGCCGCGGCGAGACGGTCGGCGATGCGCGCCTCGGTGTGCGCGTCGACCGCACTGGTCGGCTCCACCAGGACGAGGATCTCCGGGTCGGCGGCGAGCGCCCGCGCCAGCCGCAGGCGCTGCTGCTGCCCGCCGGAGAACTCCCGGCCCGCCTCGGCGACGTGCGCGTCCAGCCCGCTGGAGGCGACGATGTCCTCGGCGTTCGCCGCCCGCAGCGCCGCCTCCAGCGACGCCCTGCCCGGCGAGCCGGTGTCCGCCGCGCGGCCGTCCGCCATGCCCGCAGCCATGCCCGCGCCCGGCGGGGCGAGGCTCTCGGCCAGCGGGCCGGTGAACAGCCGGTCCTCGTTCACGGCCACCAGGATCCGCGTCCGGACGTCCGCGACCGTGTGCAGCGGGACCCCGCCGAGGCTCACCTCCCCGTCCGCGTACCGGCCGAGCCGGTCGGCGATCGCCTGCGCGTCGCGCGGGTCGGCCGCCGCGACCGCGGTGACCCGCCCCGGCCGGACGACCAGCCCGGACGCGATGTCGATCAGCTCGGCCGGCGCCGCCGGGCGGGCGGTGCCCGCGGCGGGCAGCTCCGGGTCGATCTCCAGCATCCGGACGACCCGTCCCGCCGCGACGAGCCCCTTGGTGACCTTGCCGGCGGCCTCGCCGAGCGTCTTGAGCGGCGCGATCAGGAACACCGCGTAGCCGTAGAACGCGACGAGCTGCCCCACGCTGATCTGCCCGTCCGCGGCGAGGCGCGCCCCGGCCCAGGTCACGACCGCGATGAGCAGGCCCGGCAGCAGCACCTCGGCGCCACTCAGCCGCGACTCGGCCCACGCGGCGGCCGTCCCGGCGTCGCGCACCCGCCGCGACTCGGCGCGGTAGCGCCCGGCGAACAGCCGCTCGCCGCCGATGCCGCGCAGCACCCGCAGGCCCGCGACCAGGTCGGTGGCGTGCGTGTTGAGCTCGCCGACCAGCTCGCGGTGGGCCTGCTCGCGCTCGCGGTACGGGCGCAGCAGCGGCGCCGCGACCGCGAGGATCACCGGCACGCCGACCAGGACGATCAGGCCCAGCGGCGGCGACGTCGCCAGCAGGATCCCCGCCACGGCGACGATCGCGACGACGGCGCCCGTGCCGCGCGCGACGATGTCGAGCACATCGCCGATGTGGGCGACGTCGGAGATTCCGACGCTGACCACCTCGCCCGCGCTCAGCCGCTTGGGCAGCGTCCCGCCGAGCCGGGTCGCCTGCCGCGTGACGACCTGGACCGTCCGGTAGGCGGCTGACAACCAGTTGAACACTGCGAGGCGGTGTCGGGTCACGCCGGTGACGGCCTGGACGGTGCCGAGGGCGAGCAGCACCCCGGCCCAGGCGAGGAGCGCACCCTCGTCCTTGGCCGTGACGCCCTCGTCGATGGCCCGGCCGATCGCGGCGGGCATGAGGGCCTGGCTCAGCATCCAGAGCACGCCCAGCGCAGCGCCACCGGCGGCACTGCGCCACTGGCCGCGCAGCAGCCACAGCAGATATCGGGCGGGTGATCGACGGTCAGGGCTGCCTGGATCCTTCTCCGGCAACGACTTCACCGGACGAAGATAAGCAGCCGGCCCCCCGAAGTTCGACTGATTATTTCCGGGAACGGCCCAGCCGGTAAGCCCACCGGTCAAGGCGTCGCACGGCGGGTTCGGGTAACCCGGACGGCACCTCTGGGGGGATGCGTCCCATCGATCCGAGGCGCTAAGGTCGGAGCGTACGGAGCGAAGCCTCACCGCTCCTTGAGCCGGGACCCTGGCGGCTAGGCCGACGCCGCTGCCCCGGCGCGGTCCGGCCCTGCCCGCCCTCCTGCGCGTGCCGCGGGAATAAACCGGAACGGTCCGGCCGTTGCCAGTGCCGTCGCCAGCCCCGACTTCCGGAAGCCTTTGTGAGCACCATCAGTCATCAGACGCATACCCTCACGTCAGGGGCCGAGGACAGGCTCGACCTGCTCCTCATCGACGACGACCCCTCGGACGTCCTCATGGTCGAGAAGATGCTGGCCGGCACGGGCCTGGACATCCAGATCACCGTGGCGGGCGATCTGTCGACCGCCCGGCGCAGGCTGACCCGGCGCACCCAGTGCATCATCGTGGACCTGTCCACGCCCGGCATAGACCGCCTGGACGGGCTGCGGCACGTGCTGGCCATGTCGGGCCCGGCCGCCGTCGTCGTCCTGACCGGGCTGAACGACGCGCACCTCGGGGTGCGGGCGGTCGCGGCGGGCGCCGAGGACTACCTGGTCAAGCAGGAGGTGGACGGGCCGCTGCTGGCCCGCGCCGTCCGCTACGCCATCGAGCGCAAGCGCGCCGAGGAGACCGAGCGGCGGCTGGTCGAGGCCCGCATCCTCGGCCGGGAGAACGCCCGGCTGGAGCGCGGGCTGCTGCCCGTCCCGCTGATCGACGACCCGGCGCTGCGGCACCACACCCGCTACCGGCCAGGCCGGCGCCGCGCGCTGCTCGGCGGCGACTTCTACGACACCGTGCAGACCGAGGGCGGCGCGGTGCACCTGATGATCGGCGACGTGTGCGGCCACGGCCCCGACGAGGCCGCGCTCGGCGTCCAGCTCCGGATGGCCTGGCGGACGCTCGTGCTGGCGGGGCACAGCGGCGAGCAGCTCCTCGGCACCCTGGACACCGTGCTCGGGCACGAGCGCCGCAGCGAGGAGATCTTCACCACCCTCTGCATGATCACGATCGCGCCGTCGCGGCGGACGGCCCGGATGCACCTCGCCGGTCATCCGGCGCCGCTGCTGTTCCGCGACCTGCCGGGCGACGGCGGCGGCGAGGTGACGGCGCTGCCGGAGTACGCGCACGGCCCCGCGCTCGGGCTGGTGCCCGGCGCCGAGTGGCCGACCACCGAGATCGACCTCGGCGAGTCCTGGGGCCTGATGCTCTACACCGACGGCCTGATCGAGGGGCGCGTCGGCCCCGGCTCGGCGCGGCTCGGCACCGACGGGCTGGTGGAACTGGCCCGCGGCGCCCGCGGCAGGGGCGCCACCGGGCGGTCGCTCATCGACGAGCTCGTCACCGAGGTCGAGCGCCTCAACGGCGACGCCCTGACCGACGACCTGGCCGTCCTGCTGCTGTCGCGGCAGGCCGGGCTGTCCTGAGCCCGCCCGCGCCGGGGCGTTGACCATGCGCCCCTGACCGCCGTCAATGTCTTCTGCGTCACGCTGGGGCAGAGTTCCCGGACCCTCTGTGACGTCACTCACGCCGCGGCCCGCGCCGCGGCGGCCCGAACGCCGCCGCTGCTCCGCTCATAGCCTGTGGCTATCGAAACCAGTGCGCTGATGACTTGGAGTTCTTCCGCCAGGCAGACGTAGCGTGCGCGATGTGGCTATAGCGATACCTGCGATCTACCGATCGACCGTCGGCAAGAAGGCCGTCATGGCCGTGACCGGCGGCATCCTCGTGCTGTACCTCATCGCGCACATGATCGGGAATTTGAAGATCTTCCTCGGCGCGGAGGACTTCAACCACTACGCGCACTGGCTGCGGACGATCGGGGAGCCCGCGGTGCCGCGCCGGACCGTGCTGACGCTCATCGAGGTCGTCCTCGGCGTCTCGGTCGTGCTGCACATGTGGTCGGCGGTGTCGCTCGCCCGGCGCGCGTCCGCCGCGCGCCCGGTGAAGTACCAGTCCAAGAAGAAGTCGCACGCGCAGGGCTACGCCACCCACACGATGCGGTACGGCGGCGTCATCATCGCGCTGTACGTCGTGTGGCACCTGTTGGACCTCACCTTCTTCGTGGTGAACCCCAAGGGCTCCGACGCCACCCCGTACGAGCGGATGGTCGCCGACTTCGACCCGTCCCGCTGGTTCGTCACCGTCTGGTACGTCGTCGCGCTGCTGCTCGTCGGCCTGCACCTCAACCACGGCATCTGGAGCGCGTTCCAGACGCTCGGGCTGCGCGGCCCCCGCAGCGAGCGGGCCCTGCGGAGCCTCGCCGGGACGGTCGCCGCGCTGGTGACCGCCGGCTTCATCTCCGTCCCCGTCTCCATCACCTTCGGATGGGTGAGCTGAACATGAGCGATGGCTTCTCCAAGTCCGGCGACGGCTTCTACAAGTCCGGCGAGCCGATCGCCGACGCCAAGGCCCCGTCCGGCCCGATCGAGGACCGCTGGACGACGCGCAAGTTCGAGGCGAAGCTCGTCAACCCGGCGAACAAGCGCAAGAAGAAGATCATCATCATCGGGACGGGGCTGGCGGGCGGCTCCGCCGGCGCCACCCTCGGCGAGGCCGGCTACCACGTCCAGCAGTTCTGCTTCCAGGACAGCCCGCGCCGCGCCCACTCGATCGCCGCGCAGGGCGGCATCAACGCCGCCAAGAACTACCGCAACGACGGCGACAGCGTGCACCGGCTGTTCTACGACACGGTCAAGGGCGGCGACTTCCGCTCCCGCGAGTCGAACGTCCACCGCCTCGCCGAGATCTCCACGCAGATCATCGACCAGTGCGTCGCGCAGGGCGTCCCGTTCGCCCGCGAGTACGGCGGCCTGCTCGACAACCGCTCGTTCGGCGGCACCCAGGTCTCGCGGACCTTCTACGCCCGCGGCCAGACGGGCCAGCAGCTGCTGCTCGGCGCCTACCAGGCGCTGATGCGTCAGGTCGACGCCGGCAACGTCGAGCTGTACCCGCGGCACGAGATGCTCGACCTGATCATGGAGGACGGCCGGGCGCGCGGCGTGGTCGTCCGGAACCTGATCAACGGCGAGATCAAGCACTACACCGCCGACGCGGTCGTACTGGCGTCCGGCGGCTACGGCAACGTGTACTTCCTGTCCACGAACGCGATGGGCTCCAACGTCACCGCGTCCTGGCGGGCCCACCGGCACGGCGCCCTGTTCGCCAACCCCTGCTACACGCAGATCCACCCGACCTGCATCCCGGTCAGCGGCGACCACCAGTCCAAGCTGACGCTGATGTCGGAGTCGCTGCGCAACGACGGGCGCGTGTGGGTGCCGAAGAAGACCGGCGACGAGCGCCGCCCGGTCGACATCCCCGAGGACGAGCGCGACTACTACCTGGAGCGCGTCTACCCGTCCTTCGGCAACCTCGTCCCCCGCGACATCGCCTCCCGCGCCGCCAAGAACGTCTGCGACGAGGGCCGCGGCGTCGGCCCCGGCGGCCTCGGCGTCTACCTCGACTTCGCCGACGCGATCGAGCGGCTCGGCCGCACGACCGTCGAGGCCAAGTACGGCAACCTCTTCGAGATGTACGAGCGGATCACGGGCGAGAACCCGTACGAGACGCCCATGCGCATCTACCCCGCCGTGCACTACACCATGGGCGGCCTGTGGGTGGACTACGACCTGCAGTCCAGCATCCCCGGGCTGTTCGTCATCGGCGAGGCGAACTTCTCCGACCACGGCGCCAACCGGCTCGGCGCGTCCGCCCTCATGCAGGGGCTCGCGGACGGCTACTTCGTCCTGCCGAACACCATCGGCGACTACATCGCCCGCACGAACCTCGCCCCGGTCGCGGACACCGCGGTCACCGAGGCCGAGGAGCGCGTCAGGAGCCGGGTCGACCGGCTCCTGACGATCGACGGCGACCGCTCCGTCGACTCCTTCCACCGCGAGCTCGGCCACATCATGTGGGAGTACTGCGGCATGGAGCGCACCGAGGAGGGCCTGCGCAAGGCGATGGAGCTCATCCCCGCCCTGCGGAGGGAGTTCTGGGAGCGCGTCAAGGTCACCGGCAAGGGCGAGGAGCTCAACCAGCAGCTGGAGAAGGCCGGCCGCGTCGCCGACTTCCTGGAGCTCGGCGAGCTGATGGTCATCGACGCGCTGCACCGCTCGGAGTCCTGCGGCGGCCACTTCCGGGCCGAGAGCCAGGACGAGGACGGCGAGGCCAAGCGCGACGACGTCAACTTCTCCTACGTCGCCGCCTGGGAATGGGCCGGGGAGGACGAGCAGCCCGTCCTCCACAAGGAGGCCCTTGAGTTCGAACACGTCAAGCCCACGCAGAGGTCGTACAAGTAATCATGAAGTTCACACTGCGCGTCTGGCGCCAGAGCGGCCCGCGGGACAAGGGCAAGATGGTCGAGTACAGGCTCGACGCCATCTCTCCCGACGCCTCGTTCCTGGAGATGCTGGACGTTCTCAACGAGAAGCTCATCGCCGCGGGCGAGGAGCCGGTGGCCTTCGACCACGACTGCCGCGAGGGCATCTGCGGCATGTGCTCCCTCGTCATCAACGGCACCCCGCACGGTCCGGAGCGCGCCACGACCACGTGCCAGCTCCACATGCGCAAGTTCAAGGACGGCGAGGTCATCGACGTCGAGCCGTGGCGGGCGCGGGCGTTCCCGGTCGTGAAGGACCTCGTGGTCGACCGCTCGTCCTTCGACCGGATCATCCAGTCGGGCGGGTTCATCTCCGCCCCGACCGGCACCGCCCCCGAGGCGCACGCGACGCCCGTCCCGAAGCCGGACGCCGACCGCGCCTTCGAGGCCGCGGAGTGCATCGGCTGCGGCGCCTGCGTCGCCGCCTGCCCGAACGGCTCGGCCGCCCTGTTCCTCGGCGCGAAGGTCACCCACCTCGGCCTCATGCCCCAGGGGCAGCCCGAGCGCTGGGACCGCGTCGTCTCCATGCTCGACACGCACGACGAGGAGGGCTTCGGCGGCTGCACCAACACCGGCGAGTGCACCGTCGCGTGCCCGAAGGGCATCCCCCTCGACGTCATCGGCCGCCTGAACCACGACTACCTCAAGGCGACGGCGGGCGGAAGAAAGAAGTAACCCCCGCGTCAGCCGTCCCTGGCGTCCGCGTGGCGCACCGCCGCCCCGCACGTCACCGCCCCGTCCGGCCCCGGCCGGACGGGGCTTCGCCGTCCGCGCCCAGAAAACGCCCACCATCTCGCACTTGGCAGCGCCTGACACCTGGAGACGGGACGGGATCATGCAATACCATGGGCGCCATGCACGTGCATGAGGGTGTGCATCTGCATGCACAGATGCACGTTATCCGGAGCGGCACGGGGCCCGGCCCCGCCGTCCATCGGTCGATCGTGTGCGTGGACGTGGAGGAATTCGGCCATCCGAAACGCACTAATTGGGATCAGATGGCCGTGCGAGCGGGTCTCTACCAGGCCCTTTACCAGGCCTTTACCGAATCGGGCATCCCCTGGGAGTCCTGCTACCGCGAGGACCGCGGGGACGGCGCGCTGATCCTCGTCCCGCCGTCCATCCCGAAGGAACGTCTGGCCGGGCCCCTCCCGCTGCGGCTGGCCACCCTCCTCGAACGGCACAACCGGCAGGCCGGGCACGGGGCGCGGATCAGGCTGCGGGCCGCCGTCCACGCGGGCGAGGTCCACCACGACGACCACGGGGTCGCCGGAACCGCCATCAACACCGCGTTCCGGCTGCTGGACGCCGGGCCCCTCAAGCACGCTCTGCGCCGGTCGTCCGGCACCCTGGCGCTCATCGCCTCCGACTGGTTCTACCGGGAGGTCGTCTGGCAGAGCCCCACATGCAACTCGGACGCGTACCGTCCGGTGCCGGTCGCGGTGAAGGAGATGCAGACGAAAGCCTGGATCCGCCTGCCCGGGACCCGCGAGCCCGAGACCGAGCGGATCGTCCGGCTCCTCGCCCTGCACCCGGGCGCGGAGATCTCCGTCCCGGCCGCCGCCGCCCTCCTCGACCTGCCCGCCGACCGGGCCCGCGCCCTGCTCGGCTCACTCGCGCTCGGCGAACCCGCCCCGGGCCGCTACCTGGTGCCCGACCACACCGCCGAACCCGGCCACGCGGACAAGCCGGGCCACGCCGCCGAGCCGGGCCACGCCGCCGGGAAGGACGCGGAAGGCACCGCCGCCGTCCGCCGCGTCCTCGCCTGGTACCTGGGCACCGCCGACAGCGCCCGCCGCATCCTGTGCCCTGACCGCGTCACCGCGAGCCTCACCCTCCTGGACGCGCCCTGCCGTCCGCTCACCTTCGCGTCCGCCGCCGAGGCCCAGCGCTGGTGCGAGGCGGAGCGCCTCAACCTGATCGCCGCCGCGCGCCTGGCCGCCGAGGACGGGCACCACGACATCGCCTGGCGGCTCCCCCTCGCCCTGTGGAGGTTCTTCTTCCTCCGCAGCCCGTGGACCGACTGGATCGAGGCCCTGCGCACCGGCCCCGACTCCGCCCGCTGCCCCGGCGACGAGCGCGGCGTCGCCTACGCCCTCGGCGGGCTCGGCTATGTCAGCCAGAGCCGCTGGCGCTTCGAGGAGTCGGCCAACTTCTTCCGCGCCGCCCGCGACCTCTTCGTCCAGGTCGGAGACCGCCGCGGCGAGGCATGGGCCCTGCACGGCCTCGGCTACGCCTGCCGCCGGCTCCGGCGGTTCAGCGAGGCGATCGAGCTCCACGAGCGGTCCCTGGGCCTGTCCCGCGCCGTCGGCGACCAGCGCAGCATCGCCTGGGCCCTGAACGCCCTCGGCTACACCCACGCCGGCCTCCGCGAGTTCTCCGCCTCGCTCGACCGCTTCCAGCAGGCCCACGCCGTCGCCCGGCACACCGAGCGGCGCGCCCAGGGCTGGGCCCTGCACGGGCTCGGCTACGCCCACCACGGGCTCGGCCTGCTCCCGCCCGCCATCGACCACTACCGCCAGGCCCTCGACGTCTTCTCCGAGATAGGCGACCGCGCGGGCCGCGGCGAAGCCCTCTACAACCTGGGCAGGGCCCACCTGAGCGCGGAACGGCCCGACGCCGCCCGCGACTCCTGGGTCAGGGCCCTCACCATCTTCGAAGACCTGCAGAGCCCCCAGAGCACCGGCGTCCTGGCGCGCCTCCGCTCCCTGGACACCCCGCAACTCCCCGAGCCCCCGGAC
>NZ_SMKU01000317.1 GCF_004349215.1 Actinomadura rubrisoli | reverse complement strand
GCGTCCCCCTTCCCACGCCGACGCCTCCCGCTATCCGTCCCCCTCCAACGCCTCCCGCTCTCCTGGTCCCGGGGCCGCACCCGTGGCCACGGCCTCTCCGGAGGTCCTGTGGGTGTGCGCGGCCCTGGGCGACGCCGACCGTGCGGCGACACGCCAGGCCCCGGACGGACGGCTCGACCAGGCCGGCTACGAAACCGGTGGCGCGGCCGTGCGGATGCTCGACATCCCGTTGGCCACCTTTCAGCGCGCCTACAACGCTGTGGCCAACTCCACGCTCTGGTTCGTCCATCACCTGCTGTACGACACCCCGCGCCGCCCGCACTTCGACGCCCGCGCGCGCCGGGACTGGCAGTCCTACGAGGCGTACAACGCGGCGTTCGCGGACGCGCTCGCCCGGGACGCCGCGCCGGGCGCCAAGGCCGCGATCCAGGACTACCACCTGTCGCTGGCGCCCCGGATGCTCCGCGACCGCCGTCCCGACCTGAAGATCGTGCACTTCTCCCACACGCCGTGGGCGCCGCCCGAGTACTACCGGCTGCTCCCGGACGACATCGGTGAGCAGATCCTGTACGGCATCCTCGGCTCCGACCACGCGGGGTTCCTCACCGAGCGCTGGGCGGCGGCGTTCCTCGACTGCTGCGAGCAACTGCTGCCCGGCGCGCGCGTAGACCGCATAGCCCGGACGGTCACGTGCGGCGGCCACGTCACTCGTGTCGGCGTGCACGGTCTCGGCATCGACGGGACGGCGTTGAGGCAACGGGCCGCCGAACAGGACGTCACGGACCGGGCGCGCGCGCTGCGCGAGCAGGTGGGCAACCGTCAGCTCATCGTGCGAATCGACCGGACCGAGTTGTCGAAGAACATCGTCCGGGGCCTGGCGGCGTACCGCGAGATGCTCGTCAACCATCCCGAGTGGCGCGGCCGGGTGGTGCACCTGGCGTTCGCCTACCCGTCGCGCTACGACCTGCCCGAGTACCGCGAGTACACCGCGGCCGTGGAGCGGATGGCCGGGCAGATCACCGAAGAGTTCGGCACCCCGTCCTGGGACCCGCTAATCCTCCAGGTGAACGACGACTATCCGCGCTCCCTCGCCGCCTACGGCCTCGCGGACGTGCTGCTGGTGAACCCGATCCGGGACGGGATGAACCTCGTCGCCAAGGAGGGTCCCGTCCTGTCGCGGCGCGGCTGCGCGCTGGTGCTCTCGCGCGAGGCGGGCGCCGCGTCCGAGCTGTCGGAGGACGCGATCATGGTGAACCCCTACGACGTCTCACAGACCTCGGAGGCGCTCCACCAGGCCCTCCTGATGCCCCGCGACCAGCGGGCCGAGCGCTGCGCCCGCCTCACCGCCGCCGCGACCGCCCTCCCGCCGCAACGCTGGTTCGCCGACCAACTGGCCGCACTGGACTGACACCCCGCGCCGCTCCGTCCCGCGCCACGCCACGCCGCACCGCCCCGCATCCGCTCAGCGGGCGGGGGCGGGGGCGGAGGGCTCTGAGTCCAGGAGGCACTCGACCGGGCCGGGCTCGTGGAGGCGCTGCCAGCGCTCGCGCAGGTCCGCCTTGCGTTGCGCCATGCGGCGGTGCGTGCTCGTCCTGGTGAAGCGGGCGAGCTGGGCGGCGGACGGCCCGGGCAGGCCGCTCGGCTCGTAGCCGTATTCGGCGAGCCGCTCCCCGAACGCGGCCTCGGCCAGCCCGATCTCCCACGGCTCCAGGCGCTGCGCCCAGGAGCCGACGCGGCTGGACGTGACCGGGCCGGTGTTCGTCCGCTCATGCCACTTCCTCTGCGGCGGGACGGTCGGCGCCGCCAGGCCCTGGGGCCTCGTCATCGCCGGGTCGTAGTCCTCGCCGAGGAAGCCGCAGAGCCGGATCAGCTCGTCCGCCGGGTCGGCGACGAGCCGCTCGTACTGCAGCTCGTAGTAGGCGTCCGGGCCGAGGCGCGCGGCGAGCCGCCGTCCGGTGTCGATCGCCTCCCGCCAGGCCGCGACGGCGTGATGGACGTCGTGCTTGTACCAGGGCATCTCGCGCAGCGAGGCGACGCAGTCCCGGCCGTCCCGGACGAGGTGGACGAACTGCGCGTCCGGGAACATCCGCAGCAGCGTGCCCACGTGCCCGGAGTAGCTCGGCCGCTTGTCGCCCCAGCGCGGTTTGCTGAACCGGCGGGCGTACGCGCGGAACACGATGGCGAGCGCCGAGCCGAGCGTGGGCGGTCCGGCGACGATCTCCTCGACGACCTCGTCGGCGTCCAGCCCGAGACCGTGGAACCTGGTCGCCCGCCGTCCGGTGATCCACTCCGCCAGCGCGCGCCTGTTCTCCCTGTCGCCCAGGTCACCGAACTCGCACCTCGCGGCGTAGGCGGGGAGGAGGAACCGCGTCTCGGCGGGGATCGCGATGCGGGCATGCGTGTGCAGCATCCGCTGGAGCATCGTCATGCCGGAGCGGGGACATCCGAGGACGAAGATCGGACGCTCGGACGGGGAGGCGAGGTCTGGTGACATGCACGGCATGCTGGCGGACGCGCCCGTCCCGCGCCCCGCACCCGGGCCCGCGGTTGCCGAGCGCATACCGACGCTTGACGGCCGCTGACCAGCCCGTTCCGTACGATCTACGCAAGGCGCCGGAGTCCCGGCCCCGCCACCGCCGCCGGGCGAGCGGCGACGGCGCGCGGGCGATGCCGGCGGAACGCGGCTAGGTGTAGGACTCGCCGAGGGTCTGCCTCACCTGCTTGCGGGCCTCGTGGATCCGGGACTTCACCGTGCCGAGCGGCAGCTTGAGCTGCTCGGCGATCTCGGCGTACTCCAGCTGGGAGACGTCCCGCAGGACGAGGGCCTGGATGAGGTCCGGCTTACGGGCCTCAAGGTCTTCCATGGCGTCCAGGATGTCGACCCGCGAGCCCGCGATGACGCTGGTGCGGCGCGGGTCGGGACGCTGCTGCGGGAGCTCGCCCGCCTGCTCGACCGAGCGGCGCTTGAGCGACCGGTAGGTCGAGCGCGCCGAGTTCGCGACGACGACGTGCAGCCACGTGCTGAAACGCGACCTGCCCTCGAAGCGGTGAATATTCCGCGCGACCTGCAGCAACGCGTCCTGGCACGCCTCCTCTGCGTCCTGCCGGCAGGGCAGGAACCGTGAACTGTGCCGCAGCACGTCCGGCTCGATCTTGCGGAGGAGCTCGTTGAGGGCGGACTGGTCGCCCTGGGCGGCCTTGACCGCCAGCTCCTCGGTCCTCTCATCGAATGCCATGCCGCGCCTCAATGCTCGTTCGCACACACACCCCGTTTGTTGGGCATGATACGGGAGTGTCCTTCCCACCATCAGTCGGCCGTTACCGAATCGATCGCGTCCTGGGTTCCGGGGCGTTCGCCTCTGTGTGGCTCGGGCACGACGACGCACTCGAGTCCCAGGTCGCGATAAAAGTCCTGTCCGGCAGCCTCATCGATGACCTGGACGTGCGCAATCGCTTCCTGGAGGAGGCCCGGATCCTGCGCCGCGCCGATTCCGAGCGTCTGGTCCGGGTGCACGACATAGGGGAGCTTCCGGACGGACGCCCCTATTTCGTTATGTCGTACGCGGACCGGGGGACGCTCGGCGACCGCATGCGCGAACGGCCACTTCCGGTCAACGAGGCCCTGGTGCTCGCCGAGGAGATCGCCTACGGGGTCGAGGTGATCAACACGCTGGGCGTGATCCACCGCGACCTCAAGCCGTCCAACGTGCTGTTCCAGTCGACGCCCGACGGCGGCGAGAAGCTGCTCATCGCCGACCTCGGGCTGGCCAAGGCCCTCGCGCACGCCTCCGGCGCGTTCACGCTGCCGGTCGGGACGCCCGGGTACATGTCGCCCGAGCAGGCGCGGTTCGGCGGCGGACTCGACGTGCGCGCGGACGTGTACGGGCTCGGCGCGCTGACCTACCACATGCTCACCGGACGGGCCCCCGGCCCGGCGCCGGTCAAGTCCCCGCCGAGCGAGCTGCGCGAGGGCGTGTCCCCGGCGTTCGACCAGGTCATCCTGCGGGCCCTTGAGGTCGAACGGGAGAAGCGGTGGCCGACCGCCGAGGCGTTCGCCGAGGCCCTGTCGACCCTCCGGCCGACGTCCGTCCCCAGCGCGCCGTCCCCTTCATACGGGCCGCCGGGCCCGCCACCAGGCCAGGGCCAGGCGCAAGGCCAGGGCCAGGCGCAGGGTCGTCCTCAGCAGGGTCCGCCGCCCGTGCCGGTGCCGAAGATCGAGCCGGACGCGACCATCCAGGACTTCTACCACGACGGCACATCGGCGCAGGCGCAAGGGGCTGCTCCGGCACCGGGTCCTGGACAGCCCCAGCCGCCCGGGCCTGGGCACGGTCAGCCGCCCGGCGGCGTCCCGCCAGAGGTGAACACCCGGTTCGACCAGCCCTCGTCCGAGGACGACGTCCACACGTCCGAGATACGCGTCCCGCCGAAGCCTCCGGTGGGCGGCGAGCCGGCGACGGTCGTCGACCAGCCAGGGGAGCAGGGCACGCCGTTCGGACGGGTGGAGCCGCCGTCCGACGTCGATGACGAACGCACGGTGGCGCTCCAGCAGCAGGGGCAGCCGTACCAGGCTTCTCACCAGCCGCCCGGCGGCGACGAGGGCAAGACGGCCGTCTTCCCGACCCAGCCGTCGCAGAACGCGCCCTTCCCGCAGGGCGCGGCCGGACCCGGCGGCCACGGCCCTGGGCCGGGTCCTGTTCAGGCCCCCGGTCCCGGCCAGGGCCCTGGGCCGGGTGGCCGGCCTCCCTACGGCAACCAAGGGCAGCCGCCACCTCCGACGGGCTTCCAGGCCCCTCCCCCGGGCCAGGGTCCGCAGGGCCAGGGATCGGGGTCCAAGGGCGGGCTGCTCGGGAAGCTCAAGGGCATCGGCGGCGGCAAGGCAGGCGCCCAAGGCCGCCCCGGCGGACCGAGCGGGCCGAGCGGCCCCGGCGGGCAAGGCGGACCGGGCGGACCGGGCGGACCGGGCCGGGCGGCGGGCGGCGGTGCGCCGAAGAAGTTCGTCACGCCGCTGATCATCACGGTGGTCGTCCTCGCGGTCGCGCTGGTGGGCGGGCTCGCTCTGGGGACGCTGTTCTCCGGCGACGACAAGGGGGACGACGGCGGCAAGAAGACGTCCGATGTCCCGAAGGACTTCACCGAGATCGCCGACGCGTCCGGCAAGATCAAGGCGGCGGTGCCGAAGGCGTGGCCGAAGCAGCAGGAGCCGACGTGGACGCCGTCCGGCGTCCGGCTGAGCGACACCCAGCCGCGTCCGGTGCTGCGCGCGACTCCGAGCCTCCCCGCGTTCCTGAGCGACGGGAAGGGGCCGGGCGTCTTCATCGGCGTGACCACGGACGTCCGGCCGGGGCAGTTGCCGCCGCCGAACGCCGCCGTCCACTCGCAGTGCACGAAGGCCGCGCCGGAGAACTACACCAGCCCCGACAAGGCCCTCAGCGGGACGATCACGCGCTTCACCGCCTGCAAGTCGGGGACGCCGACGGTCACCGAGATCGGGTTGCGGGACAAGTCCGGCAAGTTCGGGCTGTGGATCCGGGTCAAGGAGACCGACGGACGGAACGCCGCCAAGGACATCCTCGATCACCTGAAGGTCACCGGCCCCTAACCCAGAGGGCAGGGAACCCGGGCGGTCGCGCGGCGGCCCCCGGGTGAAGACCCTGCCGGTGGACGCGTCCGTCCACCGGCAGGCGCGTACTCCACGTCGGCGGCAGCGCACCCTGTGGCGGCCCGCGCATGGGGACCTCTTTGACGACCCGTATAGGACGAGCGCCACCGGACCGTCCGCCAAGACCTCGGCCTCAGCCCACCGCACTGGAACGTATGGACGACGGCTGCCCCCGCCTATCCGCCCGGCGCGAACGGGCCTCCCGTCCCTGCGCAACCCAGTTCGGGCAGACCGCCAACCCGCTTCTCCGACCCCAACCGACCAACCGGAGTTGCATCGCGAACGGTCTCCGATATATCGTTAATGCATCGCAACCGATCACGAGAGAAGGAGACTGCGATGCGAGAGCACAACACGAGAGGACGCGGAGGCTTCCGGAATCCCGAGGAGCGCGCGCGGCGCGGCGATCCGTTCGGCTCCTGGGGCGGCCCCGGTTTCGGCCCGGGCTTCGGCCCCGGCCACCGCGGGCGGGGCGGACGCGGCGGCCGGCGCACCCGGCGCGGCAACGTCAGGGCGGCGCTGCTCGCCCTGCTCGCCGAGCGGGCGATGCACGGCTACGAGATGATCCAGGAGCTCGACAACCGCACCGGCGGCGTCTGGCGCCCGAGCCCCGGCTCGGTCTACCCGACCCTCCAGATGCTGGAGGACGAGGGACTGGTCAGCAGCGAGGAGCAGGGCGGCAAGCGGCTGTTCTCCCTCACCGACACGGGACGTGAGGAGGCGGCGGCGCAGACCGTCGCCCCCTGGGACGAGGTCACCGAGGCCGCGGGCGAGAACGTCATGCGCGGACGGGAGGCCATCGGCCAGCTCCTCGGAGCCCTGCAACAGGTCATGTCCGTCGGCAGCGAAACCCAGAAGGCGCGCGCGCTGGACGTCGTCAACGACGCCCGTCGCCGCCTCTATGGAATCCTCGCCGATGACCCCGCGGCCGAGTGAACCGCCACCGCCGTGGCCGACCGGACGTGCGAGTCCGGACGGCCACGGCGGTCCGCTGCCGTCCGGCCCGCGTCAGCCCGGGAAACCGGCCCGCGTCAGCCCGGGAAGCCGGCCCGGGTCAGCCCGGGAAAGGGGCCTGCTTGGCCAGCTGATCGGCCATGTACAGCTGCTTCCAGACGTACAGGCCGACGTCCGCGCGCGTCAGGCGCCGCTCCACCGGAACGTCGACCGTCGCGCGGACCAGATAGGACGCGCCCGGCGGCATGTACTTGTCGCCCCCGTCCCCCGCGATCAGACCGCCGCCCGCCAGCCGCCGCACCACATCGCTCTTCGTCGGCGGTGTGCACATGTCCTCCGGGACTCCGGCCTGCGGCATGCACCGTCCGCGCGCCTGCGGCGTGACGAGGTCGCGCTTGACGAACACGTCACCAGGGAAGTCCAGCAGCACCTTCTGGCGTGTCGGGTTGGTCAGGACGTACTCGACGTAGGCGAACGACGTCCCGGCCGGCGGCGACGACTGGACCGACGTCATCACGCCGTCGCTCACGCCCCCGGTCACCGCCGCGATCCTGTACTTCGCCCCGTCGGCCGTCCCGACCTCGATGGGCGCTCCGCTGCGCGGCAGCCGTCCGGCGGCCGCACCGGGCGGGCCGCCGCCCGCGGCCGCTCCGCCGTCGCCGCCGTCCCCTCCGTCCTTCGAGCCGGACGTCAGGACGAGCCCCGCCGTGACCAGCGCGGCCAGCACGAACACGCCCACCGCAACGAGCCCGCGACGCCGTCCCGCCCGCCGGGCCCGCCGCGCGCGCTTCCGCGCCTCCCGCGAGCCGAGCCGCACCTGCACGCCACTGGTCTCCCGACGCCCCATCGGCCCGGTCGCACCCGCCCGCTCGTCCCGCACGGAAGCGGGCCCGCGCTCGGCGGCCGCGTCTTGTATGGGGCTGGTGTTCTGGACGGCTGGGACGCCGGACCAGGGCATCTCCTCCGCGCCGGAGGGTCCGTGGACGGGCGCGGGGTCGCCTGGACGTCCCGCAGGACCCGGTGGTGTCATCGCCGGCTCGGACCTGGGCTGTGCTGAAGCCCCCGGGAAAGCCGGAGACCCCCAGCCGGTAGGCGGGGCGGACATACCCGGCGGGTTGTGGACGATGGGACGCGTCGGCGCACCCGGCGGAATCGGCGTACCCGGCGGAATCGGCGTACCCGGCGGAACGCCCGGCGGAATCGGCGCGCCCGGCGGCGATTGCGGAGGCAGCGGCGTGCCTTCCGGGGGCGTCACCGGGGACGGAAAGCCCTGGGGCGGGGTCTGCCTGATCTCGCCTGGACGGCGCGGGGTCCCCGGGTCCGTGTCCACCGTCAATCCTCCCCGTCGTCAGCGTGCGCCCGCCCCGAACAGCACAGTTGCCACAATCCACCATATTTTGGCGCAGTTAACCGGCTGATCCCCCCCACACCCCAGGAGTCTCGCGAGATCCGACAAACCCGGGCATGACTCTTGTCACACGAGAGACAGGCGCGGGGTCAGGCGGCTCCGTCAAGGAGCGCGTCGAGGAACGCGACGACGCCCTCCGGCCCGTCGACGATCACATCGGCGCGCTCGGCGAGCGCGGTGACCTCGGTCGAGCCGCTGCAGAGCTTCACCCCGGGGACGCCCTCGGCGCGCAGCTCCTCGACGGCGCCGAACGCGGCCAGGTCGCCGAGGTCGTCCCCCGCGAACAGGACGGCGGACGGGCGGGCGCCGCGGTCGGCGATGAACGCGCGGAGGGCCCTGCCCTTGTCCATGCCGGGCGGGCGCAGCTCCAGGACGAACCGTCCGGGCTCCACGACGAGGCCGGTACGCTCGGCGAGCGCCGCGAGGAGGCTCCGGAGCCGTTCGATCGCGACCTCGGGCTCGGCGCACCGCCGGGTGTGCACGGCGAGCGCCTGCCCCTTGTCCTCGACGTAGGTCTCGGACGGGGCGCCCGCCGCCTCCAGGACACCGGGCAGCTTGGCGCGCGCCTCGGCGACGCCGGGCGGCGGGTCGGGCACGGTCAGGACGCCGGACTCCCAGCGTTCCAGCCCGTACTGCCCGAGCACCACCAGCCCGTCGATGCCGTCGAAGCCGCCGTACTCCACCGCGACGGCGGCGGGACGGCCGGTGACGATCACCAGCGAGCCCACGAGGGGCGCGAGGCGGGCCAGCGCGGCGGCGGCCCGGGGGTGGGCCCGGGCCGCGGCCGGATCATCGACGATCGGCGCCAGGGTGCCGTCGAAGTCGAAGCCGAGCACGGCTCCGGAGGGAGCCTCGCGGATCGCGTCCAGGCCGTCAGCGCCGGCGGCCGTCACAGGATGGGGAGTGTTCACATCGACCAGTGTTGGTCATCTCAGGGCCGGATGCCGAGCCGCCGCGCGGCGCGCTGCCGCTGCCGCTGCGTCCGCACCCGGCGGAGGCGCTTGACCAGCATCGGGTCGCACTCCAGCGCCTCGGGTCGGTCGATCAGGATGTTCAGGAGCTGGTAGTACCGCGTAGCCGACATGTCGAACAGCTCGCGGATGGCCTGCTCCTTCGCTCCGGCGTACTTCCACCATTGCCGCTCGAAGGCGAGGATCTGGCGGTCGCGCTCGGAGAGGAGGTCGGCTGGGAAGGCGCCGTCGTCTTCCAGATCCTCGGTCACGGGTTCCAGGGCTGAACCATCGTCCATGCTTCCGTCCTGCTGGGGGCCGTCACCAGGGGCGTCCGCCGCTCGCATGAGGGTCCCCTCTGTGGTTACTGATCCCGGGTCGTCCGGGTTCGGCAGGGTGCCATGCTACGCGTCCGCGCCGACAAGTTCCGGTGGTTCTCGCGGAACGGCCGGGGTCCGTTCAGTGCACCACATCCCCGTTCACCTGCGGCTCTTCAACGCCGTGTGTCCCAAGGCGATCGGTGGTCACAGCAGGCTCCGGGCGCTCCATAAAGCGCACATAAAGAAGTGTGCAGACTACATGCGTTAAGGTGAGAGCGGTGCGCGTCCGGCGTCCGAGACCACAGGCACGGAACGGGAGACCTTTGCATGGCGACGGAGACCTCCGCCACGGAACGGCCCGCCGACCGGGACCCGGGCCGCCACGACCCGTCCGAGACGGAGAGCCCCGACCCCGTCCTCTCCGAGATCGGCGTCGCGCTGTTCCACCTGCGCCGCGTCTGGGCCAAGCCCGACCTCATGAAGCGGATCCGCGCGCAGACCTCCAGCGGACCCGGCGGGCGTCCGCTCCAGATCTCCAACCTGATGGTGGTCAACGCCGTCGCGGCACTGACCGACGCCGCCCTCTGCGCCCCCGGCCAGAAACCCGCGCGGGACGACGACACGGGCGAGGTCACCGTCGGCGCGGTCGCCGAGCGGCTGGAGGTCGACCCCTCGACGGCCAGCCGGCTGGTCGGCCACGCGATCGACGCCGGACTCGTGTCGCGACGCCCCTCCCCCGTGGACGCGCGCCGCGCCAATCTGGGCCTCACGGACGCGGGACGCCGCGTGAAGCAGGTCGCCGACCGATTCCGCCGGGCCTACCTGGACGAGCTCATGACCGGCTGGTCGCCGACCGAGCGGACCGAGTTCGCCCGCCTCCTCACCCGCTTCGCCGACGCCGCCGCCCAGGCCCCCATGTACCCGGACGGCATCGACAGGATCTTCGAAGAAGCCGCGTTTCACGATCCCGCCCAGCAAAGCTCGCCGTAAGCAACCCCGGCCCCCCGGGTTGCGGGGGGTCAGCCGCCGTTGCGCAGCGCTGACATGCGCAAGAGGTACTCGTCCTCGTCGATCTCGCCCCGGGCGAAGCGCTCGGCCAGGATCGACTGCGCCTTGGCCATCGGGTCGGCGGCGGCCGTCGCGGCGGTCGCGGCGGCCGCCCCGGTGGCCATCCTGCGGCGGATCAGGTAGAACGCGCCTCCCAGCACCGCCAGCCAGAACAGCCCGAATGTGATCGGGAAGACCGGCCAGAACGCGGGTGCGTCCCCGCCGTCGTGCCAGCGCTCCGGGTGCGTCTGCGTCGCCAGTGTCATCAGCATGGTCCATCGACCCTTCCTGTGTGCGGATGAGTCGATGCTCGGCGAAGGGTCCGGGGGCCGTCATCGCCCGGCCGGAGGCTCCCTCGCTACGCCCGCCGGAGTAGCGGGGCGGCCGTCCTCACCACCAGGGAGGCCGGTACTCCTCGTCGTCGGACGGCCTCGGACGCCGCGAATGCCGTCCTCGCGGGCCGTCGTCCTCCGCCTCGGTCGGCGGCGGGAGAGGCGGCGGCATGGACGGGATCTTCGAAGAAGCCGCGTTTCACGATCCCGCCCAGCAAAGCTCGCCGTAAGCAACCCCGGCCCCCCGGGTTGCGGGGGGTCAGCCGCCGTTGCGCAGCGCTGACATGCGCAAGAGGTACTCGTC
>NZ_SMKU01000316.1 GCF_004349215.1 Actinomadura rubrisoli | reverse complement strand
GGCGGGCGGGAGCGCGTCGCCCGAGGAGGGCGCCGTGTGCTTCAGCGGGACGCTCCGGCTGGTCGGCTCCACCGCCTTCGAACGGACCGCCGACGTCCTGCGGCGCGGCTACGAGGCCCGGTGCCCGGACGCCGACGTCGAGGTGAGGTCCGTCGGCTCCAACGAGGGGACGCGCGCGCTCACCACCGGCAACGCCGCCTCGACGATCGCGATGCACGACGGGCACCTCCGGCCGGACTCCGACGAGATCCGGATCCGGGGCTTCCGCGGGCTCCCGGTCGCGCCGGTCGCGTTCGCCGTCATCGTCCACAAGGGCACGGGTGTGACGGGCCTGTCCGTCCGGGACCTGCGGTCCATCTACGCCCGCGGCGGCGGCCCCACGAGCTGGAAGCAGCTGAGGGGCGGCGCCGACCTGCCGATCCGGCTGGTCAGCAGGACCGAGGGCTCGGGCACCCGGACGATCTTCGAAGAGCGGGTGCTCAGCGAGCCCGAGCCGGAGCTGTCGTCCAGGGACTGCCGGCGCAAGGACGAGATCCGCGCCGCCCTGCGCACCATCCGCTGCGAGCGCAGCAGCCAGGGACAGATCCTCGACACGGTCAACGCGGTGCCCGGCGCGATCGGCTACGCCGAGCTGCACGTCGCCGCGGACACGCGCCGCTACCCCAACGTGCGCGTGCTCGCGCTGGACGGCAGGAGGCCCGGCGCCGCGGCGGCGATGGACCATTACCCGTTCGCCGCTCCGGAGGTCTTCTACACCTACGGGCTGCCGCCCAACAACAGCCCGGCTTCGGCGTTCCTCACCTTCCTCTCCGGCGGCGCGGCCAGGAAGCTCCTCCAGCAGGCGGGCTCGTCACCCTGCCTCACGGCGGACGCGCAGGTCGCCGCCCCCTGCCAGACCACCTGACTTCCAGGGACGTCCCGGCCGCCGCGAACCGTCCTGGCCGCCGGAAACGTCCCGGCCGCCGCGAACCGTCCTGGCCGCCGGAAACGTCCCGGCCGCCGCGAACCGTCCTGGCCGCCGGAAACGTCCCGGCCGCCGCGAACCGCTCAGGAGGAGAGGAGCTCGCGGAGCCCGGCGTCGATGAAGGCGGTGTCCTCGGGGTTCTGCCCGCCTCCGGCGAAGTGGCCCCAGACGCCCGGGATGACCCGCACCTCCCCGTTGGCGATGTGCTGGACGGCCCACTTCTCGTCCTCGGGCGGGAAGTACAGGTCCTTCTCCGCCGGCATGATCAGCGCGCGGGCCCGGATCGACGCCAGCGCCGCCACGGTGTCGCCGTCGAACCCCGGAGTGCGTCCGACGTCGGCGTTCTGCCAGGTCCACAGCATGGTCAGCAGGTTGTTGGCGTCGCGGTCGTCCAGGAAGAACCCCTCCCAGAAGCCGACGAGGAAGTCCTCCAGAGAGGTGAAGCCCATCTGGCGGTAGACGTGGTCCCAGTAGAACGCCTGGGAGAAGCCCCAGCCCGCGTACACCCGGGCGGCGGCGCGCAGCCCGGTGACCGGTGGCGTTTCGTACCAGCCGTTCGCGAAGGCCGCGTCGGCCGTCAGCGCCGCCTTGACGCTTTCCAGGAACACGAAGTTGTGCGGGCTGGTCTTGCTCGATCCGCAGAACGGCGCGATGCGCTCCACCATCTCGGGATGGCTGACCGCCCACTGGTAGGTCTGGCCCGCGCCCATCGACCACCCGGTGACCAGCGGCAGCCGCTCGATGCCGAACCGCTCGGTCACCAGCCGGTGCTGGGCCGCCACGTTGTCGTACATGGTGACGTCGGGGAACCGAGCCCGGTCGTAGGGCGGCGGGGTGTTGCTCGGCGAGCTGGACAGCCCGTTGCCCAGCATGTTCGGGACGATGATGAAGTAGCGGTCCGGGTCGAGCGCCATGCCCGGGCCGATCAGCCACTCGTTCTCCCAGTGCCGTCCGGAGTACCACGTCGGGTACACGATCGCGTTGCCGCGGTCGGGCGCCAGCGTTCCGTAGGTCTTGTAGGCGAGCCGGGCACCGCGCAGCGTCGCGCCGTGCTGGAGCGTGAAGTCGCCCAGCTCGAAGGTCTCGTGGTCGGTCACTGGTTTCCCCCTTGGCCGGCGGCGCGGCGGCCCGGCCCGTCCGCCGCGGGCCGGGCGAGGTGCCACGGTCGCACGGGCACGGGCCGCCGCACGCTCATTGTCTGGACGAGACGGCTGGTCAGGACGAGACGGCGCACTGCCCGCGGTCGGCGCGGCGGGGGCCCTCGGACGTCGGACGGATGTCGAAGTCGAAGATCGCGGTGGGCAGGTACAGCGAGCAGCAGGCGTTGGGGATGTCGACCACGCCGCTGACCCGGCCCTCGATCGGCGCGGCGCCGAGCAGCAGGTACGCCTGCTCGCCGCTGTAGCCGAAGGTCTTGAGGTACTCGATCGCGTTGAGGCAGGCGTTGCGGTAGGCGAGCGTCGCGTCGTTGTAGTGGTTGGTGTCGGTGCCGTGGTCGACGGAGATCCCGATGAACGACACGAACTCGGTGTAGCGCGGCTCGACGTTGCCGGGCATGAAGATCGGGTTGGTGGTCACGCCGTACTTCTCCATGCCGCCCTTGATCAGGTCGACGTGGAAGTCGATGTAGCCGCCCATCTCGATGGCGCCGCAGAACGTGATCTCGCCGTCGCCCTGGCTGAAGTGCAGGTCACCGCCCGACAGCAGCCCGCCGTCCACGAACACCGGGTAGAACACGCGCGCGCCCCGGGTGAAGTTCTTGATGTCGTGGTTGCCGCCGTTCTCGCGGGGCGGGACGGTGCGGGCGCCCTCGCGTCCGACCACGGCCAGCTCGTCCCCCGAGAGCGTCCCGGCCAGCACGCCCTCCCCCAGCGGAGGCAGCGCCAGCGGCGGCACCCGGCCGGGGTCGGTGTCGATCAGCGCCTGCTCCCGGCGGTTCCAGCGGGCCAGCAGTTCGGGGGACGGCGCCGTCCCGAACAGGCCGGGGTGGGTGATGCCGGTGAAGCGCACCCCGGGGATGTGCCGGGACGTGGCCTGCTGGCCGTGGAAGTCCCAGATCGCCTTGTAGGCGTCGGGATAGTAGTCGGTGAGGAATCCGCCGCCGTTCTGCTTGGCGAAGATCCCCGTGTATCCCCAGCCCTGGCCGGGCTTCGGGCCGCTCTCCTGCGGCACCGGGCCGATGTCGAGGATGTCGACGACGAGCAGGTCGCCCGGCTCGGCGCCCTCCACAGCGATGGGGCCGCTCAGCATGTGGCAGGGGGACAGGTCGACGTCCCGCACGTCGTTCGCGGAGTCGTTGTTGCCGATCTGGCCGTCGGTCCACTCCCGGCACTCCACCCGGAACTCCGATCCGGGCCGTACCGACGCCGCGGCGGGGATGCCGGGGTGCCACCGGTTGTGGCCGGGGTGGGACTGATCGCGCATGGACCGGGCCTGGTCGACGCTGAACACGACTTCGGGCATCTGTGCCTCCGTAACAGTGATGGAACCGCTTATCGAGGTGACGGGGTCTCCGCGGGACGGCCGGCCGCCCCCTGCGGCCGGGTGAGGATCCACAGGCCGGCGAAGATCACGACGGCGCAGGCGCCGATGACGACGGCGAACCAGGCCGCGGTGGTGTAGTTGTCGGTGAGCAGCAGGAACGCGGGAAGCGTCGTGGTGCCCAAGGCGTTCGCGAGGGTCACCCATCCGGTGTAGCGGGTGTACTCCCCGCGCTTGAGTCCGAGGACGACGAAGAACAGGAACCACAGGAACGACCAGCAGAGCCAGATGACCCCGAACGGGTAGTCCTCGACGTCGAAGAAGTTGATCGCCGAGAACACCAGCGCCGCCCCCGACACGAACAGCGAGAACCAGCCGACCCCCGTGCTGTCGAGCCCGGCCAGCCCCCCGATGCCGACGTACAGGTAGGTGAACCCGAACAGGTAGATTCCGGACGCCGCGGTGATCAGCGCCAGATCGTCCCCCGCCCGGACCAGCAGGATCGTCGGGAGCACCACCTGCATGGCGCCCACGAAGAGGTTGAAGACGGCCGCCGAGCGCGCGTCGACGCGTCCGAGCAGCATCACCGCGTTCACGAACAGCACGGCGCCGACGTAGAGCAGGCCCACGCTTCCCATGTCCGGCCCCTCCCGTCAGGGCCGCGGCAGCAGCGCGTGGCGCGGATCGGACGGCGCCGCGGGCCGGGGCCGTTCCAGGGGCCCGGGCCCCGCCGCCGGACGGGACACGACCCTCGGCTCGTGCGCGCTGGCGTTCGACGCGTCCAGTGCCCGGGTCAGCGGATTCCCCGGACGGGTGAGCGACGGCGCGGTGAACACCCGCCGCGCGGCGGCGCCGCACTCCCCGCAGGGCCGTTCGGCGGCCCCCTCCCCCATCGGCAGTGCGAGGTCGAAGGGACCGCAGCCGGAGCAGCGGTATCGGTACGTCACCATGACGGGCCTCCCAAATCACTTACTTTCCACAGAAACTATTTCCTGGTGAAGAATCCGTCAATGCCAAGGCCAGGCAAACTTCGAAGTGACCGCCATAGGCCGTGCGGCACAGCGGAATCGGCGCCCCAGGAGCCCGGCGGGCTAGAGGCGGTGGATGACGTCGAACTCCAGGCCGTCCGCAGCGGCGAGGAACACCCGCTGCCGCAGATGCCGGTCGCGCATCTCGACGGGCCCGCGCGGGCCGTCGTAGCCGAGGCCGTCCGACAGCTCGCGCATGCGCCGCACGTCCAGGCTCTGCGCCCGGCGGGCGAGCTCGGTGAACAGCCGCACACCCTCGTAGCAGGACTCGCCGAGGCTGTTCAGGACGGGCGCGTCCGCCCCGAACCGGCTGTGGTAGCGGGTACCGAAGTCGAGGCTGTCGGCGGTGGGCAGCGACTCGAAGTACCCCGCCGCCGCGAACAGCCCGCGCGTGCTGTCGGCGCCGGTCGCCAGCAGCATGTTCTCGTCCATCAGCGGGCTGAACCTGATCCGGTCCTCGTCGAGCCCGGCGCGCGCGAACGCCCGGTTGAACGCCACCGCGTCGTCGCCGACCAGCAGCATCAGCACCCCGTCGCAGCCGCTGCGCGCCAGCCGCCGCAGCACGCCGCCGAAGTCCTGGGTGCCGAGCCCGACGAAGAACTCCGCGCACAGCTCGCCGCCGAGATCGTCGATGTAGGACCGGATCGCCCGCGCCGACCGCCGCGGCCACACGTAGTCGTCGCCGACGATCGCCCACCGCCGCACGCCCAGCTCGGAGGCGAACCAGGCCAGCGCCGGACGCAGCTGGCGTCCCGGCGTCTCCCCGGTGAGGAACACCCACGGGGCACGCTCGCCGCCCTCGTACAGCGGCGTGTAGACGTAGGGCACCCGTCCCGCGATACGCGGCGCGACCACCTCGCGCACCGCCGAGATGTGCCACCCGGTCACGGCCTGGACGGTCCCGGCCGCGACCAGCGCGCCGACCTCGTCGGCCACCTGCTCCGGAGGGGCGCCGCCGTCCACCGGCACCAGCCGCACCTCACGGCCGAGGACGCCGTGCTCGCGGTTGACCTCTTCGACGGCGAGCTGGGCGCACAGCTCGCAGGACGGCCCGAAGATGCCCGCGGGCCCCTGGAGCGGCACCACGAGCGCGACGGTGAGCGTCCCCGCCGGTCTCGACCGCGGCGGAGGCGGGCTGTATTCAGCCAAGGGGCCGACCGATGAGACCATCGCTGGGACCGCTAAAGTGGTTGGAAGATGAATAATTCGTGTGTGAACGGTACTCTGTGGACACCCATGGAGGCAACAAAGACCGCGAAGCGCGAGCGAGACCTCACCCAACTGCTCACGCTGGTGGAGCGACGTGTGGTGTCACGGCTGTCCGCGGCGCTGACCGCGGGCGACTGCTCGATCGACGAGTGGCGCGTCCTGTCACTGCTGGCCGACGGGCGCGGCCACGCGATGACCGAGATAGCCGACTACGCGATGCTCCCGCCCCCCACCCTCACCAAGCTGATCGACCGCATGGTGTCGTCCAACCGCGTCTACCGCCGGGTCGACGACACCGACCGGCGCCGCGTCCTGGTGTTCCTCACCCCCCGCGGCCGCGAGAAGCACACCGCCCTCTCGGCCGTGGTGGACGACGAGTCGAACCGGCTGGCCGCCGCCGTGGGCCCCGAGGAGACCGCCCTCCTGAGCGCACTGCTCACCCGCATAGCCGCCCGCCTGACCTGACCCTTGGCCAAAAGGGGTCATATTCCAAAGTCAGCGGCGCGCAGCGAACGGGCCGTGCGATAAGAATTGCGGGGGGTTCGGGGCGAAGGGGGAGCATCAGTGGCGAGTTTGACCTTTCCCGTGAAGGTGGGCACGTCCACCGTGCTGGTCGAGGCCGTCCCGGCGGTGGGCACCGAGCCGACCTCCAGAGCCGGGGACGCGGCCGAGCATCTGCTGAACGCCTTCGCCCGCGCCCAGGAGGCCATCGTGGACGTCGCGTCCTCGACGGCGGCGATGATCGACGCGACGGCGCGCCGCGCGGCCGCGCCCCAGGCGCTCGAAGTCGAGTTCGGGCTGAAGTTCTCCGCCAAGGGGAACGTCATCATGGCCGGGGCCTCCGGGGAGGCCACGCTGAAGGTGAAGCTCACTTACGAGCGCACCGCCCGTGACGAGCCGCCCGCTGAGGAAGACGCCGAAGAGGACGGGCTGTAGCGCCGGGGCGCGGCGATGAGCGACCTCGTGTCCCCGAGCGTCCCCGGCTTCCTGGGCCGGGTGCTGAACGCCCGCGCGGAGCCGATCGGCACGTGCTTCCAGGTCGTGCCCGGTGTCCTGGTGACCGCCTTCCACGTCCTGGACGATCTCGACGGCGGACGTGTCGGCGCGGAGGTCCGGACCGACGCCCTGTCCGGCGGGCTCGCGCCGGCCCCCGGCGAGGTGCTGGCCGTCGCGCCGGACCGGGACCTCGGGGTGCTGCGCCGCGCGGAGCCGCTGGGAGACGTGGTGCCGGGGCTGGCGTCGAGGGGCAGCGTCCGATTGCAGACGGAGGCGTACCTGGTCGGCGTGCCCCAGCTTGAGGATCCCGGGCATGAGCACCGGTACCTGACCGCCACGGGTGCGTGGAGAGGGCCGACCGAGCGCGACGGGATCGAGGTGGGGCGCTTCGAGTCCGTCTCGGTGCTGCCCGGAATGAGCGGCGCGCCGCTGCTCAGGATCAGCGACGGCGTGGTGCTCGGCGTCGTCACCGGCCGCTACATCAGCGGCGGCTTCTCGATGCGCGACTCGGTGTGGGTCACCCACGCCTCCGATGTCGCCGAGGTGCTGAGCAGCGTGCCCGGCGTCACGCTGCACCGCGAGCTGGTCTTCGAGTCGGGGCGGGCGAGCACCGTGCTGGCGACTGCTGCCGCCGGCCCGCGTCCCCCGTCCGACCCGGTGGGCCTGCACGAGGCCGCGACGGTGGCCGCGGCAGTCCTGGTCCCGCTCGACGCGTCCTGCCGTGGATCGGGTGCGCTGGCGGACGCGGTGAACTGGCTGAGCGTCCAGACCGCCTTGGCGGACGGCCGCGGCGTCGACGGCGCCCGCGCCCTGCGCGACCGCCTGCTCTCGCGCGGGCTCGACCCTCGCGTGCTGCTCCCGGGCCTGCCCGGCCACGCGGAGGCGGTCGAGCGGTGGATCTCACCCGGACCGGGATTCCCGGACGATCCCGACGAGGCCAGGGCGACACTGGCGACGTTCGTCCGCGTCCTGACCGGCCAGCTCGACAAGGACCTGTTCACGAACATCACGCGGGAATGCCGGCACCACCTGGGGAATGCCCTCTCCGGTGACCGCTCGGTTCCGACGCTCAGGTTCCTCGACGCGCTATCTGGGCGCCTCCCGGAGCCCATCTCGACGTCGACCGAGGTCGTCCTCCCCGAGACCGCCCCCTCCGCGGGCTCCACACGGGTGGCGGACGAGGAGGGACAGAGGCTCGACGGCCCGCGCCGCCACACGCTGAACGCCGCGGCGCGGCACATGTGCACGCTTCCCGCGGCGGATCCGCTCTTCGCGGGAAGACGCGACCTCGTCTCCAAGATCGGGGACGCGATCATGGACGCCATGGCCGAGCGGCGGTCCGCCATCGCGTTCCTGTCCGGACGGCCCGGCGTTGGGACGTCGGAGGTGGCGGTGGCGGTCGCCAGGAACCTGGCCGCCACGTTCCGCGGCGGCGCCTTCTACGTGAACCTGCACGGGCTGGACCCCGAGGCGCGCCGCAGCCCCCGAACCGTGGTCCGCGTCGTCGCCGAGGCCCTCGGCGACGATCTCGGAGGCGGCGCCATGGACGACGCCGAGGCGTTCGACCGGTTCGCCGCCCATCTGGACGGCGAGCGCGTCCTCCTCGTCCTCGATGACGCGCGGGACGCCGCGCACGTCGCGCCCCTCACGCGGCAGGCGCCGTCCTGCGCACTGATCGTGACGTCCCGGGACCGCCTGCAGGAGTACTCCGATGCCGATCTCCGGTTCGTGGTCGAGCCCCTGGAGAGAGCGGACTCCGTCCAGATCCTGCGGACCTACGCCCAGGACAGGGAGCACGACCCGGGAGACCTGGCGGAGATCGCGGCGCTGTGCGACGACGTGCCGCTGGCGCTGCGGATGATCGGCTCCCGGATCGCCGCGGACCCGCGCCTCGACGTCTCCCGTCTGCGCCGCGCCCTGGAGCACGAGCTGACCCGCCTCGACTACATGGACGCGGGGGCACGGCCGGTCCGGGCGGCGATCGGGCTCAGCTACGCCGTCCTGCGCCCCAACGCGCGCCGCACGCTGCGCCTCATGTCGGCCTTCCCCGGCTCGACGGTCACCGCGACGTCGCTGGCGCACTGCGCTGAGACCGACCGGTTCCGCCAGGAACTCGTCCTCAACCGGCTCACCGACCACAATCTCGCCTGGTACGCGACGGTCCCCGACCATCCCGACCCACCGCGGGCGCGCTTCAGCCTCTTCGAGCTGATCCGGCTCTTCGCCGCGGAGCGGCTGGAGGAGGACGAGGCCCCTGACGCCATCCGGGACTTCCGGCTCCGCGCGATCCGCTACCTGCGGGACCGCCTCATCGAGATCAACGACCAGGTGGCGGAGGCCGACGTCTCCGGGGAGCTCGACCCGGCCCCCTTCCACGCCGCCGAGCGCGTCGCGGAGGAGCTGGCGGAGCTGGACATCGCGAGCGACCTGGCGCTGAACCTGTGGACGCTGTACTCGGCCCGCCGCGAGGTCGACGGCGTCGTCGCCCTCAACACCGTCCGCGTCGGGCTCTTCCTCAAGCGCGGGCAGCCGGAGAAGGCGGCGAACGCCGCTCTCGACAACGCCGAGGGCCTGCGCGGCATGGACGCCGCCGAGCAGGCCGCGGCCTCCTGCCGCGAGGCCGTCCGCATCGGCGACGCCTATGCCCTGCCGCAGATCGTCCCCCGGGCCGAGTTCAAGCTGAGCCTGATCCTCAGCGACCAGGAACGGTGGCGGGACGCGCTCGACGCCGGGGAACGGGCCGCCGAAGCCTTCCGTGAACTCGGCCACCTGAACTCGACCATGGCGGCGGCGGTCAACAACGCCCGCCTGGCACGCCGCCTCGCCGACCACGCCAAGGCCCTCCACTGGGCGGAGTCCGCCGCGCGCCGCGCACGACAGATCGGCGACGAAAAGCGCCAGGCGAACGCCGCCTTCGTGATCGCGGACGCCTCGTCCGCCCTGGGCGACCACAGCGCGGCGCTGGAGGCGAGCCTGACGGCCGAACGCCTCAGCGAGAAGGGCGAGCACTTCTGGAACGCCTCCGTCGCGGCCAGCCGTGCCGCGCGGGCGGCCCTCCACTTCGGCGACATGAGAACGACCCAGGCATGCTACGACCGGTCGTTCGCCCACATGGAAAAGTCGGGCGACGAGCGCGCCGCGACCCAACTGGCGGAGCTCCTCATCGACTTCAGCGCCGTCCAGGTGGCCGAGCGGGACAACACCGCGGCCCTCGCCACGCTCGAACGGGCGACGGAGAAGGCGGCGGACGCGTCCGTCCCGCCCCTCCTGCGACGCGAGGCGAGGGTCCGATTGGCGGCCCTCCGGACCTTCGTCGAGCAGGCGTCCCCTCAAGACGACGAACCGGACGTGCCACCCGAACCCGAGACCGGCAAGGCGGAGGAACCGTCCGATCCCGTTCTCGACAACGTGCTGAGACTTCTCGAAGCCTCGCGATCCGGTGCCGTCGTCGATCCCGAGCACATGTGGCCGGAGGTCTTCCGGCTGCTCGAACAGGAGACCCGGAACCCCGGCGCGAACGCCGCCTGGTGGCTCATCGAGACACTCGGCCAGGAAGCGGACCCGCCCCTGGCCCTGGGCTCCTGACCGCCGGATTCACCCGAGGTAGTGCTCGAAGCCCCTGGCCAGAGAGTCGGCCATGCGCTGCCGGAACGAGGCACTGGACATCTTGGCCGCGTCCCCGGGATTGGGCATGTTGCCGCATTCAAGGAACACGATCGGAACCGTGGACAGATTCAGCCCACCGAGATCGCCACGCCGATCCAGCCCGGCTCGTCCCACATAACTGGCGTACGGAATGCCGGTGCCAGAACGGTAAGCGTCCCGAATGGCCTCGCCCAGCCGAGCGGACGCGGCGACGATTCCGGTGTTCTTCCCCACCGGAAGCGGCTCGATCACGTGGAAACCGTGCCCGGACGCGGCGGCGCCGTCACCATGGAGCGACAGCACGGCATCGGCCTTCGCCCGGTTCCCGATAGCGGCCCGCTCGTTGACGCACGGCCCAACGCCCCGATCGTCCTCCCGGGTCAATGTGACCTTCGCGCCCTCCCCCCGCAGCACCTTCGCCAGCCGGTTGGCCAGATCCCAGGTAAAGGCATGCTCGCTGTACCCCGCGGCGGTACTGGTCCCGGTCGTGTTGCACGCCTTGTACCCGTTGCCGATGAACACCTTCTTATTGATCTCGTCCGGGCGCCCGGCGTTCCCTCCGTTATGCCCAGGATCGACCACGATCACCTTGCCCCTCAACACAGGCGCCCCCCGAGAAGAACTGACACTCTGCTCCCCGCCAGAAACCGCCCCATCACCACC
>NZ_SMKU01000315.1 GCF_004349215.1 Actinomadura rubrisoli | reverse complement strand
AGCTCGGCATCCTGGTGAGGAACCGCCTAAAACGTATGCAGTACCGACCCGAACTTTGTGCGGGATTCCTCGCCCGCACCGGCCTGGACCTCAAACTACCGTAACCCCAACAGTTGAAGTCCTCTAGTGGTAACGACCGAGGCATGGGTGACATCGAGGCGGAGGTTGCCGGGCCCTTCCAGAAGGTGGGCTCCGAACTGACCGGTATACCGGGGGCCGGCGAGATCGACGACCCGCTTGTCAGCTCCCTCAACAAGGCATGGTGCGCCTTCTCATGGTCGACGTGCGACGGACGGCAGGAGTTGAGAGCGCTTCGAGCACCCCAAAGTCGCTGTCAGCTGAGGTGACTCAGGATCGCCATGGCGAAGTTGGTGGCCAGGACGGGAGCAGCGGGCCCGGGAGCATTCCCTCCGAAGGGCGAGACCATGAGCCGGAAGGACTGGCCGGAACCGACTGAGACGAATGCGATGCACATTCCTTTGCCGCGGCTCGTCGGGGTGCCGAGCAGCGCTCGGTGCCCCGAAATCTCCTCGGCGGTGAGGTTCTGGAATCTTTTGTCCTTGGTCATGTCGGTCGAGGGATAGGGGGTGAAGGACACCATGCCGCCTCGCGCTCCCCATTCGCATGACTTGGGGTTGTTCTGAAGGTCCTCTTCCCTGCCTTCGATGAAGATGCCGAGGTCGCCGGGACCGGCGTCCTTCGGATCGATGGCCCGGCAGGGATGCTCCACGAGCTCGGCGAGCGTACGGGCGGCGGCCGATGGTGAGCTCGCCGGTGTCGCGGCACTGCTGCCGGCGGATGGAGTGCGGGTTCCGGACGCCTTCGCCGGCGGACGGTCGTCGTCCGTGCCGCATCCGACCACAGCGGCCAGCATCATGACCAACGCCACCGCGCTTGCTGAAACGCGTTCTACTGGATTAGCCGTGAACGGTCCCGGGCCTGTGGGGCTCATGCCGTGACCGTAGGTGCGGGAAAGCGGGACCGGTCCCGGCGGAGCTGGAATGGCCCCCTGCTTGCCACGGCGAGTAGGGGGTGTATCGGGTAGGCATGCGGACGCCGCACGGCAGGGGGCGGTTCGCCATTACAGCGTCTCCCGTTGTTTGAACGTCGACTCTTGCGTGGGGGTTTGCCCTGCACCGAGTGTGTGACGGAAAAGACCAAAGATCACGGCGCCGGAATGACAGAGGACCCTTACGCCGAAAGGTTGCCGGTCGCTCCCCAGCTTCGGGTCTTGCGAGTACCCGATGACACTGATGAGTTCGGGGTTTCCGCCGTTGGCCAGCAGTGCGGCAAGGTGCCGCTCCAACTCCGCTGTGGGCACCTTCCCGGTTACGGGAACGTCCGGGACGTCGACCGGTGCGGGCGCCTCGCCGGTGATGATCTTCTCTTCGTCGCCGCCGTCGCCCGTGGGGGGCGCTGTCCGTACCCACTGGACGTGGATCGCCGCACCATTGGCGAGGGTGATGCGGCTACAGCGGGGATCCCCGTCCAGCGACTCAACGCCTGTGACCGCCGCGCTCTTGGCGTCGTTGAGCGTCTGTTCCGCCCACGGTTGCCACCGGTTGAGCTTCATCTGTGCTCCCGTCCACCGTCTCACCCGTGTACACCGGCCAAGGCCGTGACCCACAGTATGGATGTGATCACCGTGCCACGGGACGGACTTTGCCGCGCCGGTGCCCCTGGACGGTTCTGGTTTATGGGGGTGTCGCGGGGAGAGGTTGCGGTGAGGGTCAGAGGAGGTCAGGTGAAGGCGCGGGTGGCGTTCGTCCTTGGTGGCGGCGGGGTGCTCGGTGCGCACGAGGTCGGCATGTTGCGGGCGCTGGAGGAGGCGGGCGTCCGTCCCGATCTCGTTGTCGGGACGTCCATCGGCGCGCTGAACGGGGTGTTCGTGGCCGCCGACCCGGACACCGCCGTTGAGCGGCTCACCCGTATGTGGTCGGACGACTCCGTCCGCGACGTGCTCGGCGCCCATGTCTGGGCGCGGCTGTGGACGCTGGCCCGCTCCGGTACCCACCTGCACTCCAACGAGCCGCTCCGCCGGACGCTGGACGAGCTGCTGAAGGCCCCGCGGTTCGAGGAACTGGCCGTCCCGTTCCAGTGCGTCGCCGCCTGCATCGAGACGGCGATGGCGCACTGGTTCTCCGGAGGGCCGATCATCCCGGCCGTGCTGGCGTCCTGTGCGGCGCCGGGGCTGCTCCCGCCCGTCCGCGTCGCCGATCGGCACTATTTCGACGGCGGGCTCGTCCACAGCATCCCCGTCGGACGCGCCGTCGCGCTGGGCGCCACCACGATCTATGTTCTGCATGTGGGCCGCATCGAGCGCGACCTGGCGCCCCCGCGCCGCCCCTGGGAGGTCGGCATGGTCGCGTTCGAGATCGCGCGGCGGCACCGCTTCTTCGAGGAGATGGCGGCGCTGCCGGACGGGCTCACGGTGCACGTCCTGCCCGCCGGGGGCCGGCCGCGGAAGGCCGGCGTCGACCTGGCGCAGATGCGCTACCGCAGCACCTCCGGCATCGCCGCCCATATCGAGGGCGCCTACCGGGCTTCCCTGAGGTATCTCGACGAGCGGACGTGACATGCTGCCACCCCCCATCGTGCGCCGCGTCCTCTGCACGCCGCTGCTGTTCGCGCTGACCGTGCTGGTGATCGCCGTGTTCCCCTTCGCGTACGCGGTCTCGCTGGTCGCCGGGCGACGCGGCCGGGCCATGCGCCTGCTCTGGTTCGCCCTCACCTGGGGGACGCTGGAGTCCGCTGCCGTCCTCGCGTGCGGCTGGCTGTGGTGCCGCCGCCGCACCCGCGACGACCGGCACTACGACGTCATCCGCCGCTACGTCGCCGGCCTGTACCGGGTCGCGCAGCGCGAGCTGGGCCTGCGGATCCGGATCGAGGGTGGCTGGGACGGTCCGGCGGGCGACCGTCCCGTGATCGTCCTGAGCCGGCACGCCGGGCCGGGCGACGCGCTGCTGCTCGTCCACCATCTGCTCGCCGACTTCCGCCGCCGCCCCCGGCTCGTGATGAAGGCGCAGCTCCAGCTCGACCCGTGCATCGACATCGTCGCCAACCGCCTGCCGAACGTCTTCGTCTCGCCCGCTGGCGGCGCCACCGGCGAGATCGGGCGGCTCGCCGGTGACCTCGGCCCCCGCGACGCGCTGGTGATCTTCCCCGAGGGCGGCAACTTCACCCCGGAGCGCCGCCGCCGCGCGATCCGCAGGCTGACCCGCCTGCGCCGCTGGCGGGAGGCGTCCCGCGCCGCCGGGATGCGCCACCTGATGCCGCCCCGCTCCGGCGGCGTCATCGCCGCGCTCACCGCCGCCCCGTCCGCCGACGTGGTGTTCGTCGCGCACGTCGGCCTCGATCACATGACCTCCGCCGCCGAGGTGTGGCGCCGCGTCCCGCTCACGGGCGTGGTCCAGGCCCGCTGGTGGCGCATCCCGTCCGAGGACGTCCCCCGCTCCGAGGACGCGCAGATCGACTGGCTGTACACGCAGTGGGAGCTGGCCGACGCCTGGATAGCCGCCCGCCGCGGCTAGGGTCATGGCATGACAGAGGGGACGGTACGGGTCGATCTGTGGCTGTGGTCGGTGCGCCTGCTGAAGACCCGCTCGATGGCGACCACGGCCTGCCGGGCGGGCCACGTCCGCGTGAACGACGAGCGGGCCAAGCCCGCCACGACCGTCCGTCCGGGCGACGAGATCCGGCTGCGCCATGACGGCCGGGAGCGCATCGTCATCGTCCAGCGCATCGTCCGCAAGCGCGTCGGGGCGTCCGTCGCGGCCGAATGCCTGATCGACAAGAGCCCGCCGCCCCCGCCCCGCGAGGCCCTGATCCCCATCGGACGCCGCGACCGCGGCGCCGGCCGTCCCACCAAACGGGACCGCCGCGAACTTGACCGCCTCCGCGCCCTCGACCAGAGCCGCGCCGCCCACAACCTCACCGAGGACGAATAGCGCCGCCCTCCACGACGAGACCGTGACCGTGATGGTCGACGAGCACGGCTGCCTGCGGGGGAGTGCCGCGTTCACCGATGAGCGGCCAGCACCGCCGCGAAACCTTCTTGCAGGTCTTTGACGAAATACTCGGGAACCTCCAGCGACGGGAAATGTCCCCCGCTTTCGGGCGACCTCCATCGGACGATCTGTCGGTACCGCTCCTGTGCCCAGGGGCGCGGACACTTCTCGATGTCGCGGGGATACATACTGATCGCCGACGGGACGTCGACCCGGAGTTCGGGATCCAGCGAGTTATGGCTTTCGTAGTAGATGCGGGCCGCCGATGCGCCGGTCCGCGTCAGCCAATAGAGGGTGACATCGTCAAGAATGCTGTCTCTGGAAATCGTCTCGAACGGGCTGTCTTCGGTGTCTGACCACTCGGCGAACTTGTCAAGGATCCAGGCAAGGAGTCCGACCGGTGAGTCGACGAGCGAGTAGCCGATGGTCTGCGGTCGGGTGGCCTGCTGCTTCGCGTACGCCGCGCGGTAGCGCCAGAAATCGCGGGTCTCCTCGGTCCACTTGCGCTCGACCGCCGTCAGCCCGTCCGTTGTCAACCCGGGCGGTGCCTCCGCGAACGTTGTGTGGATGCCGATAACGTGCGCCGGGAATCTGCCACCGAGAACCGTGGTGATATTACCTCCCCAGTCGCCGCCGTGGGCTGCGAACTTGCTGTAGCCGAGCCTTCCCATCAGTTCCACCCATGCGGCTGCGATCTTTTCGGTTCCCCACCCGGTGGCGGCCGGCTTGTCGCTGTAACCAAAGCCTGGCAGCGACGGAACCACCACGTGGAACGCCGGCGCGTCCGCATCCTTCGGATCTGCCAGCTCGTCTACTACATCGATGAACTCGGCAATGCTGCCTGGCCAGCCGTGCGTCAAGATCAAAGGAGTGGCATCCGCGCGCGAGGATCGGCGGTGCAGGAAGTGAATTCCTAGGCCATCAATGGTCGTGCGGAACTGACCGATACGGTTAAGGTGCTCTTCGAACGACCGCCACTTGTACCCGGTGCGCCAGTAGTTCACGACATCGACCAGGTCGGCGAGAGGAACGCCCTGTTCCCATCGGCGAGGGTCGGGCGCGGCGCGATAGACCGTCTCGGCCTCCGGTAGCCGCGCCGCGGCTAGTCGCGCGTGCAGATCGTCGAGGTCAGCGTCAGTTGCGTGGGCTTCAAATGCTTGCACGTCGCTGGTTGGACGGGGCATGAGACCCTCCTGGCCATCGCGGAACCGCCTAAGACGGTTCTAGCATGTCATCATGTCAGCTGCAACCGGCTAAGGTGGTTCCATGCGTGCTGGGTTCCCTGACTTTCGCCTGGGCAACGTGCTAGCGACCAGCTTCACTGCGACCGTGACGGAGCGTAACGGCAATGCCGTGGAACGTATTCCCACGCCGCACCGACTTGTCGACTGGCTGGCAGTGAACGGCCTCGCTGTGGACTCCTGCACCACTGCCCAGCTCGACCTCGCTCGGGAACTGAGGGAGTCGATTCACCTCGCCGCGACAGCGGCCGCGATCCACGACGCTCTCCCTGCATCTGCTGTCCAAGTCATCAACGACTGCAGCGCTGAGGGTCGGGCCGCTGCGATCCTGACGCCCGAGGGTAAGCGGCAATGGAGGCTCAGCTCGGCCTCTTGCGTGGAAGATGCCCTCAGTGTGATCGCCGCCGATGCGATCAGCATCATTGCAGGCGAACGAGACGGAAGATTGGCCTTGTGTGCATCACCGACCTGCCAAGCCGCATTCTTCGACACCAGCCAAAGTCGCACCCGCAAATGGTGTGACATGAACACGTGCGGGAATCGTCAGAAGAAAGCGCGCTTCAATGCCAACCAGCGCAAACATCCCAGATCGCCGGAGTGATCGTTACGCTCGGTACATTCATGTGGACCCTGCACCTGCGACACATCTGTCGCGTTGGGTGCGTCCCAAATGGCCTATACGGGAACTTGAAGCAACTCCCTAGGTGACACGATCAGGTGCGCCGTAGCAGTCTCCGGCCCGTACGGACGGTCAGTGGCACCGCTCGTTCGTCCCGACGATGCCGACGCTGATCACCGAGGGCCCGCGTACCCACTCCGACCAGGAGAGGTCTGTACCGACGCTGAGGTCGTAAAGCGCCAGCTTGTACCGGAACTCCCAGTCAGCCGAGGAGGGGTGCATCGCCTCGTTGATCACCGGGGTCCAGAGCTCCCGCAGCCAGCCCACCGCTTCCTCTGGTGAGGAGTGCGTGGCGCGGATCAGTCGCGGGTTCTTCTTCAGCCAGTTCCGCACGACACTCGGCGTGACCTCCGAGGAGTCGTTGTGCCGGGCCGAGTCGTCGCCCCAGTCTTTCCCGGCTCCACGCCAGGTGTAGCAGTGCCAGTGCAGCCCCAGCTCCATCCACCGGCCCGAGGGGGTGTCGACGATGGAGTCCCAGTCAACAGCGCCAACCATGGGGGCAGGCTCCCACGCACCGGGGCCCGTCTGCTGGGAAACGGAGTCCTGCGGTCGCGCCGCTAGGTGTACTGCCTGAGAGGTTGGTGGCGCGGCTGGCGGGTGGGTGGCCGCCCAGCGCGGTGTGTGCTCGGTGATGGTTGTAGGTGTGCAGCCAGGGGTCAAGTGCGGCGCGGCGTTGGGTTTCTGAGGTGTAGGGGTGGGCGTAGGCCCATTCTTGGAGCAGGGTGCGGTGGAAGCGTTCGACTTTGCCGTTGGTCTGGGGGCGGTGGGGGCGGGTGCGTTTGTGGGCGATGCCGGCGTGGGCGAGGATGTCGCGCCAGGCGTGCGAGCGGTGGCAGGGGCCGTTGTCGGTCGGTACTCGGCGTACGGTGATGCCGGCGTTGGTGAAGTAGGCGTGGGCGCGTTGCCAGAACGCCACCGCTGACTGGTGGGTCTCATCGGGCAGGATCTGGGTGTAGGCCAGGCGGGAGTGGTCGTCGATGGCGGTGTGCAGGTAGCCGTAGCCCAGCAGGGGTTTGCCGCCGGAGCGGCGGGCGCCGGTGTCGGTGCGTTGGCTGTTGCGGCGGCCGGCGGCGCGGCCGTGCACTTTGTGGCCGCCGCCGTCGGGGATGTTGCCCAGTTTCTTGATGTCGATGTGGATCAGATCGCCGGGCGCATCGTGTTCGTAGCGGCGGGCGGTCCGGCGGATCGGGCGTCCGGTGGTCTGGTCCAGGTGGGTCAGGGGCGGGCAGTGGTGGCGGGTCAGGACGCGGTGCACGGTGGAGGCGGGCAGGCCCAGCCGGGCGGCGATGCGGGCCGGCCCGAGCCGGGCGGTGACGCGGAGTTTGCCGATCCGCCGTTCGGTGCGGCGGGGGGTGCGGGCCGGGTGGTGGTGTGGGCGGCTGGACCGGTCGGCCATCCCGGCCGGGCCCAGCTGCCGGTAGCGGTCGGCCCAGCGTTTGGCGGTGGTGACCGATACCTGGAACCGCTCGGCCGCCCGCCGCAACGGCCAGCCCTGCTCTGCCACACACCGGGCCGGCTCCAACCGCCCGGCGGGCGCGAGTTTGGCGTTAGCGTGGACCATGAGGACCTCCAGGACGAGATGTGCATGTGTTGTGGTGACACACACCTCGCCAGGAGGTCCTCACTCATTTCAAGCCCATCAAGCCGTGTCGCCGTCACCAACGTCCATGGTCAGTACACCTAGGCACGATGGCTACACGCGTTCTCGCATGCGCCCGCGTCTGAGTCCGCAACTCCTCGTCCACCGGCAGGCCCAAGCCCCGGAAGAACTCGGCGGTCCCCTTCACCGCCGCACCGCCGTCCTTAGCGCCGTCGTCGGGCACGTGGTGCAGGTAGTGACCGATGGTGAAGGCTCCGAGCGGAACCGAGTCGGAGCGTCGAAAGGCGCCCGTTGAAGGGAGCGCGCACCGCGCAGAGCGGGGCGCAAACCCAGACTCCCCGGCCCCGCGGCCCTTCACATGACCGGGTTATCCGGGGAATCCAACCAGATGCGTTGTCCGTCCGCTGTCACCGTGACCCCGTAGCGGGACGCTTCCGGCTTACCGGCCGCCGCCCATCGTGTTTCGGTGTCCCGGATCGCCTGTTGCTGGAGCCGCTGACTGCGCATGGGCATGAACCAGGCCGGAGCACCGAACCGACCTTCCGCCGTACCGTCTGCCCTCACCTCAAGCGCCGCCAACGGCTCATCCGGATGGAACGACGCCACCCACGGAACCAGGATCAGCCCGCCCGCCCCTAACTGCTCCACCCACGCGTACGGCACCTCACGCACAGCGGCGGTCACGATGATCCTGTCGTAAGGAGCGTTGTGGCGGTATCCCCGCATGCCATCACCGGTCACCACCGTAACCGGATACCCGGCGTCCTCCAGTGCCCGCCTGGCATGATCGGCCAACGACGGGTCAACCTCCACCGTCGTGACGTTCTCCGCACCGGTCAGCTCAGCAAGCAACGCGGCGTTGTAGCCAGTCCCCGTCCCGACCTCCAGCACCCGCATACCGGGACGCAGGGCCAGCGCGTCGAGCATCTTCGCCATGATGTGCGGCGCGCTGCTCGAACTCGTCGGCCACACCCCTCGCTCGGTGGCCCCATCGTCCACCTGAGTGACCACCGAGCGTTCCGACGCGACCTCTTCCCGCCAGCCGTCTGGATCGTCCTGACGACGAAGCGGCCTCAACCAGGCCGGTACCCTCCACCGGCACCCAGATCGTGTCAGGAATGAACAGCTCACGACGAACAACTCCGAGAACATCAGCCGCCGACATCACACCTTCCCGACCCGTTGCAGCCGCTGCCGACTCCCTGGCTTCCGCCCCTCACTCATTGTCGCTGCCTCTACACAATCGGCAACAGACTCACAGAATCGGCCGGGCATCGGCCCCGGAGCCTGTCTCCCCAGGAGGTTTCGGGGCCGCTCTCGCTGTCCGGCGGACCGCGCCCGATCTCCGCTACAGAATTCGGGGGTCTCACGCTCGGACGGCGCTCCCGCCCATGGACGCCGGGGGGACATCCACGGACGGGACCCACACGGCCACCGGTTGCGATTCCCGACCGTGTGAGGCGTCCCGAAGCCGGGTCGCGGCTTGCTCTCGCGTGAACTCAGAGATCGAGCTGAGCAGCGCGAGGGCGCCCTTCGCGCCCCGCATCTGGAACCACCGCTGGGCGGCAAGGACGGCTCCCACGCCACGCGTTCGTGCAACTTCGAGCATCTCCCTTGACCCTGTCAATGAGGGTGAGTGAGTCTCAAGAGAAGACATGGAGGTCAAACAACATGGGGAAATACCCGGGCAAGGACTCCGACCTGACCTTAACCTTTCACACCAAGGACCCCGACTCCGGCCACGGTAAGGAATGCGAGACGTTCTACACCACAGATCTTGAGAGCTGGATCGTCCAAGGCAAGAAGCGTGGACCGAACGTTCGTGCTCAGCTCGCGAATCTTGCGGAAGACGAGACGTTCTTGGAGATATCGGATAGGACGATGGCCGCTTTCGTTCAAAGGTATGTCAAGGAGCGCTATGGAATCGACCTCAACTGAACGCCGGGATGAGCTGTTCGATACAGCCCGCGATATCCGCAAGATCGAGCTCGCCGACTACTATCGAGCGGACGAAGAAACATTCAGTGCATGGAAGCAAGGCAGGAAAGTTGATCTGGAGGGGTGGCGGAATGACCTCCGCCAGATGACGGACGCGGGGCGGACTTGGCAGCGGATCAAGATCGTGTCAGAACCTCTTTCCGATTACCAGAAGATGTCGTTGGAGATCGCTGTTCCCGAGGAAGATCTGCGATGGCTTCCACGCCGCCTAGTGTCTGCCGTTCCGTTGCCAGGAAACGATTGTTTCATATTTGATTCCAAGATCGTCGCCTTCAATGTACTGGACGGAACCGGGAACAGGACTGAAATCCAACTCACCGAGGACGCGCAGATCGTACGCTTCTGCGTTGAAGCTTTCAGTCGTGCCTGGGGACTGGCAATCCCGAACGGTAGATACAACCCCTGATGCAGCCGTCACAAGCAGCCAAGAAAGCGTTTGCTATTAGACTAAAGGATCTGCGAAAGAACGCCGGACTTAGCGGTGTCGCACTCGCGAAAACGGCGGGATGGCACAAGACGAAGGTGTCGAAGATCGAACATGCGACCACGGCGCCCTCTGAGGAGGATATCCGGGCATGGGCTAGAGCCTGCGGTGTAGAAGCGCTAATCCCTGAACTGGTGGCTGAGGCGCGTCAGGTCGAAGCAATGTGGACGGAATGGCGACGGGTCCTCGCAATGAGGCAACCGGCTCTGCAACTGTCCGCAATACGTGAATACGAGAACACGCAACTCCTGAGGATCTACGAGCCCCTGATCATCCCTGGAATCATCCAGACTTTTGACTATGCAAAGGCAATGTTCATCGTGAATGCAAGGATTCACGGGTTGCCTCTGGAGGACGTTGACGAAGCCGCCCGCAACCGGCTGGCCCGCCAGTATCTTGTCACGGAGGGAAGAGGGACATACAGTCTCATTCTCGAAGCGGCGGCCCTGCGGATCGTTTATGGCGATGCGCAGACCATGTCAGCGCAATTGGACTTTATCGAGGATCTAACCGCGCAGCCGAACTTCGCACTGGGAATCATTCCATTCTATACGCCGAGGCGGCAACTGGCAGGTGACGGATTCTACCTCTTTGATGAAGCAGAGGTTAGGCAAGAATTCTGGCCAGGAGCCTACTCGTCAAAGCGCCCCGAAGATACCATGTATTTCGGCCGGATGTTCAACATGCTCAGGGAGCACGCCGTCTATGGAGACCAGGCCAGGCGAGAGATCGCATCGGCTCGGGATGGCCTACACGGGGAACTAGAAGCAACTCCCTAGACGAATGAATAGGTGCGTCATAACGTCGAATGGCACTCGTTGAAGGGAACGCACCGTGGGCAAGCATGACCGTGACGTCGAAAAGAACGGTCAGGAGAAGGGTCAATGCCATTTAGTTAGGCAGCTGGACTGAAGAGGTAGATTTCTGGCGGGCGCGGGTGTCGCACTCCATGGTCCGTAGATTTCTTCACGCGGAAAGAATTGTGACGCTGGCGTTTGACCACCCGTGG
>NZ_SMKU01000314.1 GCF_004349215.1 Actinomadura rubrisoli | reverse complement strand
GGGGGTTGGGGGCGGGGTAGGAGGGCGGTGGAGGACTTGCATCGCAGGGTGTGATGTCTGCCACCATGGTGTTAGCGGCTTTTGTCCCTTACCGGGGCTCGGAGGCCGCTGACACCGGCCGGCGTGCGGCGATCCCGTGTACCGGCCCCGAACGAGGAGTGTCATCGATGACGATCGACTCCGTGCGCGGCGCACCAGACGCCCCCGAGCTCGCCGAGCCCGAGCTCGTCCAGTTGCTCACGCCCGAGGGGGAGCGCGTCGAGCATCCCGATTATCCCCTCGACCTGTCCGCTGAGGACGTGCGCGGACTGTACCGCGATTTGGTGATCGTACGGCGGATCGACCTGGAGGCGGTCGCGCTCACCCGGCAGGGGGAGCTCGGTCTTTGGGCGTCGCTGCTCGGCCAGGAGGCGGCGCAGATCGGGTCGGGACGTGCGCTGGGCGAGCACGACATGGTGTTTCCGACGTATCGGGAGCATGCCGTGGCGTGGTGCCGGGACGTGGATCCGCTGAGGCTGCTCGGGCTCTTCCGCGGGGTCAGTCATGGGGGGTGGGATCCCGCCGAGCACAAGTTCCACCTGTACACCATCGTGATCGGCAGCCAGACGTTGCACGCGACCGGGTACGCGATGGGCGTGCAGAGGGACGGTGTGCTGGGCACTCCGTCGGCCAGTGCCACGATCGCGTACTTCGGGGACGGGGCGACGTCGCAAGGGGACGTCAACGAGTCGTTCGTGTTCGCGTCGGTGTTCAACGCGCCGGTGGTGTTCTTCTGCCAGAACAATCAGTGGGCCATCTCGGAGCCGCTGGAGCGGCAGTCGAAGATTCCGCTGTTCAAGCGGGCGCAGGGGTACGGGTTCCCTGGGTTGCGGGTGGACGGGAACGATGTGTTCGCCTGCCTGGCCGTGACCCGCAGGGCGCTGGAGAACGCGCGGACGGGGCAGGGCCCGACCCTCATCGAGGCGTACACGTACCGGATGGGGGCGCACACCACGACGGACGATCCCACGCGGTATCGGCTGAAGGCCGAGGAGGAGGCGTGGAAGCTCAAGGATCCGATCGAGCGGGTCAAGGCGTACCTGGTGCGCGGTGACCTGGCGGACGCGGCGTTCTTCGAGGAGGTCGAGGCGGAGGCGAAGCAGGTGGCGAAGGAGCTGCGGGCGGGGTGCCTGGCGATGCCCGACCCGCAACCGCTGTCGATCTTCGAGAACGTGTACGCGGAGCGGCATCCGCTGATGACCGAGGAGCAGGAGCAGTTCGCCGCCTACCTGGCGTCGTTCGAGGAAGAGGAGTCGTCGTGACCGCGGAGACCCTGACGCTCGGCAAGGCGATGAACGAGGGCCTGCGCAGGGCCATGGAGAAGGACGCGAAGGTCCTCGTGATGGGCGAGGACGTCGGGAAGCTGGGCGGGGTCTTCCGCGTGACGGACGGCCTGCAGAAGGATTTCGGCGAGGAGCGGGTCATCGACACGCCGCTGGCCGAGTCGGGCATCGTCGGGACGGCGATCGGGCTGGCACTGCGGGGTTACCGGCCGGTCTGCGAGATCCAGTTCGACGGGTTCGTGTTCCCGGCGGCCGACCAGATCATCACGCAGCTCGCCAAGATGCACCTGCGGTCGCTGGGGAAGCTGTCGCTACCCGTGGTGATCCGGATTCCGTGCGGCGGCGGCATCGGCGCTGTGGAGCACCATTCGGAGTCGCCCGAGGCGTACTTCACGCACACGGCGGGCCTGCGGGTCGTGGCGTGTTCCAATCCGGTGGACGCGTTCGCGATGATCCAGCAGTCCATCGCGTCCCCGGATCCGGTGATCTTCTTCGAGCCGAAGCGGCGCTACTGGGAGCGCGCGGAGGTCGATGTCGACTCGACGGACTGGGCGCCTCTGCACGAGGCCAAGGTCGTCCGTCCCGGCGAGCACGTGACGGTTCTGGCGTATGGGCCGTCGGTGAAGACGTGCCTGGAGGCCGCCGTGGCGGCCGGTGAGGACGGACGGTCGCTGGAGGTCATCGACCTGCGGTCGCTCAACCCGCTCGACATCGGCGCGGTGGTGGAGTCGGTGGACCGGACGGGACGCTGCGTCGTCGTGCACGAGGCCCCGGTGTTCAATGGATACGGCGCCGAGCTGGCCGCGCGGATCACCGAGCGGTGCTTCTACCGGCTGGAGTCGCCGGTGCTGCGCGTCGGGGGCTTCTCCACGCCGTACCCGCCGTCGCGGGTCGAGGACCATTACCTGCCCGATCTCGACCGCATCCTGGACGCGGTCGACCGGACCTTCGCGTGGTGACGCCGGTGAGCCAGCCGAGACTGTTCAAACTCCCGGACGTGGGCGAGGGCCTGACGGAGGCCGAGATCGTCAAGTGGCACGTCCAGCCGGGGGACCGGGTCGACATCAACCAGACCATCGTCGAGATCGAGACGGCGAAGGCGATCGTGGAGCTGCCCTGCCCGTTCGAGGGCGTGGTGGCCGAGCTGCTGGTCACCGAGGGGCAGACCGTCGACGTCGGCGTGCCGATCATCTCGGTGGACGCCGAGGGCGAGGGCGGTGTGGCGACGCCGGTCTCCGAGCCGCCCGCGCAGGCCGCGGCGCTCAAAGAGGAGGGCGTGCCGTCGGTCAACGAGCCGGGCATGGTGTCGCCGGAGCAGCCCAAGCGCCAGCCCGTCCTCGTCGGGTACGGGGTCAAGGAGGGTGCCACCAAGCGTCGGGCTCGTAAGGGCTCCAACGGCGCCGCGGCCCCGGCCGCCGCTCCTGTGGCGCCCACTCGTCCACAGGCTGTGGATAACGTGCTGCCGCTGGCCAAGCCCCCGGTCCGCAAGATGGCCAAGGACCTCGGCGTGGACCTCGGCACCGTCGTCGGGACGGGGCCGCAGGGATCCATCACCAGGGACGACGTGCTCGCCGCCCAAGCCGCGCCGGCGGAGGGCGCGCGGGAGGAGCGGGTGCCGGTCAAGGGTGTGCGCAAGGCGACCGCGGCGGCGATGAGCGGGTCGGCGTTCACCGCTCCGCACGTCACCGAGTTCCTCCAGGTGGACGTCACGCGGACGATGGAGACCGTGCGGCGGCTCCGGGAGCTGCCCGAGTTCGCCGAGGTCAAGGTGTCCCCGCTGCTGCTGGTGGCGCGCGCGCTGCTCACGGCCGTGGCACGGAACCCGATGGCGAACGCCACGTGGGCGGACGGTCCGTCCGGTGCGGAGATCGTGGTCAAGCACTACGTGAACCTGGGCATCGCGGCGGCCACCGACCGGGGTCTGATCGTGCCGAAGGTCAAGAATGCGCAGGACCTGAGCCTGCCCGCTCTCGCGCGCGCGCTGAACGAGCTGACCGCCAAGGCGCGCGCGGGCAAGGCGTCTCCCGCCGATCTCTCGGACGGGACGATCACGATCACCAATGTGGGCGTGTTCGGTGTGGACACCGGGACGCCGATCATCACACCCGGCGAGGCGGCGATCCTGGCGTTCGGCCAGATCCGTGACATGCCGTGGGTGTATGAGGGGGAGCTGGCGATCCGGAAGGTCACCACGCTGTCGCTCTCGTTCGACCACCGCATCATCGATGGAGAGCTGGGGTCGCGGGTGCTCCGCGACGTCGGGGACATGCTGGAGGATCCGCTCCGCATGCTCGCCTGGGGCTGATTCCCGCCATCGGCGCGCAGGCCAGCGCGCGCGTCTGACCACAGGCGCGCGCGCTCGGCCGGCCGGGCGGTGGCGGTCAGAGCGGCTCAGGAGACCGGAACGTTGTTGACCTTGCCGAAGGGGCCGCCGTCGAAGACGACGGTGGACGGGTTCCCGGGCGGTGCGGGGATGTAGGCGAAGCCCCGCACTGGTTCGTTCACGGCCGTACGGAACGTGGCGAAGCCTGGGTCGACGTAGGGTGCGACGCCCTGTGCGTCCAAGGTGCTGATGCGGACGGCACGGTACACGTCCTTGCCGCCGGGGACGAGGACGGAGAACGAGGTGAACACGCCGCCCGGGTAGTCCTTGTGGGCGTAGTCGGCGGTCGGTGGCGTCGCTCCAGGCCCCTCGTTGACGATGTCGAACACGGCGACGATGTAGGCGCCGTCCCGGTAGAAGGGTTTGACGTCCAGGCGCCGCTTGTCCTTGCCGAACCGGCCGTAGCGGCTGGCCACCTTGGCTCCGTCCTGGGGACGGAACGCAGCGGGGGCGATGGTGCTGCCGCGCCCGCCGGCGGGCGGGGTGGTGGTGCCGGTGCCGCCAGGTGTCTGCTGCTTGACCTGGTAGGAGATCTGGACGCGGCGGTTGCGGGCGCGGGCCTTGGCGTCGTCCGGACCGCCCTCCTTGGCGATCGGCTCAGCCTCGCCCTTGCCTTGCGCGGAGTAGGTGTAGGAGCCGCCAAGGCGGGTCTTCATTTCCTTCATGACGGCCTCGGCGCGGTCCTTGGACAGCTTGAGGTTGTCGGTGTCGCTGCCCTTGCTGTCGGTGTGCCCGTTGAAGGTGAGCGCCCGTTTGGCGGGGTCGGTGTTCTGCTTGATCTCCTGCGCGGCCTGGTCGAGGACGGACTTGGCGCGGCTCGACAGCTTGGCCGAGTCGACCGCGAACAGCACGTCCGTGCGGAGGTTGACCGTCACGTCGGAGCCGCCGGACGTGACGTCTTTGACCTCGCCCTCGGTGATGTCGTACAGGTCGGCGGGGTTCGTCCCGTTAATGGGCGGGACTGCGCCGTTCACGCCAGGCGTGCCGGATGGCGAGCCTGGAGCGCTCGGCGATGAGCTAGGCGTGCCCGGCGACGAGCCAGGGGCGCCGCCGGTGCCGGTGACGGGGACGCCGGTGAATTCCCCCGCCGTGCCGGTCGTGAGCACGGTGAGCTTGGTGACGTCCTGGGGGACGAGCGGGAACTCGGTCGCCATCTCGCGGGCGGCGTTCGGCTGGAACTGCTCTCCCGCCTGGCCGCCCGAGGATGTCTGCCGGTAGAGCTTGCGGGCGACCGGGTCCAGAAGCCGGACGGTGAACGGCACCGTCTTGGGGGCCGTGTCCATCGAGATGACGGTGTAGCGCAGCACCGACTTGCCCGCCTGCCGCTCGACACCCTTGATCTGGACACGGGCGTGCAGGGCGTTCGAGGTGCCGAACCAGCCTTCCTTGGACAAGACACTGGCGGCCTGCACGGTCGGGCTGGGGCTCGGGCCGTTCCCTTTGACGGTCGGCGGATCGCTCTTCTCCGCCCGCGAGGAGTCCGCGCAGCCTGCGGCGAGCAGCAGCGCGGCGAGGGAGACGGCAACAGGGACGGCGCCGTACACGCGGTGGCAGCCATGCACGCGGAGGGATCGTCCGGCCGGCATCGGCTCTCCGGTTCGCTCAGGGAGGCGGGGGGTACGCGGCCCACAGTAGTGACCCGGGCGCGCGGACGCAGCGGCCCCTGCCACGCTGGGCGGCGGGGGCCGCTCCTCACCAGTTCCGCGGGGGGCGGAGCGTCCGGAAAGGGTCTGGCGGACGGGTCAGAACGCCTCTTCGGGCAGCTCCATCACGTCCAGGTTCGTGGCCTCGGTGATGGCGCGGTCGGCCGCCAGGCGCGGCAGGACGGTCTGGCAGAAGAACTGCGCGGCGGCGACCTTGCCGGTGTAGAACGCCTTGTCGGAGCCGGAGACGTCCCCGCCGCCGAGCTTGGCCAGGGCGAGCTCGGCCTGGCGGCACAGCAGCCAGGCGACGATCAGGTCGCCGAGGCCCAGCAGCAGCCGGGACGAGCTGAGGCCGACCTTGTAGAGCTCCTTGGGGTTCTCCATGGAAGCGAGCGCCCACCCGACCATCGGGTCGAGCATGCCCTGCACGTCGTCCAGGCCCTTGGCCAGCAGCGCGCGCTCGTTCTTGAGACGGCCGTTGCCTGCGTCGCTCTCGGCGAACGCCCGGATCTCGCCGCACAGCACCTTCAGGGCTTCGCCGTTGTCCCGCAGGATCTTGCGGAAGAACAGGTCCTGCCCCTGGATGGCGGTGGTGCCCTCGTACAGAGTGTCGATCTTGGAGTCCCGGATGTACTGCTCGATCGGGTACTCCTGCAAGAAGCCCGAGCCGCCGAGGGTCTGCAGCGACTCCGCGCCGAGCAGGGCGTAGGCGCGCTCGGAGCCGAAGCCCTTCACGATCGGCAGCAGCAGGTCGTTGATCTTCTCTGCCCGCTCGTCCTTGCGGCCCTCGTGCTCGGCGATCTGCACGGCGTCCTGGTAGGACGCGGTGAGCAGCACCAGCGCCCGCATGCCCTCGGCGTAGGACTTCTGCGTCATCAGGCTGCGCCGGACGTCCGGGTGGTGCGTGATCGTCACGCGGGGGGCGGCCTTGTCGGTCATCCTGGTCATGTCGGCGCCCTGCACGCGCTCCTTGGCGTACTCCAGCGCGTTGAGGTAGCCGGTGGACAGGGTGGCGATGGCCTTGGTGCCGACCATCATCCGGGCGTACTCGATGACGAGGAACATCTGCCGGATGCCCTGGTGCACGTCGCCCACGAGGTAGCCGACGGCCGGGTGCTTCTCGCCGAGGGTGAGCTCGCAGGTCGTGGAGACCTTGAGGCCCATCTTCTTCTCGACGCCCGTGACGTAGGCGCCGTTGCGCTCGCCCAGTTCGCCCGTCTCCACGTCCACCAGGTACTTGGGGACGAGGAACATCGACAGTCCCTTGGTGCCGGGACCGGCGCCCTGGGGGCGGGCCAGCACCAGATGGAAGATGTTCTCGGCCATGTCGTGCTCGGCCGAGGTGATGAAGCGCTTGACGCCCTCGATGTGCCAGGTGCCGTCGGGCTGCTGGACGGCCTTGGCGCGTCCGGCGCCGACGTCGGAGCCCGCGTCGGGCTCGGTCAGCACCATCGTGGCGCCCCACTGCCGCTCAAGGGCCAGCTCGGCGAACCTCTTCTGCTCGGGCGTTCCGATGTGCCACAGGATCTGGGCGAAGCCGGGGCCGGAGGCGAACATGTAGACGGCCGGGTTGGCGCCCAGTACCTGCTCGGCGACCGCCCAGGTGAGGGAGCGGGGGGCACCGCTGCCGCCGAACGCGGGGGAAAGGTCAAGGCGGTACCACTCCGCGTCCATCCACGCCTTGAACGACCTCTTGAAGCCCTCGGGCATCGTCACGGTGCCCGAGGCCGGGTCGAACTTCGGCGGGTTGCGGTCGGCGTCCTCGAAGGACTCGGCCAGCGGACCCTCGGCGAGCCGGTTCACCTCTTCCAGGATGCTGCGCGCGGTGTCCTCGTCCAGTTCCGCGTACGGGCCGCTGCCGAGGAGGTCCTGGCGCCTGAACACCTCGAAGAGGTTGAACTCCAGGTCCCGGAGGTTGCTCTTGTAGTGCCCCATTCGAGACTCCGTTTAGTCCAGCGGCGACCGGCGGGTCCCGCGCCTTTTACTGATCAGTAACTCCACACCATGCTACCCGCTGGTAACCAGTGGCAACCACCCAAAACCAGGCGAGTTACGGGACGCACGCCACACCTACGCCGCCTACCGGCATCGATGGTGACACACCTCACATGCCTTCCGCCTCGCCCCTACCCTTCAGTATTAAAAAACGGATACGGACTGACAAATAGCCCTTTTCGCCATATACACCTCAGTCAACTTGTTGTCGGGAGTTTCGGAAGCATGTCCGCCGGGCGTCCGGGATGTGACGTACAGCCCGATCCTCCCTGCTTTCCGGCTGAACCCTTGACTTGCCACAAGCCACCCGATAACGCGGAAAACCGTCCCTGAGCTGGGGACTTGCGTGGCCGGATCCGGCCTCTTCGGACCGATCATGGCGTCGGGTCCCCCTTTACTTGTGGGGGGCAGGAGACGGCGATTCCCTCCCCGGGCTCGTCTTGATAAAGGGAGGACCGAATTGTCATCTGTCACGGGGTGGCTGAGCGACGCCTGGGAGTCGATCTCGGAGGCGGCGGCCGGGGGCGACTGGCGCAGGTTCGTCCCGCTGGGCTTCGCGGGGCTGCTGGTGTGGGGTCTCTGGCTCTACCGGATCGTCCTGTCCCGGATGGACAAGCCCGTGGTCAACACCTTCCGGACGACCGTGTCGGTCGTGGTCCCGTCGTACCGCGAAGACCCGGAGATCCTCGTCCGGTGCCTGGAGAGCTGGCTCGCCCAGAACCCGTCCGAGGTCATCATCGTGATCGACATCGGCGACGCCGAGGGCCACCGCAGGCTCGCCAAGATCATGGACCCGCGTCTGCAGGTGCTGGTCTACGAGCACTCCGGCAAGCGGTCCGCGCTCGGCGTCGGGATCCGCGCCGCGCGCGGCGAGATCGTGGTGTTCGCCGACTCCGACACCTGGTGGAGGCCCGGCCTGCTGGACGCCGTCCAGATGCCCTTCGAGGATCCCCAGGTCGGCGGCGTCGGCACGCAGCAGAACGTCTACCAGCGCGAGACGAGCGTGTGGCGGCGCATCGCCGACTGGCTGGTCAACCTGCGCTACTACGACTACGTGCCCGCGATGGGCTCCAAGGGCGGCGTCGCGTGCCTGTCCGGACGTACCGCCGCGTACCGCCGCTCGGCGATCCTGCCGGTGGTGGAGAACCTGGAGAACGAGTTCTTCCTCGGCCGCCGCTGCGTCGCCGGTGACGACGGCCGCCTCACCTGGCTGACCCTGTCGCAGGGCTACAAGACCGTGCACCAGTCGTCGGCGCAGGCGGTCTCAATGTTTCCCGACTCGTTCCGCGCGTTCTTCAAGCAGCGGATCCGCTGGAGCCGCAACTCCTACCGCTGCTACCTCACCGCCCTGTGGAAGGGCTGGCTGTGGAGGACGCCGTTCGTCACCAAGGTGACCGTCCTGCAGATCCTGCTGACCCCCGTCACCATGGGCGTCACCCTCGCCTACCTGATCTTCAGCCGGATCCTGGACAACCTGCACCCGCTGGGCATCGCGCTGGCGATCGGCTGGGTCCTGTTCGGACGGGGCGTGCGCGGCTACTCCCACCTCAAGCGGCATCCCGGCGAGATCCTCCTGCTGCCGCTGACCGCGCTGGTCATCATCGGGATCTCCCTGCCGATCAAGCTGTACGCGTTCGTGACCATGAACAAGCAGGGCTGGCTGACCCGCTCGTCCGACCAGATCGGTGGCGCCGGGCAGAGCGCGAGCTCACTCCAGGAAGTGGCGTGACGTGACCCGTCCGACATCCCGTGCCGGAGCCCGCCGCATCGTCGCGGCGGTGCCGGCGGCCGCCTTCGGACTCGCCTCACTGCCGCTGCCGGCGAACGCGACGGCACGCCCCGTCCAAGCCGATCTGCGGGCCACCCGGACGGCCGCCCAAGTCCCGGTCATCCCGGGGGGCGACGCGGCCGGACGGCAGGCGGCGCTGGTCGACCGGGAAGACCAGCGGATCATGCAGACACGGTCCGTCCTGGCCGCGATCCTGCAGATCGGCGGGAAGGCCACCGCGCAGTGGAAGCGGCCGCAGATCTTCGGCTCCAGCCAGGGCAAGACGCTGGTCCTGCCTCCGGTGAGCGGCGGCAGGCCGTACACGGTGGCCGACCTGCGGCGGTACGGGGGCCGGTACTTCCAGCGGCTTCCGGACGGCTCGTACCTGCTCGGCGTCCACGTGTACGTGGCGGACGGCGCCGGGCTGCTGCTGTCCGACCCGTCCGGCCCGCTCGTGATCCGGATGGGCAGCGTGCCGGGGGCGTTCAGCTCGATCGTGAGCTTCGGCGGAAAGGTCAGGATCGAGGGCACCCGGCGCCATCCCGTGCGCATCACCAGTTGGAACCCGCGGACGCGGACGTCCGACACCGAGGTCGCCGACGGACGCGCCTACCTGCGCGCGGTCGGCGGCGAGTTCCGGATGAGGCACGCCCACGTCTCACATCTCGGCTTCTGGAGCGGACGGACGGGCGGGATCGCGCTGACCGGCACCGACCGTCCGGCGAGCGCGGGCAAGCACGTCAACAAGGAGCAGCGGCACGCCAACAAGAAGAAGCGGCTGGAGGAGCGCGGCGGCGCGTCCGGCGGCGGCCCGGGCGACATCGAGATCGAGCGGCCGGGCGGCACCGCGACGCATGTGCCCGCCGCCGACCTGGTCACCGGCTCCATCGACGCCAGCGTGATCAGCGGGAACGCGTTCGGGCTGTTCGTGTCGGGCTCCGACCAGACGCAGGTCACCAACACCAGGATCGTGAACAGTCTCGCCCACGGGCTCGTCATGCACCGGTTCGCCAAGAACGCGAACATCTCCCGCACGACGGTCACCGGAAGCCGCGGCGACGGGTTCGTGCTGTCCCGGGCCACCGAGAAGGTCCGGGTCACCGACTGCACGTCCGAGCGGAACGGCCACAACGGCTTCACCGTCAACGGTCAGGCGCTGGCACACGGGCCTTCGGCGTCCGGCGAGTCGCTGGAGAGCTTCGGCGACAGCTCGATCAACAGCAGCCGGGCCCGGAACAACGGCCACTATGGCATCGAGTTGCTCGGCGGCGACAAGCTGTCCGTTCAGAACAGCCAGGTCATCGGCGGCGACATGGGCATCGTGGTCCGCTCGGGCGCCACCGACGTGCAGATCTCCGGCAACCGCCTGTCGAACCAGGTACGCCAGGGCATCTCGCTCCGGGACGGCGTGCGGAGGGCGAGCCTCGCCGGCAACACCGTGGACGGCGCCCGCACGGGCATCTACCTCCGCGACGCCTCGGGGACCCTCATCGGGAACGTCGTCAAGGGCGCGACCGCGCACGGCATCGCCCTGCACGGCGCGGCAGGCGGTTCGCAGATCCGCGACAACAGCCTGAGCGGCTCGGGCACCAGCGCGGTGAGCACGTCCCGCTCCCAGGGCAAGGTCACCAAGGAGAACAACGACACCGACGGCTGGCACGACACGGCCTCGCTGTGGATGAAGGCCCGGCGCTACATGACGCCACTGAACGTCATCTGGGCATGCGTGTTCGCCGTCGTCATCGTCTCCATGCTCCGCTCCCGCAACAACGGCTCGCGCACCACCCGCACCGCAACCGCCACACCCGACCCCGGCCGCGCCAGACTCGGCGCACCCAGCGCACACGCCAAACCGGGAGCGCACGGCGCACCCAGCGCGCGCGGAGAGCACGGTATCGGTCGGGGCACGCGCGGTGGATCGGGTGGGCACGACGCGTCCGGGGGGCGTG
>NZ_SMKU01000313.1 GCF_004349215.1 Actinomadura rubrisoli | reverse complement strand
CCCTTCACGATCCCGCGCCCCCGGCGATCCCGCGCCCCCGGCGATTCCGCGCCCTTCACGACCCCGCGCCCCTCACGATCCCGCGCCGCTGGTGGGCGGTCAGTCCTGGAGTTGGGCCCAGACCTCGCGGTCGCGCTCGGCCGTCCAGATGCGGGGGCGCTCGACGCCGTCCAGTTCGTCCCAGAGGCGGGAGACGTCGAACGGCAGGCAGTGCTCAAAGATGGGCCAGCCGCCGTAGGCGGGAGCGAGCGCGGCGTGCACGGCGGTGAAGGCGTCCTTGAGGGTGCCGCCGCGCTGCCGGGCGCCGCCGACCTCGCGGAGCATCGTCTTCAGGAAGTCGCGGGTCTGGGTGATGGCGGCGCGGGACGCGGCGCGGCCGTGCGCGACGGCGCCGCGCCCGCCGACGAGGGTCTCCGCGCCGAACGAGGCGACGTGGTCGAGGGTGCCGGACGCCCAGTCGCGGTGGAAGGCGTCGCCGGTGTAGAGGGCGGCCTGGGTCTCCACGAGGTCGCCGGCGAACAGGATCCGCCGGCGGGGCAGCCAGGCCACGATGTCGCCCTCGGTGTGCCCGCGCCCGCAGTAGGCGAGGTCGAGGTCGCCGCGGTCGCCGCCGAGGTCGATGGTGAGGGTGCTGGAGAAGGTGAGGGTCGGCCAGGTGAGGCCGGGGATGGTCGCGGGCTCCTTGAACAGCCGGGGCATCCGCCCGTACTCCGACTCCCAGTCCTGCGCGCCGCGCTCGGCGATGAGCGCGCGCGTGCGGTCGTGGGCGATGACGACGGGGGCCTGGAAGGCGCTCGCGCCGAGGGTCCGCACCGCGTGGTAGTGCGACAGCACGAGGTAGCGGATCGGCTTGTCGGTGTGGGCGCGCAGGATCGTCAGCCAGTCGCGGGCCGCCGCGGGCGTCGCGAGCGCCTCGAAGCAGACCAGGAAGTCCTCGCCTTCGACGGCGCCGATGTTGGGGTCACCCTCGGCCGTGAGCGCGTACACCCCGTCGGCCAGGACCTCCAGGGTCTGCGCCTTGTCGTCCAGGTCCGCGGACGATGCGAACGGTCTGGGCATCGTTGCCCCCTTCGCAGTCGTGGCCGCGCGTCGCTCGCGTGGGCGCGGCCGATCACGCGCAGGGTTCATTCCACGGCGGAGGGGCCGATAACCGTCCGGACCGGGATCTACGCGGGCGGGACGGTCCAGGTCTCGTGCGGGTGCCGCCACCGCGGCCCTTTCCGGACGTCTGAGATGCCGCCTCGCCGCCGGACGTCTGAGATGCTGTCGTGCTCGCCGATCGGGTCCTCCCCCGCCGTGGCGACCGCTCCCGGGCGGGTAGGGAAGATCATGGATGGAAACGCGCGAAGGGGAGGAAGGGGAATCGTGTCCCGCAGGAGCGGCCGGCGGCGCCGGAGCACGGGGGGTCGAGGGTGAACGCCGTCCTCGGCCTGCTGGCCGTGCTGGTGCTGACCGCCGCGACCGGCTACTTCGTGGCGCAGGAGTTCGCGTTCGTCACCGCCGACCGCCCGCTGCTCGACCAGCGCGCCGCCGAGGGCGACCGGGCGTCCGCGCGGGCGGTGCGGGTGATGGAGCGCCTGTCGTTCATGCTGTCGGGCGCGCAGTTCGGCATCACCGTCACCGCGCTGGTGGTGGGCTTCATCGCCAAGCCCGCGCTCGCCGACCTGATCGGCCCGGCGCTGCGGGCGGCCGGGGTGCCGGACGGCGCGGCCGGTGGCGTCGCGGTGGCGCTGGGGTTCGCGCTGGCCACGATCATCCAGATGGTGCTGGGCGAGCTGCTCCCCAAGAACCTGGCCTTGGCGAAGGCTGAGCCGCTGGCGCGCGCGCTGGCCGCGTCGACCCTCGTCTACATGGCGGTGGCATCGCCGCTGATCCGGCTGTTCGACGCGTCCGCGAACCGGCTCGTCCGGGCGGTGGGGATCGAGCCCGTGGAGGAGCTGCACCACGGCGCGACGCTGGAGGAGCTCGGCCACATCATCGGCGAGTCCGGCGAGCAGCTCCAGGAGGGCCACGCCGACCTGCTGGAGCGGGCGCTGGCGTTCTCCGAGCGCGACGCCGAGGAGGTCATGGTGCCGCGCGTGGACGTCGTGACCGTCCCGGCGTCCGCCCGCGCGGGCGAGCTGAGCGAGATCATCGCCGCGAGCGGGCATTCCCGCTACCCCGTGGTCGGCGCGAGCGTCGACGACGTCGTCGGCGTCGTGGGCCTGGACGAGCTGATCCTGCTCGCACCGGAGGAGGCGGACCGCACCGAGGTCCGCGCCATCGCCAGGCCGCCGCTGCTGCTGCCGTCCTCGCTGCCGCTGCCGGACGTGGTGCGCCGGCTGCGCGGCGCCCCCGTCCCGCTGGCCTGCGTGGTGGACGAGTACGGCGGCTTCGCCGGGCTCATCACCTGGGAGGACGTCGCCGAGGAGCTGGTCGGGGAGATCGCCGACGAGCACGACGCGGACGAGGACCTGGCGGTCAGGCGCGGCGAGTGGTGGACGACGGACGCGGGACTGCGGGTGGACGAGGTCGCCCACGAGACGGGCATCGACCTGCCGGAGGGCGACTACGAGACGGTCGCGGGGCTGCTGCTCCAGCGGCTCAGGCGGGTCGCGCGGCCGGGGGACGTGGTCACCGTCGAGCTGCCGCCGGCCCGGCTGGACGAGCCGCCGCGGACGGCGGTGGTGGAGGTGCTGACCGTCCACCGGCACGTGCCGGAGCTGATCCGCGTCCGGACGGTCGAGGGGGACGGGTGGAGCTGACCCTGGGCGCGCCGCTGACGCTGGCGCTGCTGGCCGGCAACGGGTTCTTCGTGGCCGCGGAGTTCGCGCTGATCGCGGCCAAGCGGCCGCGGCTGGAGCGGGCAGCCGCCGGGGGCAGCCGGGCGGCGGGCGCGGCCGTCGCGGGCATCGAGGAGCTGACGGTGACCCTCGCGGGGGCGCAGCTCGGCATCACGATGTGCTCGCTCGGGCTCGGCCTGGTCTCCGAGCCGGTGTTCGCCGAGACGCTGGCGCCGCCGCTGCACGCCGCGGGCCTGCCCGGCGGGGCGTCGCACGCGGTCGCGTTCGTGCTCGCGCTGGGCCTGGTGACGTTCCTGCACATGGTGGTCGGGGAGATGGCGCCGAAGTCGTGGGCGATCGCCGACCCGGAGCGCTCGGCGACGGTGCTGGCGCCGCCGTTCCGCGCGTTCACCGCGCTCGTCCGTCCCGTCCTGGCGGCGCTCAACGCCGTCACGAACCTGCTGCTGCGCGCGGCCGGGATCCGCGTGGACGCCTCGCGGAACGTGTCGCGCACGCCGGAGCAGCTGCGCACCATCGCGGTGGAGTCGCGGCGGCTCGGGCTGATCGAGGAGACCGACCTGTCCCTGATCACCGCCGCCCTGGACGCGCCGCGCGCGCCGCTGGCGGGCCTCGTCGTCCCGGCCTCGCGGATCGTGTCGGTGCCGGCGTCGGCGACCCCGCGGGAGGTGATCGAAACGGCCGCGCGGACCGGCATCATCCGGATCATGCTCCGGGACTCCGGCGCCGGGCGGTCGGGGCAGGCCGGGCAGGCGCGGATGGTGCACGTGCGGGACGCCTACCTGGCCCGCGCCCGGGGCCGGGAGACGCCGGCGGGCGAGCTGGCGCACCCGGTTCCGGTGATGCCGATCGGCACGCCGGTGGGCGAGGCCGTCGCCACCCTGCGGGCCCGCCACAGCCAGCTCGGCCTCGCCGTCGCCCCGGACGGACGGCTCGCCGGGCTCGTCAGCCTCGACGACCTGCTCACCACGCTGCTGACCGTCGCCTGATCCCGGTCGGCCCTCGCCCGACCCCGGCCGCATGTCAACTTCGGTTGACATGATCGCGGTGTCAACCTACATTGACAGACATGAGCGATGGAGTGACGCTCGCCCAGGAGGCGAGCAGCCGGGATCCCGCCGTCGGGCTGCGGGCGGTGCGCGCGCTGCGCGAGCTGGCCGAGCGGCTGGAGGCCCTCCAGGTCGCCAGTGCCCGCGAGCAGGGCTGGTCCTGGCAGGAGATCGCGACCTGCCTCGGCGTGAGCAGGCAGGCCGTCCACAAGAAGCACGGCGGCGGGCGCCGCCTGCTCAAGAAGGAGGCGTAGGGGATGTTCGAGCGTTTCACCCAGGGCGCGCGGAACGCGGTCACCGGCGCGCAGGCGCAGGGGCGCGCGCTGGGCCACCACCACATCGGCACCGAGCATCTGCTGCTCGCGCTCCTGGAGGGCGGGGACGCCACCGCGGGCACCCTCGGTCGGCACGGCCTGGACGCCGGCGACATCCGGGCCCGGATCGCCCGCCTCAGCGGCTCCCCCCTCGACCCCGAGGCGCTGCGGGCGATCGGCATCGACCTGGACGCCGTGCGCGAGGCCACGGAGGAGGCTTTCGGCGAGGGCGCCCTGGACGCGCCCGCCGGGAAGCCGTGCCGCCCACCCAAGGGGCACATCCCGTTCACCCCCAGGGCGAAGAAGGCGCTGGAGCAGAGCCTGCGGCAGGCGATCCGGCTGAAGCAGAAGCACATCGCCAGCGGGCACGTCCTCCTCGGCGTCCTGCACGACAAGGAGTTCCTGGCCGTGCGGCTGGTGACGGAGGCGGGCGCCGACCTCGGCGCCCTGCGCGCCGACGTCACGCGGCAGCTCACCTCCGAGGCGGCCTGACCCTTCCGGGCGGGCCCCCGGGCGCCGGTCCCCGGGATCTGTGATTACTTGGGATCCATGGGCGCATTGCTGGATTCCCTTCGAGACCGCATCCCGGGCGGCCGGATCGTCGCCGATCCGGACGTGATCTCCGCGTACGCGCACGACGAGGCGCAGTGGGCGCCCTACGGGACGCCCGCCGCGCTCGTCCGCGCCGGTTCGACCGAGGACGTGCGGGCCGTGGTGACCGTGTGCGCCGGGCTCGGCGTCCCGATCGTCCCGCGCGGGGCGGGCACGGGCCTGTCGGGCGGCGCGAACGCGCTGGACGGGTGCGTGCTGCTCTCCCTGGAGGCGATGGACGAGATCGTCGAGATCGACCCGGTCGAGCGGCTCGCGGTCGTCCAGCCGGGCGTGGTGAACGACGCCCTGCGGCTCGCCTGCGCGGAGCACGGCCTCTGGTACCCGCCGGACCCGGCCAGCTCGCCGTGGTCGACGATCGGCGGGAACGTCGCCACCAACGCGGGCGGCATCTGCTGCGTCAAGTACGGCGTGACCCGCGACTACGTCCTGTCCGTCCAGGCGGTCGTCGGGCGCGGCGAGGTCGTGCGGCTCGGCCGCCGCACCGCCAAGGGCGTCGCGGGGTACGACCTGTGCGGCCTGATGGTCGGATCCGAGGGCACGCTCGGCGTGATCACCGAGGTCACCGTCCGGCTGCGCGGCGCCCGCGCCCCCGAGCGCACCGTCGTCGGCTACTTCGACGACCTGCGGACCGCGGGCGAGGCCGTCAGCGCCGTCATCGCCGCCGGGATCGTCCCGAGCGCGCTGGAGCTGGTCGACCGGCACTGCCTGCGCGCGGTCGACGCGTGGCGGAACATGGGCCTGTCGGCGGACGCGAACGTCCTGCTCCTCGGCCGTGGCGACCTGCCGGGCGAGGCGGGCGAGGCGGAGGCCGACGCGATGGCGCGCCTGTTCAAGGAGGCGGGCGCGACCTGGAGCGCCCGATCGGAGGACGAGGCGGAGGCCGAGGCGCTGTTCACCGCCCGCCGGCTCGCCTATCCCGCGCTCGAACGGCTCGGGCCCGTCCTCACCGAGGACGTGTGCGTGCCGCGCGCGCTCGTCCCGGAGATGCTGGCCCGCATCGAGGCCGCGGCGGTCGAGCACGACACCCATATCGCGAACATCGCGCACGCCGGGGACGGCAACCTGCACCCCCTCATCATCGCGCCCGCCGGCGACGACGCCGCCCGCGAGCGGGCCCAGCGCGCCTTCGACCGCATCGTCGCGGACGCCATCGCGCTCGGCGGCACCGTCACCGGCGAGCACGGCGTCGGCCTGCTCAAGCGCCGCGGGCTGCACGACGAGCTGGAACCGGAGGTCATCGCCCTGCACCACGCGGTCAAGGCAGCGCTGGACCCGGCGGGCGTCTTCAACCCCGGCAAGGTCTTCGGCGACCCCGCCTGAGCAGCCCCCCGGGCGCCCGTGGCGCTCGCGGCCCCGTCGTCACCGCGCCATGTAGTCGGCGAGGGCGGCGGCGCAGGCGGCCCTGCGGCGCGGGTCGTTGGGGAACCGCTTCCGGCACTCGGCGGTGACCCAGGCGGGGGTGGCGGGCGGCGCTTTCGGGGCCATGTGCGGCGACGACGGCCGGGGCGCCGGACGCGGTCGAGGGTTCCGCGCGGGCCTCGGGCGCGCCGGGCTCGCGGCGCCGGGCTCAGGCTCAGGACGCCCGTTGCGTCCGTCCCGCCCGTCCTGCCCGGGGCGGCCGCGTCCCGCCGCCTCGCCGTCCGGGAGGAGGGCCTTCCCGCTGGTCGCGGGGCCGCTGGGCCTCGGCGGGTCGGGCAGGGGCGGCACCGGTGGCGGCGTCGGCGTCGGGACGGCGTCTGGCGTCACGGGGTGCGCCGGGGGCGTGCGCGCCATGCCGTAGACGACGACGGCCACGATCCCGGCGGACAGGACGAGCGCGAGGGCGACGGCAGGGAACTGCCGCGGCATCCGGAACGCGCGACGGCGCTCCGGGCGCCGATGCTCCGCGCGGTGGCGGCGCGCGCGGCCCGGGGGCTCGGGTGCGGCGCGCGTGTATCCGGCGGGCGGGACGTCGCGTGAATGGCGCACCCTCCAATGGTCACGGTCAGTGCCTCTTCAAGCACACAAAATCACCGCAACCGTTGCCACCTCGATACCGGAGCGGGTCCGCCGCCCTCGGCGCCCGGGTCACCGGCCCGCGAGCAGTTCCAGGACGGGGGCGAAGTCCTCGGCGAAGGGCGCGGCCACCGTCACGTACGACACGCCGAGTTCGTCCCGGCGCCGGGTGAGCGTGTCGGCCATCTGGCGGGGCGTCCCGGAGAGCATCGCTATCGCGCCGGCGGACGACAGGGCGGCCGCGTCGACGCCCATCCGCGTCCGCAGCCACTCGGGCGGCTCGTCGCCGACCACGTGGACGCTGGTGCACAGCTCCACCTCGTCGAACCGCCCGCCCGCCGCCTTCCGCACGGTGCCGACGAGATCGGCGAGCCCGTCGTCCCCGGTCAGCGGCGGGACGCCGAAGGCCACGGTGTCGGCCCGGCGCGCGGCCAGCTCCAGCATCCGCGGACGGGACGCGGCGACCAGCACCCGCGGCGGACGGCCCGTCCCCGCGAACAGTCCCTCCGCCGGACGCGCGGCCGCGTCGATCACCTGCCCGACCCTGGCGATGCGCTCCGCCGCGGAGCCGTAGGGCACGCCGAGCAGCTCGGCGTCGGCCCCGCCGCCGGGCCGTCCCGCGCCGATCCCCAGCTCGAACCGGTCGCCCGTGGCGAAGGCCAGCGACGCCGCCTCCCAGGCGATCATGTTCACCGGCCGGGTCGCCGTGTTGAGCACGAACGTCCCCACCCGCAGCGACGCGGCGGCGCCCGCCGCAACCGCCAGCGCCACCGCCGGGGCGGGGGTGCCGGTGGTGTCGGCGGTCAGCAGCGTCGCGTACCCGAGCTCCTCGGCGCGGCGCGCCAGCCCCGCCCACGCGGCGCCGTCCCGCGCCCCCGCGCCCATCAGCCCGAACCGGAACCGGCGATCACCCATGGCCCACTCCCCTCGCGTCCCGCCCATTATGAGTGAGCACTCACTCATTCGTCAATCCGCCAGCACCGGCGGGGTGCGCGGGGGCGATGGTCAGCGGGGGATCACGTCGAAGCGGCGCAGGGACAGGGCCGGGTTCTTCTCGCGGACGGCGGCGACGCGCTCCGGGGAGACCTCCCCCGAGGCCGTGCCGGAGCCCTCGCCTAGCGACGCGACGATCACGCCCATCGGGTCGACGATCATGCTGTTGCCGGCGCCGGTCGGGGCGCACTGGTCGGCCGCCGCCACATAGATGGTGTTCTCGATCGCGCGGGCCCGCACCAGCGTCCGCCAGTGGTCCTCCTTGAGCGGCCCCGGAACCCACTCGGCGGGCAGCGCCAGCACGTCGGCGCCCGCGTCCACGATCCGCCGGGTCACCTCCGGGAACCGGACGTCATAGCAGGTCTGCATCCCGAACGTCACGCCGTCGACCGTGAACGTCTCCGGATCGGCGATCTCGCCGTGGCGCACCAGCGCCGACTCCTTGTACCCGAACGCGTCGTAGAGGTGCATCTTGCGGTACCGGGCGGCGATCGTCCCGTCCGGCCCGGCCGCGACGAGCGTGTTGGAGATGCGGCCCGGCTCGTCCAGCCGCTCGTTCATCCCGGCGACGACGTGCACGCCGTGACGGCGCGCCAGGTCACCGAGCGCGGCGGTGAACGCGCCGTCCAGGGGCTCCGCCGAGCGAACGAACCGCTCGTCCATCCGCGACGCCGTGAACATCGCGAACTCGGGCAGCACCACGACCCGCGCGCCGCGCCCGGCCGCCTCGTCCACGAGCTTGCGGACGGCCGCCAGGTTGCCGTCCTTGTCCTCACCGGGCGCGAACTGCGCCACCGCCACCTGCACCATCTACCCGTCCCTCCCGCTCAGAGCCGGTCCACGCCCGTCACGCGGACGACGGCCTCCCCCGCCTGATCCGACCCCGCCAGGTCGATCTCGGCGGAGATCCCCCAGTCGTGGTCGCCCTCAGGATCGTCGAAGACCTGCCGGACCCGCCAGAGCGCGTCGTCCGGTACCTCCTCGATCTGCAGCAGCTTCGGCCCGCGCGCGTCGGGGCCCGTGAGCAGCTGGTCGTGCTCGGCGAAGTAGCCCTCCATCGCCTCCGACCATCCGCCCGCGCCGAACTCGGGATCCAGCTCGCCGAGCTCCCCGTACCGCTCCATCGCCGCCAGCTCCACCCGGCGGAACAGCGCGTTGCGCACCAGCACCCGGAACGCCCGCGCGTTCGCGGTCACCCGCGTGACCCGCTCCTCGATCGGCTCGTCGAGCTCGTCGGCGGGGTTCGCGAGCTGCTCCCACTCGTCCAGCAGGCTGGAGTCCACCTGCCGCACCAGCTCGCCCAGCCACTCGATCAGGTCGATCAGGTCGTCGGTCTTGATCGACTCCGGGACGGTCTGCTGCAGCGCCTTGAAGGCCCCCGACAGGTACCGCAGCACCAGCCCCTCGCCCCGGGCCAGCTCGTAGTACCCGATGTACTCGGTGAACGTCATCGCCCGCTCGTACATGTCGCGGACCACCGACTTCGGGCGCAGCGGATGGTCGCCCACCCACGGATGCCCGGCCCGGTAGATCTCGTACGCGGCGTCGAGCTCCTCCTCCAGCGGCTTCGGGTGGTCCACCTCCTGGAGCAGCTCCATCCGCTCCTCGTACTCGATGCCCTCCGCCTTCATCTCCTGGACGGCCTCGCCGCGCGCCTTGTTCAGCTGCGCCGCGATGATCTGCCGGGGGTCGTCCAGCGTCGCCTCGATCACCGACAGGACGTCCAGCGCGTACGAAGGCGACGCGGGGTCCAGGATCTCGAACGTCGCCAGCGCGAAGGTCGACAGCGGCTGGTTCAGCGCGAAGTCCTCCTGGAGATCAACGGTGATCCGCGCGTACCGTCCGAGGTCGTCCGGCTCCGGGAGCACCTCCACGACCCCGCCCGCCAGCAGCGACCGGTAGATCGCGATCGCCCGCGCGATGTGCCGCCGCCGCGCCGCCGGCTCCTCGTGGTTGTCGGTGAGCAGCCGCTTCATGCCCTGGAACGCGTTCCCCCGCCTCGCGATGACCGACAGCAGCATCGCGTGACTGACCTGGAACCGCGACCGCAGCATCTCCGGCTCTGCGTCCTGCAGCTTGTTGAAGGTGTCCTCGTCCCACCCGACGAACCCCTCCGGCGGCTTCTTGCGCTGCACCTTCCGCCGCTTCTTCGGATCGTCCCCGGCCTTGGCCAGCGCCTTCTCGTTCTCCACCACGTGCTCGGGCGCCTGCGCGACGACGAACCCGACCGTGTCGAACCCGGCCCGGCCCGCGCGCCCGGCGATCTGGTGGAACTCCCGCGCCCGCAGCCGCCGCACCCGGTGCCCGTCGTACTTGCTGAGCGCGGTGAACACGACCGTCCTGATGGGGACGTTCACACCGACGCCCAGCGTGTCCGTCCCACAGATGACCTTCAGCAGCCCCGCCTGCGCGAGCCGCTCCACCAGCCGCCGGTACTTGGGCAGCATCCCCGCGTGGTGCACCCCGATCCCGTGCCGGACGAACCGCGACAGGTTGCGCCCGAACTTCGTGGTGAACCGGAAGTTGCCGATCAGCTCGGCGATCCGGGCCTTCTCCTGCTTGGTGCACACGTTGATGCTCATCAGCGACTGCGCCCGCTCGATCGCCGCGGCCTGCGTGAAGTGCACCAGGTACACCGGCGCCTTCTGCTCGGCCAGCAGCTCCTCGATCGTCTCGTGCAGCGGCGTGACCCGGTAGTCGTAGATCAGCGGGACGGGCCGCTCCGCCGAGGTCACCAGCGCCGTCGGACGCCCCGTCCGGCGCGCCAGGTCCTTCTGGAAGAACCCGACGTCCCCGAGCGTGGCCGACATCAGCAGGAACTGCGCCCGCGGCAGCTCCAGCAGCGGGATCTGCCACGCCCACCCCCGCTCGGGCTCGGCGTAGAAGTGGAACTCATCCATCACGACCACGCCGATGTCGGCGTCCGCGCCGTCCCGCAGCGCGATGTTGGCCAGCACCTCCGCCGTGCAGCACACGATCGGCGCGTCCGCGTTGACGCTCGCGTCCCCCGTCATCATGCCGACGTTGTCACGCCCGAACATCTCGCAGAGATCGAAGAACTTCTCCGACACCAGCGCCTTGATCGGCGCCGTGTAGAACCCCACCTGGTCCTTGCCGAGCGCCGCGAACAGCGCCCCGGCCGCCACCAGGCTCTTGCCCGACCCGGTCGGCGTCGAAAGGATCACGTTGGCGCCCGAGACGACCTCGATGAGCGCCTCCTCCTGCGCGGGATACAGCGTGATCCCGCGTCCCGACACCCATCGCTCGAACGCCTCGAACAGCGAATCGGGATCGACGTCGTTTCCAGAGGGCAGCTCATCGATAAGGCTCACCCCTCCATCCTGCCCCTCTCCCC
>NZ_SMKU01000312.1 GCF_004349215.1 Actinomadura rubrisoli | reverse complement strand
AGGTCGCTCAGTGTCTGGTGGGCTCGGAGATGGGTATAAGAGGCAGGGGTGGCGGGGCGGGCGGCCGCCGCCGGGCCGGCCGATCCGCTGGCGCCCGCTGTGATGGCGGGTCTGGCGCGGCGGTCGGTGCGGGAGGTCTCGGACGATCTGGGGCTGGGCGAGCGGCAGTTGCGACGGCGTTCGCTGGCGGCGTTCGGGTATGGGCCGAAGATGTTGCAGCGTGTGTTGCGTTTCCAGCGGGCGTTGGGCATGGCGCGTGCCGGGGTGGGGCTCGCCGATGTCGCGTATGCGGCGGGTTATGCCGATCAGGCGCATCTCGCGCACGAGGTGCGGGATCTGGCGGGCGAGCCCCTCCGCGATCTGCTGTGAGGCCCGGACGGCTCTTTCGGGGTTCTCTCCGCCTGGGGGTCAGCCCTTGAGCCGCCCGTAGCTCTGGAGCGTCCTGAGCCGTTCGACGGTGATGTAGCCCCTCCATTCGGGTCGGGTGATCGGCGTCCAGATGAGGAAGTCGACGTCCCAGCCGCCGTCGTCGCCCTGGGCGTCGATGAGGGCGTCGAGGTGGGTGTCGATCACGTCGGCGGTGAAGAGGCGGCGGCCGAATCCTTCGGGCGCGGGGGCGAAGTCGAGGGGGGAGTGGTGCCCGTCCTCGACGGACGGGGCGAGGACGGCGGTGAGCGCGTCGCGGATGCGGGTGAACGCGGTCTCGGCGCGGTCGCGGTCGGGGACGTGGTCCAGGAAGGCGAGGATGGACAGGGCGTCGTAGGGGCCGGGTTCGGTGGAGCCGTTCTCCAGGTGGTTCCAGCAGAACGCGGTCGCGGGTTCGAGCCAGGGGTGGTCGGCTCCGGCCCGGTGGAGCCTGCCGGCGAGGGCTCCGGTGGGGTTGATGCTGCCCGGCGGGTTGTCGGGTGTCTGCCACCAGGGGCCGTGCGGGGCGTCCCGTACGGACGGCAGGACGAACGGCACTCCCCCGTCGTCGGCGGTGATGGATGTGAGGTAGTCGCCGATGCGCGCTACGGCGGGGTCGTCGTCGGCGCCGGCCTGGTGGAGGAAGTCCAGGGCGTGCTGGGCCGGGACGGGCTGGCTGGTTTCGCCGCGCAGGTCGGGTTCGAGTGCGTGGCCGTATCCGCCGTCCGGGTTTTCGTAGGGCCTGAGGGCGGCGAGAACGGGCGCGGCGGGTCCTGCGCGGAAGTGCAGGGCGAACCGGTGGCGGTCTAGGAGGCGGCCGTTGAGCCGCATGAACTCTTCGGCTCGGGCGAGGTCGGTGGCTTGGAGGACTTTCATGCCACCACGGTAGGGCGGTGCTGGAGAGCGGGTCTTGTAGGAATCGGACGCGGGCGGCGCCGGGGCAATGGGTGGGCCCGGCCACCCCAGCGGTGGGTGGCCGGGCCCCTGAGTCCCGCGTGCGATGTCACGGTGAGCCGTGGACCGCGGGCGGCGCGGCGATGCGGGGCCGTCGAACCGCCGCGTCGTCGCAGCGGCGGCCCGGTCGGCGCGCCGCTGTGACTTCTGGCGGAAAGTAGCCGACGGCCGCGTCCGAGCACAAGGGGGACGTCTGCGCCCGCCGTCGCGCGGCGGGCGGTGGCCATGGCCGGCGGGGGCTCGGTTCCGGACGGGACGCCGATCATGGTCTTCTGTGATCAGGGGCGGTCCCCCGCGTGGACGCGACGCGGGCGGCGCGGGCGCTCGGCGTGCGGGCGCGGGGGCTCCGGGCCCATTCTGGACGGCGTTTCGGTCCGGCCGGTTCGTCCGCCGGTTCATCCGGTCGCGCTCGGGCGGCGGGGACGGTCAGGTGCCGCAGTCGCCCCAGGAGGCGGTCTCGTCGAGTTCGTCGAAGGGCTGGGTGAGGCTGTACCAGTTGCCGGAGTCGTCGCGGAAGATGGCCTCGATGCCGTACGGGCGGCGCTCCGGCGGCTGGACGAACGTGACGCCCCGGGCCGTCAGCTTCTCGTAGGCGGCCTGGCAGTCGCCGGTGCTGAACGCGCCGGCGCCGAGGACGCCCTTGGCGATCAGGGCCCTGAGCTGTTCGGCGGACTCGGGGTCCAGCGAGGGCGGGCCGGCGATCATGAGTGCGAGGCTCAGGTCGGGCTGGTCGGGGGCGCCGACGGTGATCCAGCGCATCCCTCCTTCGCCGAGGGAGGTGTCGTCGCGGAGCTCCAGGCCGAGCTTGCCGACGAAGAACTCCTTGGCCGAGTCCTGGTCCAGGACCCAGGCGGTGGTCAGGCGGAGGCCGGTGATCATGTTCGTGCTCCCTCGTGGCGGACGTCTTCAGGGGCGTCTCGGGAATGGTTCCCGCTGGTCACGCTAGGGGGCGGGGCGTCCGGTGGCCTTCTCGAAAATTGCTGCCCCCGGCCGCTCCCCGGCCGTTCGCCCGTCTGGCGTCCAGGGGCGAACCCGCCCGCCCAGAACATGAGGAAGCAGCCGGGGATCGGGGGCGCGCCGGTGCGGCGGGCGCGCGCGCGGAACTCGGTGGGGGTCGTCCCGGTCAGCTCCTTGAAGCGGGTGCAGAACGTGCCGAGGCTGCTGAAGCCGACGAGCATGCAGATCTCGGTGACGGTCAGGTTGGCCGAGCGCAGCAGGTCCTGGGCGCGCTCGATCCGGCGCCTGGCGAGGTAGCGGCCGGGCGTCTCGCCGTACACGCCGCGGAACAGGCGGACGAAGTGGTAGCGGGAGTAGCCCGCGCGGGCGGCGACGGCGGCGACGTCGAGGGGTTCGGCCCATTCCCGGTCCATGGCGTCCTTGGCGAGCCGCAGCTGCCGCAGCAGCGCGGTGTCCAGCGTGGACGGCCTGGTGGGGGGTGCGGTTCCCATGTCCCGATGGTGGCACAGGAGCGCTGTTCCGGCGCTCGCGGCCGGGCGCTCCGGCTCAGCGGGCGCCGGGCCAGGGGCCCGGCGGGTTGTGGCCGAACGTGCCGGTCGCGACCGTGACGTCGTAGACGCGGAAGCCGCGCGCCTGGTAGTTGCGCAGGGCGGACGGCCCGTCGTTGGAGCAGGTGTTCAACCAGACCCGCTCGGTGGGCTTGCGGTCGTCCCACCGGTCGGCCAGGTCCCAGGCGCGGGACGTGCCGACGGTGAGCAGGCGGCCGCCGATCCCCTGGCCGATGAACGGGCGGACGAGCCCGAAGCAGGTGATCTCGACGTGGCCGTCCGGCTGCGGGTCGAGCTCCACGTAGCCGGCCGGGGTGCCGCGCACGTACGCGACCCAGGTCTCCACGCCCGGCCGCGAGAGCCAGTTGCGCCACTGGTCGTGGGACCAGCCGAGCCGGTCCGTCCAGTACCAGTCGCCGCCGACGGCGGTGTAGAGGTAGCGGCTGAGCTCGGGGCTCGGGATCTCCGCCCGGACGATGTCGAACTGGACCTCCGGTGCCCTGGCCGGGCGCAGCTCGTCGGAACTGAGCTGCTCCAGGTACCAGGTGGTCACCTCGATCTGGCGGGTCGGCATTCGGTTCCCCCTGTACACGACGACGCCGCGCCGCCGGCGGGACACCGGCGGCACGGCGGACGAACAACCACGGATCAGGCTATCGGACGCGCGGTGGGCGGAATCGGGTACGGCAGTTCCGTGCGGCCGCTGAGGTAGGCGTCGACCCCGTGCGCGGCGGCGCGGCCCTCGGCGATGGCCCAGACGATCAGCGACTGGCCCCGGCCCATGTCGCCCGCGGCGAACACCCCGTCCACCGTCGTCCGGTAGTCGCGGTCGCGGACGACGTTGCCGCGCTGGTCCAGCTCGACGCCGAGCCGGTCCAGCAGGCCCTCGCGCTGCGGGCCGAGGAAGCCCATCGCGAGCGTGACCAGCTCGGCCGGGATCTCCCGCTCGGTGCCCTCCACGGGCGCGAAGCCGGTCTGCGGGCCGCCGACCTCCACGAGCCGCAGCGCGCGGACGTTGCCGTCCGCGTCGCCGGCGAACGCGGTGGTGGAGACGGCGTACACGCGGTCGCCGCCCAGCTCGGCGAGCTCCTCGTGGGCGCTCTCGACCTTGAACAGCATCGGGTAGGTCGGCCACGGCTGGGCGTCGGAGCGGGTCTCCGGCGGCCGGGGCATGATCTCCAGCTGGGTGACCGAGGCGGCGCCCTGCCGGATCGCGGTGCCGACGCAGTCGGCGCCGGTGTCGCCGCCGCCGATGACGACGACGTGCTTGCCCTCGGCGGAGATCGGGGACGTGGCGAAGTCGCCCTCCTGCACCCGGTTGGCGGGCGGCAGGTACTCCATCGCCTGGTGGACGCCCTTGAGCTCCCGCCCGGGGACGGGCAGGTCGCGCCAGGCGGTGGCGCCGCCGGCGAGCACGACGGCGTCGTAGCGGCCGCGCAGCTCCTCGGCGGTGATGTCCACGCCGACGTTCACCGACGTCCGGAAGTCGGTGCCCTCGGCGCGCATCTGGGCGATGCGCCGCTCCAGGTGCCGCTTCTCCATCTTGAACTCGGGGATGCCGTAGCGCAGCAGCCCGCCCACGCGGTCGGCGCGCTCGTACACCGTGACGTCGTGGCCGGCGCGGGTGAGCTGCTGGGCGGCGGCGAGCCCGGCGGGCCCGGAGCCGATCACCGCGACCTTCCGGCCGGTCTTGACGGCGGGCGGCTGCGGGCGGACCCAGCCCTCCGCGAACGCCCGGTCGATGATCTCGACCTCGACCCGCTTGATGGCCACCGGTTCCTGGTTGATGCCGAGGACGCAGGCGCTCTCGCACGGGGCGGGGCACAGCCTCCCGGTGAACTCCGGGAAGTTGTTGGTGGCGTGGAGCCGCTCGATCGCCTCGTGCCAGTCCTTGCGGTGGACGAGGTCGTTCCACTCGGGGATGAGGTTGCCGAGGGGGCAGCCCTGGTGGCAGAACGGGATGCCGCAGTCCATGCAGCGGCTCGCCTGCTTCTCCAGCCGGTCCTTGCCGAAGTCCTCGTAGACCTCCGACCAGCTCCTGATGCGCACGTCGACCGGGCGGCGCTTCGGGAGCTCCCGCTGGACGGTCAGGAAACCCTTCGGGTCAGCCATGTAGGAAGTCCCCCTCTCTAGCTCTGCGCGGCGGCCATGACGGCCTCGTCGACGTCGCGTCCCTCGGCCTCGGCCTTGGCCATGGCCTCCAGGACGCGCCGGTAGTCACGCGGCATGATCTTGGTGAGGCGGGCGGCGGCGCCGTCCCAGTCGCCGAGCAGCCGCCGGGCGACCTCGGAGCCGGTCTCGGCCAGGTGCCGCTCGACCAGCGACCGGACGAACCGCAGGTCGTCCTCGTCGAGGGGCTCCAGGTCGACCATCTCGCCGTTGACCCGCTCGGGCACCAGGTCCAGCACGTAGGCGATGCCGCCGGACATGCCGGCCGCGAGGTTGCGGCCCGTGCGGCCGAGGATGACCGTGCGGCCGCCGGTCATGTACTCGCAGGCGTGGTCGCCGGCGCCCTCGACCACGGCGGTCGCGCCGGAGTTGCGGACGCAGAACCGCTCGCCGACGACGCCGCGGGCGAACAGCTCGCCGGAGGTGGCGCCGTACAGGATGACGTTGCCGCCGATGATCTGCTCCTCGGCCGCGAACGCCGCGTCCGCCGGGGGCCGCAGCGTCAGGCGGCCGCCCGACAGGCCCTTGCCGACGTAGTCGTTGGCGTCGCCGACGAGGCGGAGCGTGACGCCGCGCGGCACGAACGCGCCGAACGAGTTGCCCGCCGAGCCGGTGAACGTCACGTCGATGGTGTCGTCGGGCAGTCCGGCGCCGCCGTGCCGCTTGGTCACCTGGTGGCCGAGCATGGTGCCGACCGTCCGGTTGACGTTGCGGATCGGCAGTTCCAGCCGGACGGCGTCGCCGTAGGCGATGGCGCCCTCGGCGAGCTGGATCAGCGTGTTGTCCAGGGCCTTCTCCAGCCCGTGGTCCTGCTCGGCGACCCGGTGCAGGGCCGCGCCCGCGGCGCGCTCGGGGGCGTGCAGGATCGGGGCCAGGTCCAGGCCGGACGCCTTCCAGTGCTCGACGGCCTCGCGGGTGTCGAGCAGCTCCACGTGCCCGATCGCCTCGTCCAGCGAGCGGAAGCCCAGGGCCGCCAGGTACTCGCGGACCTCCTCGGCGACGAACTCGAAGAAGTTGACGACGAACTCGGGCCGGCCGGTGAACCGCTGCCGCAGGACGGGGTTCTGCGTGGCGACGCCCACCGGGCAGGTGTCCAGGTGGCAGACCCGCATCATGACGCAGCCCGACACCACCAGCGGCGCGGTCGCGAAGCCGAACTCCTCGGCGCCGAGCAGCGCGGCGACGACGACGTCGCGGCCGGTCTTCATCTGCCCGTCGGTCTGCACGACGATGCGGTCGCGCAGCCCGTTGAGCAGCAGCGTCTGCTGGGTCTCGGCGAGGCCGAGTTCCCAGGGCGCGCCGGCGTGCTTGAGGGAGGTGAGCGGCGAGGCGCCGGTGCCGCCGTCGTGCCCGGAGATGAGCACCACGTCGGCGTGCGCCTTGGACACCCCGGCCGCGACCGTCCCGACGCCGACCTCGGCGACGAGCTTGACGTGCACGCGCGCCGCCGGGTTGGCGTTCTTCAGGTCGTGGATGAGCTGCGCCAGGTCCTCGATCGAGTAGATGTCGTGGTGCGGCGGCGGCGAGATCAGGCCCACGCCCGGGGTGGAGTGCCGGGTCTTGGCGATCCACGGGTAGACCTTGTGGCCGGGCAGCTGCCCGCCCTCGCCGGGCTTGGCGCCCTGGGCCATCTTGATCTGGATGTCGTCGGCGTTGGTGAGGTATTCGGAGGTCACGCCGAACCGGCCGGAGGCGACCTGCTTGATGGCGCTGCGCCGCAGGTCGCCGTTCTCGTCCGGGACGAAGCGCCGCGGGTCCTCGCCGCCCTCGCCGGTGTTGGACTTGCCGCCGAGGCGGTTCATCGCGATCGCGAGGGTCTCGTGGGCCTCCGCCGAGATGGAGCCGTACGACATGGCGCCGGTGGAGAACCGCTTGACGATCTCCGATACCGGCTCGACCTCGTCGATCGGCACGGGCGCCCGGTCGCCCTCCCTGAGCCGGAACAGCCCGCGCAGGGTCATCAGCTTCTCGGCCTGCGCGTCGACCGTGGAGGTGTACTCCTTGAAGATCTCGTAGCGGCGGGTGCGGGTGGCGTGCTGGAGCTTGAACACCGTGTCCGGGTTGAACAGGTGCGGCTCGCCCTCGCGGCGCCACTGGTACTCGCCGCCGATCTCCAGCGTGCGGTGCGCGGCCTCGTTCCCGCCCGGCGGGTAGGCGCGGCGGTGCCGCTCGGCGACCTCGCGGGCCAGCACCTCGAAGCCGACGCCGCCGAGCCGGGACGTGGTGCCGGTGAAGCAGCGGCCCACGACCTCCTCGCCGAGCCCGATCGCCTCGAAGATCTGCGCGCCGGTGTAGGACGCGACCGTCGACACGCCCATCTTGGACATGACCTTCAGGACGCCCTTGCCGAACGCCTTCACCAGGTTCCGGGCGGCCTTCGCCGGCTCCAGGCCCTCGATGGCGCCGCCGCGGACGAGGTCCTCGACGGTCTCGATCGCCAGGTAGGGGTTGATCGCGGACGCGCCGTACCCGATGAGCAGCGCCATGTGGTGGCACTCGCGGGCCTCGCCGGTCTCGATCACCAGGCCGACCCGGGTCCGGGTCTTCTCCCGGATCAGGTGATGGTGGACGGAGCCGGTGAGCAGCAGCGACGGGATCGCGGCGCGGGCGGAGTCGGCGCCGCGGTCCGACAGCACGATGATCCGCGCGCCGGCGTCGATGGCCCGGCTCACCTCGGAGTTGATCTCCTCCAGGCGGGCCCGGAGGGCCGCTCCCCCGCCGGCAACCTCGTACAGGCCGTGCACGACGTGCGCCTGAAGGTGCGGCAGCGAGCCCTCGTCGTCAATGTGGATGATCTTCGACAGCTCGTCGTTGTCCAGGATCGGGGTCGGCAGCACCAGCCGCCGGCACGAGTCCGGGCCCGGCTCCAGGAGGTTGCCCTCCGGGCCGAGGGTGGACTGCAGCGAGGTGACCAGCTCCTCGCGGATCGCGTCCAGCGGCGGGTTGGTGACCTGCGCGAACAGCTGCTTGAAGTAGTCGAACAGCAGCCGCGGGCGTTCCGACAGCACCGCGATCGGGGTGTCGGTGCCCATCGACCCGATCGGCTCGGCGCCGGTCCGCGCCATCGGGGCCAGGATGATCCGCTGCTCTTCGAGCGTGTACCCGAACGTCTGCTGCCGCTTGACCAGCGTCTCGTGCGTCGGGATCTCCCGCTCGCGCTGCGGCAGCTCCTCGAACCGGACGAGGCCCTCGTGCAGCCACCGCCCGTACGGGTGCTCGGCCGCCAGCTCGGCCTTGACCTCGTCGTCCTCGACGATCCGCCCCTCGGCGGTGTCCACGAGGAAGATCTTGCCGGGCTGCAGCCTGCCCTTCCGGACGACCTTCCCCGACGGGATGTCGAGCACGCCGGCCTCGCTGGCCAGCACGACCAGGCCGTCGTCGGTCACCCAATAGCGGCCGGGGCGCAGGCCGTTGCGGTCCAGGACGGCGCCGACGAGCGTGCCGTCGGTGAAGCTGACGCTGGCCGGGCCGTCCCACGCCTCCATGAGGGTGGAGTGGAACTCGTAGAAGGCCCGGCGGGCCGGGTCCATCTCGGTGTGGTTCTCCCACGCCTCGGGGATCATCATCAGCACCGCGTGCGGCAGCGACCGCCCGCCGAGGTGCAGCAGCTCCAGGCACTCGTCGAACGAGGCGGTGTCGCTGGCCTCGATGTCGATCACCGGGTAGATCCGGGACAGGTCCCCGGGGATCAGGTCGGACCTCAGCAGCGCCTCGCGCGCCCGCATCCAGTTCCGGTTGCCCTTCACCGTGTTGATCTCGCCGTTGTGGGCGATGAACCGGTACGGGTGGGCCAGTTCCCAGGCGGGGAAGGTGTTGGTGGAGAACCGGGAGTGCACGAGCGCGATCGCGCTGGTGAAACGGCGGTCCGACAGGTCGGGGAAGAACGGCTCCAGCTGCGGGGTCGTCAGCATCCCCTTGTAGACGATCGTCCGGCTCGACAGGCTCGGGAAGTAGACGCGCACGTCCTGCTCCGCGCGCTCGCGCATGCAGAACACGGCGCGGTCCAGCTCCAGGCCCGTCTTGCCCTCGTGCGGGCCGCGCTCGGCCGGGGTGACGAACAGCTGGGCGAAGTCCGGCATGACCCGCCGCGCGGCGGGCCCGGTGAAGTCGGGGTCGTGCGGCAGCCCGCGCCAGCCGAGGACCGCCAGGCCCTCCTCGACGCAGAGCGTCTCGACGTGGGCGACCGCGGCGGCGCGCTCGCCGCCGTCCGCGGGCAGGAAGGCGATGCCGGCGGCGTACGCGCCGGCCTCGGGGAGCGCGAAGTCGCAGACCTCGCGGAAGAACGCGTCGGGGATCTGGACGAGGATGCCGACACCGTCGCCGTCGTCCGGCTCCGCTCCGACGGCCCCGCGGTGGTCCAGGTTCTTCAGGACGGTCAAGGCGTTCTGGACGATGTCGTGGCTCTTGCGGCCATGCAGGTCGGCAACGATGCCGACCCCGCACGCGTCATGCTCGTTCGCCGGGTCGTACAGCCCCTGGGGATGGGGGTGGCCCGGTGTGAGGGCAGCAGCAGCCATCAACCCTCCCGTCGTCTTCGTCGTGTCACTGCTTGATGTCAGTGCAGTCCCGGGACGACGTTGGCCCTGCTGCGGTGAGATGAGATTACATCACTGCCGGGATCATGCCCGACTGCACCGGATCGCGAAACTTCTCCGCGGCGATCGCCTGTGCGTCATCTCTGATTGGTTTAGACCAGGATACCGGCCGCCGCTCCGAGCCCAGGGCGCTGACCTCGGTGAGGATCATCACCGGGAGACGATGTTTACCGTGAAAAACGGAAACATGCCGGAAACGTCCGCGCCGGGCCACGGGCTCCGGAAGGCGCGCCGCCGGGCCGGTGAGCAGCCGCTCAGCGGGCCGTCGCTCAGCGCGGGCCGCTCAGCGGGCGGCGTTCGGCGGGCGGCGGCTCGGCGGGCCGGGGCTCAGTCGGCGGCCGCGGCCGCGCGGCCCAGGACCGACGGCGCCTTGCCGCCCTCGATCAGCAGCGACAGCAGCGTCTCGTCCGTCTCATCGCCCTTGCCGTCAAGGCGCCGCGCCCAGGCGACCACCGCGTAGTGGCCCTGGGCCAGGCCGCGCGCCATCCCGAAGCCCTGCCCGAACGAGGCCGACGCGGCGGAGCCCTCCAGCGGCCGGACGAAGCCGCCGCCGCGGCTGCGGTCCAGGGTCTCCACGAACCGGTCGGCGTCCGCCGACCCGGCCAGGTTGAACACCGCGACGGCCAGCCCGTACCCGCGCCCGGTGTCGGAGTAAACGCCGCGGGCCGCCTGCGTGCATCCGCCCCGCCTCAGGTCCGCCGCGACCGTCGCGCCCCAGATGGCGGCGTTGCAGTCGCCGTCCAGCCGCTTGGCCCGCAGCGTGAGCCGCACGCCGCCGCCGGGCACCGACACCGTCGCGGACGACTCCGGGAACGCCTCGCCGATCGTCAGCGGCGCCGCGTCCGAGGTGCGGGCGCTGATCGCGGCGTACGCGGCGGACGACGGCGAGCTGGAGTAGGAGGCGGGCGACGGGCCGCTCGTGGCGGGCCTGCCCAGCGCGGCGGCGGGCGCCGGATGCGCGGCGGACCCGTCCCCGCCGCCCAGGACCACGGCGGCCCCCGCCATGAGCACGATCGCGGCGAGCGCGGCGGCGGCCCCGAAGTAGAGCTTCGGCCCGACCAGGCCCGCCCCCCGTCCGGGCGGCCGCGGACCACGCTCGGGCCGCTGCGGGTCCGGGCGCGAAGCCCGCCCACTCCGCCCGGCCTTCTTGGCGCTCTTGGCGCTCTTGGCCTTGGCGCTCTTGGCTGGACGGCGCCGGGGAGCCGGGCGCTGGGGCTCCTCGTAGGCGGCCTCCGCGTATTGCTGCTCGCCATAAGGGGCGTCCGCATACTGCTGGTCGGCGTACGGGTCACCCGCGTACTCGGCGTCCGAATACTGCGCATCCGCGTATTGGGCGCCCGTGTACTGCTGATCCGCGTACTGCTGATCCGTGTACTGGGAGTCCGCGTAGGAGGCGTCCGCGTACTGGGCCTCCTGGTAGCCGCCCTCCGCGTACGCCCCGTCCTGATAGCCGGGGTCCGGGGAGGCGGGGTCCGGGTAGG
>NZ_SMKU01000311.1 GCF_004349215.1 Actinomadura rubrisoli | reverse complement strand
CGCCACCGCGGGCCCGGAGGCGGGGCCCGCGGTGGCGGGACCCGCGGGGCTGGACTGGCGCAGTGGGCTCACATGCCAATTCTCGCCTATGGAAGCACGTGGCCGGGCACCGCACCCGCCCAGATCGCCCGTAGCCGCGCCGAGAACGCCCCGAACCGGGAGGTGAGCCGGGCACGAGGAAGGGAACGTACCCTCAGTTGAGCCACTCCGACAGCCGTATCTCGACGACGTCACGGACGAGCACAGCAAGGAGAGATCAAGGCGTATGGGAGACGGGGCACGCGCCCATCGTCTCGGGCGACCCTTCCGCGCCGGCGCCAGCGGCGTGGGCCGGGCGCTCCGAGGCGTGCGCTCCGGCATGCTGGGAACGGGCCGGCTGACCCGGCGTGTCACGCACGCGCACGGCGCCGGGCGCAGTGGGCTCGGCAGCCTGATCGAGGCGTCCGCGATCAACGCCGCGGGCGACGCGCTGCTGACGGTCGCTCTGGCCGGAACGCTGTTCTTCGGCCTGGACGTCAACCAGGCCCGCGGCCAGGTCGCCCTCTACCTGCTGGTCACGATGGCTCCGTTCGCCCTCATCGCGCCGCTGATCGGCCCGGCGCTCGACCGGACGAGGCACGCCCGCCGCTACGCCATCGCCGCCACGTTCGTGGTCCGCGGCCTGCTCTGCTGGGCGATGGCCGGCGCGGTGCTCCACGGCGACCAGGTGACGTTCCTGCCCGCCGCGTTCGGCGTGCTGGTGCTGTCCAAGGCGTTCGGTGTGCTGCGGGCCGCGGTGACGCCGCGCGTCCTGCCCGACCAGATCACGCTGGTGACGGCCAACGCGCGCGCGTCGTTCGCCGGGCTCATCGCGGCATCGGTCGCCGCGCCGGTCGGGGCGGGCCTCACCGTCCTCGCCGGGGCCGACTGGACGCTGCGGATCGCCACCGTGGTGTTCCTGCTGGGCGTCGTCTTCACCATCCTGCTGCCCAAGCACGTGGACGTCCCGGACGTCGACCAGGCCCCCCTTGACGATTCCGAGGAGCTGGCCGAAGGTCCCGCAAGCGGACTCCCCGGAGAAACGAAGCCGCGCAGGCATTGGCGGACGCTTCCCCGCGTCGGCCCGGTCGTGGCCGAGGCGATGCTGGCGAACGCGGTGCTGAGGGCGTTCTCCGGCTTCCTGATCCTCTACCTGGCGTTCCTGCTACGGCAGGAACGGTTCGACCCCGTGTCGCCCAACGTCGCGCTGGGGATGCTGGCGACGTGCGCCGGGGCCGGCGGCCTGATCGGCACCTCGCTCGGCGCCTGGATGAAGGCGCGGGCGCCCCGGCTGATCGTCTCGGCGACGCTCGCGGGCGTCACGGCCGTCGCCGCCGCCAGCGCCGTGTTCTTCGGCCTGTGGGCCGCGCTGGCGGTGGTCACCGCGGCCGGGCTCGGCCAGGTCCTCGGCAAGCTCTCCATGGACGCGGTGGTCCAGCGGGAGATCGGCGAGGAGATGCGCTCGTCCACCTTCGCCGTCTCCGAGACCCTGCACCAGCTCGTCTGGGTCGTCGGCGGGCTGCTCGGCCTCGGCATGTCGATCATCGCGGACGGACGGGTGGCGATGGCGATCGTCGCGGCCGTGCTGGCGCTGGCGTCGGCGCTGCTGCTCTCGCGGCGGACGGGCGGCCACCGAGAGCACCGCCGCCAGAAGCAACGGCAAAAGCAGCGCCAGAAGCAGCACGCCACGCTCAACGACGCCCACCCCGAGATGCACACCTGAGCGGACGGCCGCGCACCCGCACCACGCCCGCCCCCGCCGGACCCGGTCAGGGGGCCAGGTCGTCGGCGACCGCCCGGAGCACGGTGGCGATCTTCTTCGCCTCCGCCGGGGCCGGGTGCTTGCCCCGCCGGTAGGTGTTGGAGATCCCGTCGAGGAGCTTGATGAGGTCCTCGGTGATGAGGACCATCTCGTCGGGCTTCTTGCGCCGCTGCTTGGCGATGGTCTTCTCCACCGACGGCAGGGTGTCGAGGACCCGCACCGACAGGGCCTGCTGGCCGCGCCGCCCCTCGACCACGCCGAACTCGATGCGCTGGCCTGGTTTGAGCGCCGTCACCCCGCCGGGCAGGGCCGAGGAGTGCACGAACACCTCGCCCCCGTCGTCGCGGGTGAGGAAGCCGAATCCCTTGTCGGAGTCGTACCACTTGACCTTGCCAGTCGGCACGGGAGACCTCGTCTAGTAATCGTCCTGAATTGGCCCCAAGATTAGTGCCTCACCGCGAGCCGGTGAACCGTCGGCGACCCCCGCGACGCCTGCGGGCCAACGGGAAGAAGCTATCCGGCCAGGGGCTTTCCAGCATCTGAATAATCCGGCGCAACGGCGCCCGGGGTCAGGCGGCGGCGAAGTCGCCGAGCCACTCGGGAAAAGCCAGCAGGTCGGGCAGGACGACGTCGGCCCCGTAGGCCGTGAGAGCCGCTGAGTCGAACGACCCGGTGGCCACGGCCACCGCGACCGCCGCGGCCGCCCGCGCGGCGTCCACGTCCCCTGTGTGGTCGCCGATATAGGCGCGGGCGCCGTGCTCGCGCAGCGCCGCGCCCTTGTCCGAGCCGAAGAGGCCGCCCACGACGGCGTCCACCCCCAGACCCAGGTACCGGACGGTGCGCTCGGTGTCGGCCTGGTTCTTGCCGGAGACCACGATGACGCGGCCGCCCCGCGCCCGGACGGCCTCCAGAGCGGCGACGGCACCCGGCATGACCACGGTCGCGGGAACGGCGATGTCGGCGTAGAGCGCCCTGTAGCGGGCCGCCATCGCGGGCACCTCACCGGACGGGAACCAGTAGGCAAGCTCCTCCTCCAGCGGCGGCCCGATGCGTCTGACGACCAGGTCGGTGTCGATGGGTACGCCGGTCTCCGCGGCAATGGCGGCGTACACCGCGCTGATACCCGCGCGCGTGTCGGCCAGGGTCAGGTCGAGGTCGAAGCCGACGGCGAGCCCCGCACCGTCGCGACCGGGGATTTCCGAAGAAGGGAGGTCAGGCACGTTCCACAGGGTAAAGGTCCCGGTATGGCGGAAAAGCCGCACCCCGGCGCCGCGCGGATCGACGGTGGTGGACGATCGGCCACCTGTGGCCGATCATCAGCCCTGAGACGCGCGAGTGCCCGCGCCCTCCTGTTAGTGGCGATGCGACGGGATCCGAGTAGGAGAGCGCGGGGTCTTTCTCGCGCGGGGACCGCCGTCCTTCACGCCGACCGGAACTGGCCTGTCCGATCGGCCGCGACGGCCTCCCGTGCTGCCGATATACCCGCGACCCCGACCACGAACCGACTGACCAGGGAAAACACAGGAATCGATCGTCCCACCGGAACCCAAAGGACGATCAGCCGGACGGCACCCGCGGCCCATCCGCCCCACCGAAGGACAGCGCCATGGCACACCATCCCGACCACGACCGCGGCGGAGCGACCGGACCCGCGCGGGCGCGCACCGCGCCGCAGGAGAGCGCCATGACGGGGACGCGCACCGATCCCGGCGACCGGGGCCGCGACCGGCGCGTCCCCCGGCCGCGGTGGTCGTTCACCGGCGCCGCCGTGCGCAGGCGGGCCACCGGACTGGCCGCCACCGCGATCTCGCTGGTCACCACGGCCGTCGTGCTGATCCTCGCCGTGCACATCGTGTTCGTCACGTTCGAGGCCAACACCGCGAACGACCTCGTCCGCTGGTTCGGCGAGCGGGCCACTGACCTGGCGTGGGAGTTCAAGGACGTCTTCCAGCCCGCGAACCCGAAGGCCGAGGTGGCGGTCAACTACGGCCTCGCCGCCCTGGTCTACCTGGTCGCCGGCCGCGTCCTCGTCGGCATCGCCCGCCGACTGGCCCGCTAGAGGCGGGGCCAGGCACCCGCGCGCCGGGACGCGGCGGTCAGGCGGTCAGGCGCCGGTCAGGCGTCGGCGTCGCGGCCGGGGAAGCGCACGACCTCGAACGGCCACGCCGTCGTGACCCATTCGCGGACGAACTCCTCCAGTTCCTTCTCCAGCGCGGAGTTCTCCTCGTCGGCGCGCACCCAGAACACCACCACGGCGTCCACGCCCCTCATGTCGGACGGGGCGACGTGGATGCGGCCGAGCTGGCGTTCCCCGTCCGGCGTGGTGACGACGTAGCTGAACGAGCGCCGGAGCTGGCCCTCCTTCTGCAGCCAGGCGACGTCGATCAGGGCCTGCTCGAAGGTGAACTCACGATCGGGCCATCCCCATTCGGGCCCGAACCGTCCCGCGAGCCGGTCCAGGCTGCCGATCACCGCACCGTAGTCCTTGACCACGTCGTGCACCGTGATCGGGCGGATCTGGAAGCGGGGTCCGGCGACCAGCGTGGGGACCACGAACTCCTCGGGGAGGAAGGCCGCATGGCCCGCCTTCCGCGGAGAAACGACCATCGTCGACCCTTCCGGCGACGCCCCTTCCGGCGACGGGGCGCGAAGCACAGAACTCTAGTCGCACCTGGACCGGCGGGAGCCAGATCACGAATTCGGGCGCGCCGGAGCCCGCGCAGGGACCCGCAGGTCGAAGATGCCTTACTGTGCTTGCGGAGGAATTCATCATCATGACGACATCTACGCGCGAGCGGATCGTGGCCGAGTCGCTCCGGCTGTTCGCCGACCGCGGCTACACCGCGACCTCGGTCGCGGAGATCGAGGCGGCCGCCGGCCTTTCCCCCGGCGCGGGCGGCCTGTACCGCCACTTCCGGTCCAAGGAGGAGGTCCTCGCCTCCGCCATCCGCGAGCACATCGACCGGACCCGCCGGCAGGTCAGCGATGTGCTGAAGCAGGCCACCGCGTTCGCCGACCGCCCCCTGGAGACCCGCCTGCGGATGACCTGCCAGGCGGGCCTGGCCAAGATGCGCGAGGAGCAGGACCTGATCCGGGTGCTGTTCCGCGACCTCGACCAGTTCCCGAACCTCGTCGCCGAGATGCGCGAAGGCATCGTCAACCCGCTGTACAACGGGATCGCCACCTGGCTGTCGGCGCAGCCCGAGTTCGAGGGCTCCGACGAGGACTGGCCGGCCGTCGCGTCCATCCTCGGCGGCGCGGTGGTCAACTACTGGCTGGCCAACGAGTCGATGTACGAACCGCCCACCCGCATCGACGAGAAGCGGTTCGTCCAAAGCTGGGCCCGGCTCGGCCTCGGGCTGGTGAACCTGGAGCGGACACCCGCCACCTGACGTCCGCTCCCGGACGCCCTGCACGGACCACGGGCGGGCGAGCGCCCGACGCGCGCGCTTGCGATGACCCGCCGTACCGCGTCCCCGGGCACGGTTCCGCGTCCGCCGCCCTGGCCTGCGTTTCCTCCCGGGCCGGGGGGCGTCCGGAAAGCGCATGCCGCCACGCCGCCCCCGCCCCTGCTCCTACGCTGAAGGGGCCCGGCGCGGCGGGTGCGGACGCCACCTAAAGTTGGGGAACGGCATGGAAACGTACGCGGACTGGCTGCGCGCACGAGGCGACGACGAGCTTCGTGCGCTGCTGTCCGCGCGCCCGGAACTGCTGGCCCCCGTCCCCGCCGACCTGACCGCCCTCGCCGCGCGCGCCGCCACGCCCACCGCGATCTCCCGGGCCCTTGACCGCCTCGACCGGTTCACGCTCGCCGTCCTGGAAGCCCTGCTCGTCCTGCCCCCGCCCACGACCCCGGACGCGCTCGCCACCGCCCTAGGCGCCACCCCGCAGGAGATCGACGACGCGGCCGAGACGCTGCGGCGGTACGGGCTGGCCTGGGGGAACGAGACGCTGGCGACGGCCCCGGGCGTCCGGCAGGGCCTGCCGCACCCCGCCGGGCTCGGCCCGCCCGTCCAGGAGGTCTTCGCCGGATACCCCATCGATCGGCTCACCACACTGGTCACCGACTTGGCGGGCGAGGCACCGCGCGGGTTCACCGACTCCAGCAGGCTCCTGCAGCGCCTCACGGAGCTGCTGAGCGCCCCCGGGCCGCTGATCGAGGACGCGGGTCCCGACGCGCGGGCCGCCCTGGAACAGCTCGCCTGGGGCCCGCCCGTGGGCCGCGTGGCCGACGCGCGCCGTCCCGTCCGGCTGGACACGGCGACCACGCCCATCGAACGGCTCCTCGCGCGCGGCCTCCTCGCGGCCGAGGACGACCGGACCGTCACCCTGCCGCGCGAAGTGGCGCTGCACCTGCGCGGCGGCCGCCTGTTCCGCGACCTGTCCACCCGGCCGCCCCCGCTGAGCGACTCGTCCTCCGCGGACACGGACGCCGAGGCCGTCCAGCGGCGGGAAGACAGGGTCGTCCGGGCCGCCGCGGGAGAGGCGTTCAACGCCGTCCGGCTCATGGAGGAGCTGCTGGAGCGGTGGGGACTGGAGCCGCCGCCGGTACTGCGCAGCGGCGGCCTCGCCGTCCGCGACCTGCGCTCCGTCGCGGTCCTCCTGGACGTCCCGGAGTGGAAGGCGGCGCTGCTCGTCGAGACCGCGTACGCGGCGGGCCTGCTCACCCGCAGCGGCGACCTCGACGGCGAATGGATGCCGACCCCCGCCTACGACCTGTGGCTGATGCGCGACACCGCCGGGCGCTGGACGGAGCTGGCGCGCGGCTGGCTGAAATCCGACCGGGCGGCCGGGCTCGCCGGGGAGCGCGACGACCGCGACCGGCTGATCAACGCGCTGAGCGAGGCGATGGTTCGCGGCAGCGCGCCGTCCGTCCGCCGCGCGGCGCTGCAGATCCTCGCGGACGCCGGACGCGGCAAGGCCGTCGACGCCGACGCCCTCCGCGTCCGGCTGGCCTGGCTGCGGCCCCGGCGCGGCGGCCCCGCCCGTGACCGCATGCTCGGCTGGACGCTCCGCGAGGCCGCGGCGCTCGGCATCACCGGATTCGGCGAGCTGGCCCCCTTCGCCCGCGACCTGCTCGCCGGCGACGACCCCGAACCCGGCCTGGAAAAGTACCTGCCCGACCCGGTCGACCGGATCCTCATCCAGGCCGACCTGACCGCCGTCGCACCCGGCCCCCTCGTCACCGACCTGGCCCGGGAACTGGCACTCGCCGCCGACGTCGAGTCCACGGGCGGCGCCACCGTCTACCGGTTCACGCCCGAGTCGATCCGGCGCGCCCTGGACGCCGGCCGCACCGCCGCCGACGTCACCGGCCTTCTGACCCGCCACTCGGCGACCCCGCTCCCGCAGCCGCTCACCTACCTCATCGACGACGTGGCACGCCGCCACGGGCACCTGCGGGTCGGCTCCCTGTCGTCCTACATCCGGACGGACTCGCCCGCCACGCTCGACGAGATCCTCGCCGATCGCCGCGCCGACGCCCTCCGCCTGCACCGGCTCGCCCCGACCGTCCTGGCGTCCGGAATGCACCGGGCCGAACTGCTCGACGCGCTCCGGGCCATGGGCCTCGCCCCGGTGGCCGAGTCCCCCGGCGGCGGCGTGATCATCACCCGCCCGGACGCGCAGCGCGCCGACCCGCCGCCCACCGCCGAGATCGTCCGGCTGCGGCCGGACGAGACGGTCGACGCGTCGATGATCACGGCTGCCGTCCGCGCCCTGCGCGCCGGCGACGAGGCGTCCCGGCACGGCGCCGAACAGGCCCGCCTCCGCGCCGACGCCCCGCCCGGCGACCCACCGCGCTCCCCGGCGATGGCCACCATCGACCGCCTGCGCGGCGCGGTCGAGCGCGGCGGCCGCGTCTGGATCGGCTACCTCGACCAGCAGGGCCAGGCGTCCAGCCGCATCGTGGAACCCGTCCGCGTCGAGGGCGGCTTCCTCACCGGCTACGACGCCACTCGCGCCGCCGTCCACCGCTTCGCCCTCCACCGCATCACCGGCGTCTCCGAGCTGGATTAATGCAAATCCCGGCCCGGGGAGCTCGCCTAGCGGCTCGCCCCCCGACCGTGCTTTGAGCGAGCGCGGCATCGCTTCGCGATCTTCCCGGTGGGGCTCGCCTTCGGCTTCGCCCCACCGGTCAGAGTTTCGCGCTCGCGTGACACTTGCGGTCCTTGGACGCGGCACTTGCATTCCTTCGCGCGCTCCCTTGGAAGGACACTCGCGGTCCTTGGACGAGGCTACATGCACCTTCGTGCGCTCCCTTGGAAGGACACTTGCGGTGCTTGGGCGCGGCTACATGCAGTGCAGTCCCCTGGTGCGCTTCCTTGGGAGGGACACTCGCGGTCCCTTGGCCGGGGCTTGGCGTCTCCCTTGGACTCGTCCCGTCGACCAGGGAGGGAACCGCATCACCTTTCCGGCTATCCAACTGGGTGACATCTTGGGCCGGTAGCGTGCCCTCGACTCCGGTGCGGGCCGCGGCCGCGTGGGCCCTGCGGGGCGGACGGCGAGAGGAGGCCGCCTGTGAGCGGGTATGGAGGACGTCCGCCGTCAGACTGGCAGGACCCTTACGGTGGAAACCAAGGCTGGGACGCGGGCGGTGCCTATGGACCTCCAGGCGCGAACCCCTACGGCCCGGGAGCGCAGCCACCCGGGTATGGGTACGCCTACGGGCCTCCCGGGATGTACCAGGCCCCGGCAAGCAACGCCTCCGCCATTGGGGCCCTCGTCTGCAACATCGTCGCGGTCCTCCTGTGCTGCAACATCGTCGCCATCCCCGGCATCATCACCGCCGCGATCGCGATGGGCCGCGTCCAGACCGACCCCCCGTCCGCGCGGAAGCTGACGATCTGGAGCTGGGCACTCTTCGGCGTCTCCGTGGTCGCGGGCATCGTGTTCGTCGTGGTGTACCTCTACCTTGTGGTCAACTCCGAGTCCAACTACGGCGGCTCGTCCGGCATCTGAGGGCCGGACGACGCGGCGACCACAGTCCACGTGTACGCGTACGGTCGCATAGACTGGCGGGCATGATCGCTCAGCACCCCGGGCGGGAGCAGATCCTGCTGGAGAACGTCCTGTCTGCCCTGGGCAACACCCTGCGCCTGCGCATCATCGGCGTCCTGTCCGATGGCGGCGAGCACTCCTGCGGCAGCATCCTGGACGGGGTGTCCAAGTCGACCCTCACCCACCACTGGCGCGTCCTGCGCGACAGCGGCGTCATCTGGCAGCGCCCCTCCGGCCGCGAGAACCTCCTTTCCCTCCGCCGCGAGGACCTCGACGCCCGCTTCCCCGGCCTCCTGCCCGCGCTGCTGAGCGCCGTGGATTCCGGACCGTCCGCCGAAGCGGTCGACACCCTTGCGGGCGACCGCTGAAAAGATCACGGGGAAGAGAAGGGCCGCCTCGACCGTTGCAACCTGGGTCTCGCCCAGAAGGCGCCCCGCGCCGCCGGACCTCGGGTACGGTGCACCAGCGGGTGCCCGGCCGCCGGGCGAGGCATCGATCACCGAATCCATACGGGGGCTGCTCCACGTGACCGACGGTCCGCTCATCGTCCAGTCCGACAAGACACTGCTGCTTGAGGTCGACCACGAGCTGGCCGGCGCGTGCCGCAAGGAGATCGCGCCGTTCGCCGAGCTCGAACGCGCGCCCGAGCACGTCCACACCTACCGGGTGACGCCGCTCGCCCTCTGGAACGCCCGCGCCGCCGGCCACGACGCCGAGCAGGTCGTCGACACGCTCCTGAAGTTCTCCCGCTACCCCGTCCCGCACGCCCTGCTGGTCGATGTGGCCGACACGATGGCGCGGTACGGGCGGCTGCGGCTGGAGAAGCACCCCGCCCTCGGCCTCGTCCTGTCGTCCTCGGACCACGCGGTGCTGGAGGAGGTGATGCGCGCCAAGAAGATCAAGGGCATGATCGGCGACCGGGTCGGCGAGGACGCCGTCGCCGTCCACCCGAGCGAGCGCGGCGCCCTCAAGCAGGCGCTGCTGAAGCTCGGCTGGCCCGCAGAGGACCTCGCCGGGTACGTGGACGGCGAAGCCCACCAGATCTCCCTCGTCGAGGACGGCTGGACGCTGCGCTCCTACCAGCGCGACGCCGCGGAGGCGTTCTGGAACGGCGGTTCCGGCGTCGTCGTCCTGCCCTGCGGCGCCGGAAAGACGATCGTGGGCGCCGCCGCCATGGCGCGCGCCGGAGCGACCACCCTGATCCTCGTCACCAACACCGTCTCGGCGCACCAGTGGAAGCAGGAGCTCCTCCGGCGCACATCCCTCACCGAGGACGAGATCGGCGAGTACACCGGCACCAAGAAGGAGATCCGGCCGGTCACCATCGCCACCTACCAGATCATGACCACGCGCCGGAAGGGCGTCTACACGCACCTGGAGCTCTTCGACGCCCGCGACTGGGGCCTGGTCGTCTACGACGAGGTCCATTTGCTGCCCGCGCCCATCTTCCGCATGACCGCGGACCTCCAGGCCCGCCGCCGCATCGGCCTCACCGCCACGCTCGTCCGCGAGGACGGCCGCGAGGGCGACGTCTTCTCCCTCATCGGCCCCAAGCGGTACGACGCGCCGTGGAAGGACATGGAGACGCAGGGCTGGATCGCCCCCGCCGACTGCGTCGAAGTGCGCGTCACCCTCACCGACTCTGAGCGCCTCGCCTACGCGACCGCCGAGCCGGAGGAGCGGTACCGCTTCTGCGCCACCACCGACACCAAGACCAAGCTCATTCAGGCCCTGGTCGACCGGCACCGCGGCGAGCAGACCCTCGTCATCGGCCAGTACATCGACCAGCTCGACGAACTCAGCGCACTCCTGGACGCCCCCGTCATCAAGGGCGAGACCCGCATCCGGGAACGCGAACGCCTCTTCGACGCCTTCCGCTCCGGCGAGATCAACGTCCTCGTCGTGTCGAAGGTCGCGAACTTCTCCATCGACCTGCCCGAGGCCACCGTCGCCGTCCAAGTGTCCGGGGCCTACGGTTCGCGGCAGGAAGAAGCCCAACGCCTGGGCCGCCTCCTTCGCCCGAAGGCATCGGGCCAGGGCGCCCGGTTCTACGCCGTCGTCGCCCGCGACACGCTCGACCAGGACTACGCCGCCCACCGGCAGCGCTTCCTGGCCGAGCAGGGATACGCCTACCGAATTGTGGACGCCGACGCCGTGCTGGCCGGCGAAGAAATCTGATCCGCCGGACAAATGATCCACCGGGCAAATGAGAAAGGGCCCCGCCGTGTGGCGGGGCCCTTCCTGCAATATGAGTCCGGCGGTGTCCTACTCTCCCACACAGTCTCCCGTGCAGTACCATCGGCGCTGAAGGGCTTAACTTCCGGGTTCGGGATGGGACC